>JAGBTT010000185.1 GCA_017631175.1 Bacteroidales bacterium
CTTTTCATTCCTGACACTACATCGCCTGTACGCGCAGACACTCCTGAGCTCGCATACCAGGGAGGTCTCGGAACAGGCCGTTTCCAGGCTCTGCTTTCAGACTTCACACAGCCTCTCAACGAGACCATCAAGGGCTTCCACAACATCCGTTGGAGATTCCAGCAGTGGGATGAGACTATCGCTGCTGACCCTGTAGGTCGCGTTGCCCAGCTCCAGGAGGAGATCTCATGGATCGAGTCACGCAGAAAGGAGATGCTCGACTTCTGGTCACTCGTAGAGGATGGCACTATCCCAATGCACGTTACTCACAACGACACCAAGATCTCTAACATCCTCTTCAACAAGGCTGATGGCAGTATGCTCTGCATGATCGACCTCGATACAGTGATGTCTTCTACATCTTTGAATGACTTCGGTGACGCTATCCGTTCATACACCAACACAGGTGCTGAGGACGACAAGAACCTCGACAACGTAGAGATGAGCCTCGAGATGTTCAAGGCATACGCTGAGGGTTACCTCCACGAGCAGAAGGCTTCTATGGTACAGAGCGAGCTCGACTGGCTTGCATTCTCTGCAAGATACATCACTTTCGAGCAGGTGCTCCGCTTCCTGATGGACTACATCGACGGCGACAAGTACTACAAGACAGCATATCCTGAGCACAACCTCGTGCGCACACACGCCCAGTACAAGCTCCTCCAGAGCATGGAGCGTCAGTACGACGCAATGTGCGAGATCATCAGAAATATCTGATTTCTGAAAAGACCATCCACGATATCACTATAAAACCGTGGCAGATCCGACCTTTGAGGTGGGTATCTGCCACGGTTTTCTTATGTTTTCGTGGACGATGTCTACAGTTTAGAAGCAGAAGATGAAGATGCGCCAGAGGATGAGGACTGAGACGATGGTCTTGAGGCCTGTTCCTGTGATGAAGCCGAGGAAGGAGCCGATTGCTGCCTTGAGGGCGTCACCTGCTGACTTCTTGCCCCAGTACATTTCCGAGAGGAATGCTCCAAGGAATGATCCTAGGATCATTCCGATCGGGGTGAAGATGATACCGAGGATCAGACCTACCAATGCTCCGCGTTCTGCGAAGCGGCTGCCTCCGGTTATCTTTGTGAAGTACATAGGGACAACATAGTCTACCACTGATACGATGGCCACTACCACACCCCAGATGATCAGGGTCTTCATCTGCATTTCTTCAGGTCCCCAGATGTAGAGGAGAAGAAGGCCGACCCAGCTGATAGGGGTTCCCGGAAGTCCGGGGAGGATACTGCCGGCGATTCCTATCACGCCTGCCAGTATCGCAAGGATTATGATTATTGTTTCCATAATTTATTCATTAGCCATTACTTCTTCGATGTCGGATGAGAGGATAGGGAGGCGGTGAGGGCCGAGGCGGCGAGCGCCGTCCGCTGTCACGAGGATGTCGTCCTCGAGACGGATGCCTCCGAAGTCATAGTATCCTTCCAGCTTCTCATAGTTCACGAAGCCCTTGTCTGTGCCCTCCCTCTTCCACTGCTCGATCAATGCAGGGATAAAGTAGAGACCCGGTTCGTCGGTCACCACGTGACCAGGCTCGAGGCGGCGGGCCATTCTGAGGTTGCCCAGTCCGAGGAGCGGGTGACGCTTCTGGTCCTCTGCATAACCTACATAGTTCTCGCCGAGGTCCTCCATGTCATGTACGTCCATTCCCATGTTGTGTCCGAGGCCGTGCGGCATGAAGAGTCCTGATATTCCGAGCGGGAGCATCTCGTCCACATCACCACGCACAAGATCGATTGCCTTGAGGCCTTCGAGGAGGAACTTCGCAGTTGCATAATGTACATCCCAATATGTTGTACCAGGCTTTGTAAGGCTGTATGCATAGTCGTTCGCCTGCTGGACGATGTCGTATATTTCGCGCTGCCTGGTGGTAAACTTACCACTGCATGGATAGGTACGTGTGAAGTCTGAAGCGTAATGAGTGTTGCTCTCGGCACCGGCATCGACTACGAGCAGACGGCCCGGAGTGATGATCTGGTGGTGGCTGTGGTTGTGGAGAGTCTCACCGTTCTGGGAGAGGATTGTAGTGAATGAAGGACCCCATCCCTTTGAGTATGTGACACCTTCCATGCGGCCTACGATCTCCTGCTCCAACACTCCCGGCTTACAGCCGCGACGTGCCTCTGTATGCATCCAGTAGCCGATTTCAGCTGCCTTGTCGAGTTCCTCGATCTCGCACTCTTCCTTGATCAGACGCATAGCAACTACAGACTTCACGAGTTCCTCTGAAGCACCGCCTGCAGCCACTGGTCCTACCTTGCGTACTGCCTCAGTATCGATACCTGTGAGCTGAGAAAGCTTCATCTGGTTGTAATATCTTGCAGGTGGGAGGAAATGTACAGGACGGCCTGCTGCAACAGCTGCTGTCACAGCCTTGTAGAAATCCGCCAATGGAGCGGTAGCTGCGCAACCGATTGCAGCGCCTTTTGAAGCCACTGTCGGCTGAGGACCCATCCAGATGATGTCGTCTATATCTACATCGTTTCCATAAAGGCACTCCTGCGCTGTATCCAGGTCAAGCACAGCCGCGAACCAAGGCTCGTCAATGCCCCAGTAATAAAGGAAGTTGCTGTCCTGACGGAACTTGTAGTCATTGCCACGATAATTGGTCGCAGCGTCCACATTGCCGAGGAACACGGCCACGCCGTGCGCTCCCCTTGACGCCATCTGCCCGAGCAGACCGCGGCGTCTGTTTACGTATACTTCTGAATTGAACATATGATTGTCTTGTGTTATCGTGTCATTAAATAAATATAGCTATCCTTTTCCACGGTGAAGACTACCTTGACCTTCTTGAAACCGGAAAGGTCCTCATTGAAAAAAGCATGGTCCACGAATGCGTCATGGTTGGTGTTCGCCCACTTCTGAGGCTCAACCGTCTCCAGCAATGTCCACTTGCCCTTGGCCTTTCCATAAAGCGAGATCTTCGCAGGCGGCACTATGCCCCTCTTGCTGTAGTTCAGCATCGCTACTGTCAGCTGACCCTCACATGGATCCATTTCAACCTCGTATTTTCCTGCCTTATACTTTGTCCACGCAGCATCGGTGACCTTCTCCATAGGTCCTGCCGCAGACAGGAAGTATTCCTCCGCTGCCTTCCAATGTGCATCACCGCCAAGCCATGCCATGTAATCCTCATATGCCTTCTCTGACCAATAAGGCTGACCCAGAGGGTATTGCGAACCAGGCTTGTCGAACATACCGCAGATGATGAATGAGATTATCTTTTCTGCACCACCTTCAGTCGCTGCCGCCAGCTGCGAGAGGAAGCGAGGGAACGGAGCCGGGATCAATGCCGACTGACGGTCATTGGTGCCGTGTTCCCATGCGAATGACTCGCAGTTCGCCCACATCTGGATGCCGGTCTTGTCGTGGATTGCGCGGAGCTTCTTCCAGTTCTCGCGAAGTCTTGGAAGAGGGTATTTCTCACGGACACATCCGATCTCATCCTGATATGCTATGATGTCCACAGTCAGACGTGCAATCTGCTGCTCATAACGTGGATCATCGAAGTTCGAATTGAAGATGCCGTATGGCGAGATCATGATCTTGGCGCGCGGTGTGAGTTCCCTTGCGCGTGCTGTCAGAGCATTCACAGCCTCGACGGCATAATCTGTCAGCACCGGTCCGAAGCAGTCCTCGACAGGGAGATACCATCCGTAGAATGCAGGATGGTCACCGTAAAGACCGGCAAGTTCCTCCATCATCTCGATCTGACGGCCCTTGATCGCAGGATCACGCAGATTGTCGTCCTGGTCCTTCGCCCATCCCGTGCTCATGAACACCTTCATGCCATGCTTTGCGGCCTCTTCCATGATGGCATCAACCGGACTCTGCCTGTCTGCCGGATAGTGCCAGTCCATCAGCTTGGACGGGTAGTATGCCTTGCACTCGTTTGCCACCGACATGAACACAAGATACTCCATGCCCATCTCACCCATCTCGGCAACCTTGGCCGCCCACATCTGCGGGTCAGTGCCGTCTACCCCCTCAGGGTTGGTGTACTTGTTACGCACATCCTGATACGGCAGGTTGATGAATGTTCCTGTCACGGGCAGGGTCTGTGGAAGTGTCTGCCCGTCTGTCACCGGAAGTGTCTGCCCGTCTGTCACCGGAGTCGTCTGAGCAAGGGATGTCACGGCAGCCCCCAGCAGCAAAAGTGTCAAAAGTATGGTCTTTCTCATATCTTATTCTGTCTTATCCTACAAATTTAGGGAATTATTGACACTATGCACAATATTTTTGATATACCTGCCACGAAGCAAGGTTTTCGGACGTTTTCCCTGCGTCGCGGCACGGGAAGGGCGCAACACCACACGATCAAGGACACGACGCAGGGATTTCGGACGTTTTCCTTGCGTCGCGGCACAAGGAGAAGATTAACGGAAAGGGAAGGAGTTCTGGTGAGGCTGGGAAGGCAGATGTTCACTAGAACCAGAAAGAAGGAGTGTCTCCAGGTGTATCGTGACAAGCCACAACAATAACTGCCTCGGCACGATCAATTACGCTCGGCAAGTAGCATGGCAGACTACCGGTATCGTGACACGCTGGGCTACTGCAGAAGGTCCATTGTGGCAAGGACGAGGAACATGTAGTGGGACGAGCCGCCGCCGAGGACGTACTCGACCTGCTGCCACAGGTATGGGAACACCAGGAGTTCAGGGAAGTCCGGTCTGATCAGTGCCGTTCCGGAAACCACTCCGCCAGGAATGTATGACCAGTCTGCCCTGTTGAGTCCGTAACCCACTGTCGCGGACTTGGCGCCGACTCCGCTGGCGAATGACTGGGTATTCAGTCCCGGATGACATCCCAGAATGAAGTTGAGGGCATTGAACACCTGGTCCGGACGGAAGATGTCCGGATAGCTCTTAGCAAGGAAGTAATGTCTGTAGCCGAATGACTGGATGTCCCAGCCTGCTCCCCAGATGCTTGGGCGATATGGTACCCCGTATGGAGTTTCCGAACTAAGTGCCTCCAGTTCGGCGGCATAAGCCAGCAGCGCCTCCTTGAAGGCAGCGCACTGCTTCCTGTATTTCTTCTGGCCTGCCATCTCCCTTTCCACAGGAGCAAGGTACCATGCACATGAGCCCACTGAAGCCACGCAGCGGTCCCAGCCCGCAATAATGAAATCAAGATACTGCAATTCACGTGTAGTCTGATACAGCTCTGCGGCCGCATGATACATGCCCATGTCCTGACGTCCGGCCTCGCGAGCCGCACCGAAGATTTCGGCAGCAATGTTCACGCAATGTACAGACAGAGTATCATTGAACCCGCGGAGAACGCGAGATGTAGCAGCGAGTTCCGCCGCCGTGCTTATCTCCCTGCGAGGATTGTCCTCCGTGAAAACCCATCTGTCGTCATCATTTCCAATCACACCGTCTGTCATGGCAGCGGCATCGCCAAGAAGCACATACTGGCGGAGGTTGTTGCATATGATGCCTCTATACAGACGTCCCAGAGCAAGGTATCCGTTCACGACAGTCAGGGCTCCATGCTCGATCTGCTGAAGCACGTCATTCTTTCCGTCTGGCTGGTGGATCTCAACGAGGTGATGAAGCTGGTCAATGGAAGTGACATCCAGAGACGGCCTGAATGCCTCATAGGCCTTTGCCAGAATGTAGCACTCCCCTGCCTGCGACTCTATGCGGAGATCGAAGTCACCGGCATCATGCCAGCCGCCGACATTCAATCCCTCTACGATATCAAATGCTTCATATCCTGTCATATCATCAGAAGGCTGCACGTAGCCGTCGATATGGTTGCCGGCCGGAGCCATAAGGGCGTCGTCCATATGACAGGTGTCATGCCATACGCGATATTTCTCACTCACCCTCATGTGGCACATCTGCACCGGAAGAAAATATTCTATGACAGGCTGCCACACTCCACGAGAATACACATCAGCCGCAATGCTGAACACCGAAGATGCACTGTCACCATACTTCAGGCAATACAGTCCGGCCTCGGTCACGTCTGAGAAATCAGCCTCAAGATATCTGTAACGAAGGAATTCTCCCGGCCACTCCACAACATCAACCGCCTTCACAACTTCCTCACCCTTAGGACCGTACTTCACAAGCGTCGCCTTCGCCAGAGGCTCAGCGCGCCTGTCAGTCTCGATCACTGCCACCTTCGGCTGACCAGGCAGATATCCCACCTGAGAAGTCTGCACCACAGGCTCATACAACCAGCCCTCTACCAC
>JAGBTT010000025.1 GCA_017631175.1 Bacteroidales bacterium
GGCCTGTAAGCTCGCTGATCTCGCCCATATATCTTGCCACTGTGTCAGGAACTGCGTCGTAGTACTGGTTGCAAGCCTCGCGTGCCTGGAAGTATACGTCAGCGTTCTGTGCTGTACCGCGTGTTACAGGAGCGTCTGGTGAGAGAGCCTTTGCACGGAACTTAGCAAGAGACTTTGTGCTGACCATTCCCTTGAGGGCTGCCTCGTCGATGAGCTCGATCTTCTGGATCTCATGCGATGTGCGGAATCCGTCGAAGAAGTGCAGGAACGGAACGCTTGCCTTGATTGCTGAGAGGTGCGCTACCGCTGCCATGTCGAGAGCCTCCTGTACAGAAGCTGAAGCGAGCATTGCGAAACCTGTCTGGCGGCATGCCATCACGTCCTGGTGGTCGCCGAAAATAGAGAGTGCGTGCGAAGCGAGCGCACGTGCTGATACATGGAATACTGTAGGGAGGAGCTCACCTGCGATCTTGTACATGTTAGGGATCATCAGGAGCAGACCCTGTGATGCTGTGAATGTTGTTGTGAGGGCACCTGCCTGGAGTGAACCGTGAACTGCACCGGCAGCACCACCCTCGCTCTGCATCTCAGTTACCTTAACAGTCTCTCCGAAGAGGTTCTTCTTGCCCTGAGCAGCCCACTCGTCCACATACTCTGCCATTGTCGATGACGGAGTGATAGGATAGATTGCGGCATGCTCACTGAACAGATATGCGATATGCGCAGCTGCCCAGTTACCGTCACAAGTGACGAATTTTTTCTCATTTGCCATAATTCGTTATGTTTTGTGTTGTTAATTCAACTTTTTACTCTGCCCTAATAAGGGCAAACACACAAATTTACAGAATTATCCGCAAAAGTGTGCCAAAAATCTGCAAAAATTGCCGTGTGGCGCCTAATTGTCAGTTATACAATGTACTACAGAAACCTCCTGCTCCCTTTTGGCAGCAGGAGGTTTTTGTAATGTGTTGGTGTATAGCGACTTGGCCGCCATGGTGTTACTGCATTCCTTCGATTATAGAGTCTGCTGGTGCGGTTTTGGAGACGAGGCCTTGGAGGACTTTGCCCGGGCCGAGCTCTATGAAGCGTCCGGCTCCGTCGGCGAGCATGTTTACGACGCTCTGGGTCCAGCGGACTGGGGAAGTCAACTGGGTCAGGAGATTCGCCTTGATGGTTTCAGGGTCAGTGGTTGCTTGTGCTGTAACATTTTGATATACAGTGCAGATTGGTGTCTGGATTCGGGCTTTGGCTATGCCTTCTGCCAGTTCTGCGCGAGCCGGTTCCATGAGAGGGGAGTGGAAGGCGCCGCCGACCGGAAGCTCGAGCGCACGTCTGGCACCCGCTTCCTTCATCTTTGCGCATGCAGCAGCGACAGCGCTCTTTTCACCGGAAATCACGACCTGGCCCTCGCAGTTGTAATTCGCCGCAACGACCACACCTTCGGTCTCATCGCAAATTCTTTCAATGGTTTCAGTCGGAAGCGCGAGCACAGCCGCCATAGAACCCGGGTTCATCTCACATGCCTTCTGCATGGCTCTGGCACGGATTGCAACCAGCTTCAGACCTTCTTCAAAGTCCATGGCTCCTGCTGCAACAAGTGCGGAGAACTCTCCGAGCGAGTGTCCGGCAACCATATCCGGTTGGAAATCAGGAAGACATGCTGCCAGAACAACCGAGTGCAGGAAGATCGCCGGCTGGGTCACATCGGTCTGCTTGAGGTCGTCCGCAGTGCCGCCAAACATGATATCAGTGATTCTGAATCCGAGAATTTCATTGGCCCTTTCCAACATCTGGCGCGCCTTCTCGTTACCTTCATATAGATCCTTCGCCATTCCGGGGAACTGCGACCCCTGTCCTGGGAAAATGTATGCTTTCTTCATATCGGTTTGGTATAGTACTCCCGCAAAGTTAAAGAATATTGTGGTTAAATCTTCAAATTTGACTATATTTGCTCATTGTTTCGGCCCTATAGTTTAATGGATAGAATGGAGGATTCCGGTTCCTTTGGTCGCAGTTCGATTCTGCGTGGGGCTACAAAGTCAGGGCTCTATAGCTGGGCGGCATTGGCTCCCGAAAAGGGAGGGGACCCACGAAGTGGGGAGGACCGCCAGGCTATAGAGCCCTGACTTTGTATTTGTTCAGATTTATTTACACCACTGATCGAGCCAGCGGAAATACTCTCTATGCCACATCATGGCGTTCTGCGGCTTGAGGATCCAATGGTTCTCGTCTGGGAAGATCAGAAGACGAGACGGAACTCCCATCATCTGCGCGCAGTTATACGCCGCCATTCCCTGATCTACAGGCACTCGGTAGTCCATTCCACCATGAATCACCATCAATGGGGTATGCCAGTTGCACACAAGGTTGTGAGGCGAGAGCTTGTAGTGGCGTACTGCCTTAGGCTCTGTGCTCCAAGGAGATCCGCCCTGCTTGATGCCACCGAATGTTAGACCGTCGCCCGCAGGTCCTACAGGACATTCTGCAGTGCCTACGCGAGGGTCGAATGAAGCCTCATGCAGACCGCCGTTGTCAAAGTTAGGGAACCACAGCTCCTCTGTAGTCATGTACATGTGCTCCTCATTGAAGATACCCGCATGTGCAATGAAAGCATCGAACACATCTCCATGGGTTCCGCAGAGGTAGTAAACCGAATATCCGCCGTAGCTTGCACCGCATGCGGCCATCTTGTCAACATACGGCTCCGCCTTCAGAGTCTTGGCTGCCACGAGGTAGTCCTGCATGTTGAGACCAGGATAATCTCCTGAAATCTGCTCTGTCCACTCCTGACCAAACGCAGTCGTTCCGCGTCTGTTTGGAAGCACGACCACATAGCCCTGTGCTGCCATCAACCTGTAGTTCCATCTGTATGACCATCCCTGGCTGAGCGTGCCCTGAGGGCCTCCGAGGCAGATCGTGATTGCCGGATATGTCTTTGAAGAGTCGAACTGAGGAGGGTAGAGCACCCATGTCAGCATCTTCTTTCCATCCACTGTGTCAAGCCATCTCGCTTCGGTCTCATGCTCGGCAAGCTGCGATAGGATATGGTCGTTTTCGTGAGTTACAGGAGTGTATTCTACGCCGTTGTCTGAATACTTGACGGCAACAAGCTCGGTAGGGAAGTCCATGCTGCACCAAGTCGCATATAACGTTATTTCGCTGTCCTCGCCACTCACAACATGGAAAGGAGATCCGAAATCGTACCAGCTGTCCTCGGCTGTAAGTCTTCTCACATGCCATCCCTCAGCGCCTTCCACGGCTTCGAATATGCCCTGAATGCCCTCAGCCAGAGCAGCGAAGTATATTCCTTTTGAGTCCTCTGTCCATACCGGACCGGAAACATTGTACTTGAAGTCCGCAGTAGCGTCGACCGGTGTACCGATTACCACATTCCCGTCAGCGCCAGCTTCGATCTCGGTAACCATAAGCCTCTGCTTGTCAGCCTCATATCCGTCGCGCTCCATGCTGATCCATGCTATCTTGCTGCCGTCAGGGCTCCATACCGGATCGGTGTCATATCCGCCCTTCATGTCGATGACCTGGCACGTACCTGTCTCCACATCATATATATAAATTTCTGTGTTGGTAGAGAAGGCGTACTTCTTGCCCACGAGCTTACGGCATGAGTATGCGATGAACTTACCGTCAGGGCTCCAATCCAATTGTTCCAGACCGCCGAACGGCTCTGTAGGAAGCTCATAAAGCTCCGCTTCACCAGCGAGAATGTCAACCGAATTGTCCGGAGTGATATCGGAACCACCGAAATCGAAATCAGCAATGAATGTATGCGGAATCTCAAGAACCGTATGGTCCCAATGTCTGTACATCAGGTCGTCGCTCACATAAGCGGTCGCCTTATCCAGGTCAGTATGCCTGTCGGCCGGCTTATCCACGTGGCTCTTTACATAGCTTATGTACATAACCTTATTCTGGTCAGGCGAGAGCTTGAACTCTCCTACGCCAGCCGGCACATTGCTGACCTGACGCTCGTCGCTCAGGGTCCATCTGCCCTTCTTCAGGTCAACCTCCGCTGTCCATATCTGACCTCCCTTGATATATGCGATATGCTTTCCGTCGTTGCTCCATCGTGCATTTGCTATGCTCTTGCCGGACTTGGTAATCATCTGATTGTCAGATCCGTCAATGTTGCATATATAGAGGTTGCGTACGCTTCTGTTCTCCTTTACAGAGGTATAGCTTACGCCATAAAGGATGTGCTTTCCGTCAGGGGATACCTGCGGGTCTGAAAGCCTTCCGAATGCCAGAAGGACTTCGGGAGTCATGTGGCCGTTCCCGACCACGATATCGCTCTTTCCGATGAAGCCTTCTTCCTGTGTTTTCTGTGATTTCTTCATAAGTGTGATAACTCCTGTTGCAAGAGCCGCCAGCAGGAGGATGCTTGCAATTGTTCTGAATGTCTTCATATCATTAAGTCAGTTTGTTTACTCATATTGTGCCGCAGCCATCATCAGTTCGCTCCTGACTGCGTCGCGGACTTCGGCAGGGGAGAGGACCTCGATCCTGCTTCCGTGCTTGCATATCTCCATGATAAGGTTCTTGTCCGGGCAGACATAGATGCTGAAGATCACGTTGTCTCCCTCCTTTCGTACCTCCTCCTGGCTGTTGTGGATCGGAAGGTCCCTGAGGAACTTTGCCTCGCTTTCCGAGCATCGGAATGTTATTGTCTGGCCCTTGCCTCCCGGAAGATAGATTCCGAAGCTTGTCGCGAAAAGTTCGTCCACGTCGAATCCGGTCTTCATCCTGAACTTCTTTCCCGTCACATCCATGCTCTTGACTCGGTCCAGTCCATAGACACGCAAACCTTCTCTCTCTTTGCAGTATGCGATTATGTACCAGCGTTTTGCGAATTCCTTGACAGCGTAAGGCCATATGGTCAGGGTTTCGGATTCCACACTTGTATACTTGTGGTATTCCATCACGATCTCAAGATTCTCCGTCATGGCTTCCATTACCTCGGTAAGGTACATGTGGCCTGAGGGGATGTCCTCCACGGAAACCCTTCCCTGGAGCTTTTCCTTACTCAGGCGGAGCATGTTGTTCACCGTGAAGGAGTTGATGAGCCAGGCGTTCTCGGCACTCTCGTCGGAAATGTCCTCGCCTGCCTTGATGAAGTATCTGTTCGTGCTTCGGTTACATCCTATGACGATGCCGAAGACCTGCTCGACTGCAGCTCTGTGGTTATTGAATGTGCGGCGGGAGTAATCGCTGTCGAAACGTGTCTCCCACTTGTCGGTGATGTCCTCAAGACTGAGGCCATGCTCCCCGGCGCGGATGAATGTCTGGACCAGCCAGATGTACTTCTGCAATAGTTCCGTTACCATGTGCTAACTGATTTTGCTGTAATCCTTTATCTGATATTTGTCTTTCTTCATTTCCTCCCTTAGAGACTGGTTTTTTCGAAGTTCCAGCGTAGGGTCTTCCTTTAACACAGCCTCAGCGCACTCGCGTGCAGCGTTAAGTATGATTCCGTCCTTGGCGAGAGAAGCGATGTTCAGCGTTATCGGCAGGCCGCTCTGCTGGGTTCCTTCAAGATCTCCCGGTCCTCTCATCTTCATGTCCTCCTCCGCCAGTTCAAATCCGTTCTCGGTCGAGCACATCAGCTCGATTCTGTGGCGCGACTCCTTGCTGAGCTTGTATCCTGTCATCAGGATGCAGTATGACTTCTCGCTGCCTCGTCCCACGCGTCCGCGCAGCTGGTGCAGCTGGCTCAGTCCGAACCGCTCCGCACTTTCAATGATCATCACGGATGCGTTAGGTACATCCACGCCTACCTCGATCACTGAGGTCGCCACGAGTATGTTTGCCCGTCCCGCCGAGAAGGCGTCCATGTTGAATTTCTTCACGTCGTTGAGCTGCTTTCCGTGCACGACCGCTGTTGTGTACTCTGGATACGGGAATTTGTTCATGATTTCCTCTGCGCCAGCTTCAAGACTCTGGTAATCAAGTTTTTCTGTCTCGTTTATCAAAGGGTAAACAATGAATACCTGGCGTCCTTTGGCGATCTCGTTACGCATGAACTGATACATCTCCGGCCTCTTTCCTTCGGTCACATGCATAGTACGCACCGGCTTTCTTCCCGGAGGAAGCTCGTCGATAACGGACACATCCAGGTCACCGTACAGGGTCATCGCAAGGGTGCGAGGAATAGGCGTCGCCGTCATGACGAGCACGTGCGGGAGCGCTCCGCATGTGGTCTTGCGCCACAGCTTCGCCCTCTGCTCCACTCCGAACCTGTGCTGCTCATCTATGATTGCCAGTCCGAGGTTATTGAACACGACATTATCCTCTATGAGGGCATGTGTTCCGACGATTATGCCTATGCTGCCGTCTTCAAGACCCGCATGAATCTCGCGTCTTTCGGAGGCCTTCGTGCTGCCTGTCAAAAGGGCAGACTTCACGTTTGTAGGAGCAAGGAACTTCTGGATGTTCTTGTAATGCTGCTGGGCCAGGACTTCTGTCGGCGCCATTATGCATGCCTGGAAACCGTTTCCTATGGCTATCAGCGCAGTGAGCACGGCTACCATGGTCTTTCCGCTGCCCACGTCTCCCTGCAGCAGCCTGTTCATCTGCAGGCCGCTCTTCATATCTCCATGAATCTCCCTGATCACCCTCTTCTGGGCTCCGGTCAGGTCGAACGGGAGCGATGCGTAGCATTGGTTGAACGCTTCTCCGACGCGTGGCATAGGAATGCCGTGCACATCTCTGCTGCGTACATATTTCTGCTTCAGCAGCGACAGCTGGAGCAGGAAGAGTTCCTCGAACTTGAGCCTGTATTTCGCCTTCTCCAAAGACTGCATGTCCTTCGGGAAGTGTATGTTCCTTAATGCAAAATGCAGGGGTACAAGGCCATGCTGCTTGACGAGCCATTCCGGCAAAGTTTCCTTCTCCTGGACCAGTCCCTTGTCCAATGCCGCCTCCATAATCTTGTTCATCACCTTGCCTGTGATGCCTGCATTCTTCAGCTTCTCCGTGCTCGGATAGACTCCTGTCAGCGTTCCGCTCATGATTGTGCCGCCCTGGCCTCCAAGGCCGTATGTTCCGCCTTGTCCAGGCTGGGAACCGCTGCCTGCGGGAACATTGTCCACCTCCGGATGCACGATGTTCAGCCTGCCGTTGAAGGCTGTCGGCTTTCCGAAGAATATGAACTCAGACCCTGGCTTGAGCTTCTCATGCATCCACTTTATGCCCTTGAAGAAGACCGTCTCCATCTCGCCGCTGCCGTCGCTGATCCATACGCTCATCCTCTTTCCGTCATGGACATCCACACGCTGCACCCTGGCACGCATCTGCACGAAGGCCATGTCCGGACGTGCATCCGCTATCCTGACAAAACTGCTTCTGTCAATGTAGCGGAAAGGGAACACCCTGAGCAGTTCTCCGACCGTGCTCACCTGAAGTTCCTTCCGCAGAAGTTCCGCCCTTTTCGGCCCTACTCCCGGAAGAAACTGTATCTCCATATCTGATCCTGATCGTCCCATAACCAATAAAATCCAAAGTTGGTGTCTCTTTGTGCCAAAGCATGGCAAATCTACTAAAAACTTTCCTAATTGCAAAGGTTTCGTTCTTTCGTAATTTCGAAAAGTGTTGTATATTTGTAAGTTCTAATATGATAAATAATTTAAGACTAAAGCTATGGGAAGAAAATTGGTTGTAGGAATCACGCAGGGTGATGGTAACGGCATCAGCTATGAGGTTATCATCAAGGCTCTTGCAGACGAGCGTATGCTCGATTTGTGCACCCCGGTGATCTATGGCTCGTCAAAGATATTCGGATTCTATAAGAAGCATATCCATAACATAGAGCAGATCAATACTAATGTAATCAGTTCTGCCAAGGACGTACACCAGAAGCGGGTGAACATAGTCAACTGTCTGCCGGATAATGTTTTTGTCGAGCCGGGACAGTCGACACCCGAGTCCGCGAAGGCGGCCTTGACTGCACTCGAGAGGGCTGTGGCCGACATAAAGGAAGGGTATATCGACGTTCTGGTGACTGCTCCGTTCAACAAGAGGGCGATGGATAAGGAAGGATTCGGATATACCGGACATACAGAATATCTGGAGAAGAAGTTTGAGGTGGATGAGGTTGCGATGATCATGGTCTGCGACCGTCTCAAGGTCGGTGTGGTTACCGGTCATATTCCTTTGAAGGAGGTTCCGCAGCAGCTGACGACCGAGAAGATACTCAAGAAGCTCCGTCTGATGAAATCATCTCTGCAGAGGGATTTCGGCATTGATGCCCCGAAGATCGCCGTGCTCGGACTTAACCCGCACTGCGGTGACGGAGGACTCATGGGAACGGAGGAGCAGGAGGTTATCCTTCCTGCAATCAAGGCCGCTGCCGCGGAGGATATCATGGCATATGGCCCATACTCTCCTGACGGATTCTTCGGACTTGGAAACTATGCGAAGTTTGATGCTGTGCTTGCAATGTACCACGATCAGGGACTTACTCCGTTCAAGGCTCTTGCATTCGAGGATGGCGTGAACTATACAGCCGGACTTCCGATCATCAGGACTTCGCCTGACCATGGAACTGCATATGAGATGGCCGGACGTGACATGGCTGACCCTCGTTCGATGAAGGCTGCCATTTATACGGCTATCGACATATATAACAGACGTGAGGAGTATGACGACCTTATCGAAGGCCGTATGACGATCAAGGCTCCGGACACGGAGATCAAGCCTAGGGGAGGAAGGATAATCGAGTAACATGGCGGACATCATTCAGCATAAGCCGCCGATATTCCTTTTCACGGACGGCGCTTCAAGTGGCAATCCCGGTCCCGGAGGTTACGGGGTTGTGCTCAGATGCGGAAGCTATGAGAAGGAGATGTCCGAAGGCTTCTGCCTTACTACCAACAACCGCATGGAGCTTCTTGCAGTGATCAAGGGTCTTGAGGCTATAAAGTGGGAGAATGCAGAGGTTCATGTGTACAGCGACTCGTCCTATGTGGTAAACGCCATCAACAAGGGGTGGCTGGACGGATGGGTCAGAAAAGGATTTGCCAAGGTCAAGAACCCGGATCTGTGGATCAGGTTCAATGCGCTTTATAAAAAGCACCGGGTGTCATTCCATTGGATAAAGGGACATGCGGGGCATCCTGAGAACGAAAGATGCGACCGTCTGGCTGTGGAGGCAGGTGCGGGAGCTGTGCAGAAAGGGATCCAGCTGCCACCTGATCCGGGATATGTGCCAGAGGAAACACTGATATAAAATTTGCAGCAATATGAAAGGAATCGTATTGGCGGGAGGAAGCGGAACACGCCTCTATCCGATTACAAAAGGCGTCAGCAAGCAGCTGATTCCGATTTTTGACAAGCCTATGGTCTATTATCCTATTTCGGTGCTTATGAGAGCCGGAATCCAGGATATATTAATCATCTCTACGCCTGCGGACCTTCCGGCTTTCCGCCGTCTGCTCGGTGACGGAAGCGATTATGGAGTCCGCTTTGAATATGCGGAACAGCCTTCCCCTGACGGACTCGCACAGGCTTTCATAATCGGAGAAGAATTTATCGGTGATGATTCGGTCTGCATGGTTCTCGGTGATAATATCTTCCATGGAATGGGCTTTGAGCCTATGCTGCAGAAGGCCAGGGAACGTGCTGAGAATGAAGGCCTGGCAACGGTTTTCGGATATTGGGTGAGTGATCCGGAGCGTTATGGCGTTGCTGAGTTCGATAAAGAGGGTAACTGTGTCAGCATCGAGGAAAAGCCTAAGCAGCCGAAATCGAACTATGCGGTGACCGGACTGTACTTCTATCCTAACAAGGTTGTGGGGATAGCGAAGACGATCAAGCCTTCTGCACGTGGCGAACTGGAGATCACTACGGTCAACCAGGAGTTCCTTCAGGACGGAGAACTTAAGGTCGAGACTTTGGGACGCGGATTTGCATGGCTTGATACCGGTACGCATGATTCTCTATCAGAGGCGTCGACATTTATAGAGGTCATCGAGAAGAGACAGGGCCTCAAGATCGCATGTCTTGAGGGTATAGCATATGAAAAGGGTTGGATATCTGCAGATTACCTGCGTCAGCTGGCTGCGCCTATGGCAAAGAATCCTTATGGACAGTATCTTCTGCGTCTTGCGGACCAATAATCAATATGATGAATATAATCGAGACAGAAATACAGGGTGTGTTTATCATCGAGCCTAAGGTGTTCGGTGACAGCAGGGGATATTTCTTCGAGTCTTTCTCAAAGAAGGAGTTTGAATCAAGGATCGGACCGGTGGAATTCGTTCAGGACAATGAGAGCAAGTCGTGCTATGGTGTTGTCCGCGGACTTCATTTCCAGAAGCCTCCGCATGCTCAGGCCAAATTGGTAAGGGTCGTCAAAGGAAAGGTTCTTGACGTGGCCGTTGACCTGAGAAAGGATTCTCCGACATATGGAAAGCATGTGACAGTGGAGCTCTCAGAAGACAATCACCGTCAGGTGTTCATCCCCAAGGGCTTTGCACACGGCTTCAGCGTTCTCTCTGAAGAAGCTGTGTTCCAATATAAGTGTGATGATTATTATGCCCCGGAAACCGAAGGTGCGGTTGCATGGAATGATCCGGAGCTGAATATAGATTGGCGCGTTCCTGCAGACATGATGATCCTGTCGGAGAAGGATAAGCGTCATCCGGAACTTAAGGATTTGAATTTATGAAGATAATAGTTACGGGAGCGATGGGCCAGCTCGGACATGCGGTCAGAAAACTGTCGTCCGGCTCTGATCATACCTTTGTCTTTACTGACATGAATGAGTCGGAGGGAGTTTCCCGCCTGGATATTACGGATAGTGAAGCGGTGAAAAGCATGACCGATGGCGCAGATGTCATTGTAAACTGCGCCGCGTATACCGATGTGAATGGTGCAGAGGCCAATGAGTCCGTTGCCATGAAGGTAAACGCGGAGGCGCCGGGAATCCTGGCTGAAGCGGCCCGCGAAGCAGGGGCATTGCTGATGCATATATCTACAGACTATGTGTTCGATGGCAAAGGCAATGTGCCATATGATGAGGACGCGCAGCCATCTCCTGTGAATGCATACGGAAGGACTAAGCTTGAAGGTGAGAAGGCTATTGCGGCCTCCGGTTGCCGATACATGATATTCAGGACCTCATGGCTATATAGTGATGTCGGAAAGAACTTCTATCTGACCATGAACAGACTTACAGCAGAGAAGCCGGAGATAAAGGTTGTCATGGACCAGACAGGTACACCTACCAATGCCTATGACCTTGCATTTCTGCTTTGCCATATCATAGAGAACGGGATGCTTGACAAGACCGGCATATACAATTATTCCAATGATGGAGTGTGCTCGTGGTATGACTTTGCAAGAGAGATAAACTACATGCTTGGTCATACATGCCGTGTTGAGCCATGCATGACCGATGAGTTCCCGACTCCTGCGCAGCGCCCGCAGTATTCTGTCCTTGACAAGTCGAAGATCAAGAGGACTTTCGGGGTGGACGTGCCGCATTGGCGTGAGTCGCTTCAGCTTCTTATAGATGAACATTATAATTAATGAATATGTCAGATTTCAAAAGAAACATACTGGTTACCGGTGGTGCCGGTTTCATTGGAAGCCATGTGGTAAGGCTTTTCGTCAACAAGTATCCTGAGTACAGGATCGTCAATCTTGATGCCCTTACCTATGCCGGAAACCTTGAGAACCTTAAGGATATTGAAGATAAGCCTAACTATGTGTTTGTCAAGGGAGATATCTGTGATTTTGACCACATGGTAAGGATTTTCGACGAGTATGGGGTCGACGGCGTGATACATCTTGCGGCTGAGAGCCATGTCGATCGTTCCATAAAGGATCCTTTCACGTTTGCGCGTACCAATGTCATGGGTACCCTCTCACTTCTCCAGGCTGCAAAGAACGCTTGGGCTGAGTTTGGAGACAAGCCCGTCCGTTTCTACCATGTAAGTACTGACGAGGTGTATGGAGCGCTTCAGATGGACGGTACTTTCTTCACTGAGACTACCAAGTACGATCCTCACAGCCCATACAGTGCCTCGAAGGCATCTTCAGATCATTTCGTCCGTGCCTTTCATGATACATATGGCCTTCCGACAGTGATCTCCAACTGCTCGAACAACTACGGACCTTACCAGTTTCCTGAGAAACTGATACCGTTGTTCATCAATAACATACGTCATGGCAAGCCTCTTCCTGTGTATGGAAAGGGAGAGAATGTCCGTGACTGGCTTTTCGTTGAGGATCATGCCAGAGCCATCGACCTGATATTCCATGAAGGAAAAGACGGCGATACCTATAATATAGGTGGTTTCAACGAATGGAAGAACATTGACCTGATCAAGGTCATGATAGAGGCTGCGGATCGTCTCCTCGGCAACCCGCCGGGTCACAGTCTCGGTCTGATCACATATGTGAAGGACCGTGCCGGACATGACCTCCGCTACGCAATAGACTCGCGTAAGCTTCATGAAGAACTGGGTTGGGAACCGTCCCTGCAGTTCGAGGAAGGCATTGAGAAGACCATCAGATGGTATCTTGACAATCAGGAGTGGATGGACAGGGTGACAGGAGGCGAATATGCTGAATATTATGAGAAAATGTATAAAAACAGATAAGACTATGAAACTCAGATTCTTGACAATTATTGCAGCGCTTATGGTGCTTGCTCCGCTTGAGGTCGGTGCTCAGCGTGGCCACATACGTCCTTCACATCCTCATATTGGAGACAGATATACTTTCTTCCGTGGTATCGGAGTGACATTCGGATATGTGAATTCCCAGTATTACACACTGGACAAGGCTACTGACGACAGGATCAGTTCGGATCTTATGAATGGTTTTACTATCGGACTGACAAAGGATTTTGCGCTTCTTCCACATGCGCTTTATTTTCAGACCGGTCTCAACTATATCTATCAGAATGACTCGCGCAATGAAAACATCAAGATTCCTCTGACAGATATGTCCGTGCGTATTGTCGGCGATAGGGAAGAGCACCATCTGGGCATCCCTCTGAGGCTAAAGTATGATGTGCATATCCTTGATAACATAGGACTTACATTTGATGCCGGTCCGACACTTCTGATGGGCCTTTCGTCGAAGTACCTGTATAAGACAAGGCTTTCGGAAGGTATGGTGACATCTGTCGACTATAACCTGTATAACGGAAAGGTGAAGTCCAATGGTAATCAGTCCGGGGACTTCAATCTGGAACAGTGGATGGATGACAAGGGGATGTATCCGAAGGGACGTCTCGGCAGGTTTGACGTGATGCTTGGAGCCTCTGTCGGTGCCCACTTCTTCCATATTCTTGAGGTGCGTCTCGGTTATGATTATGGTCTGCTGAACAGGTACCGCAATGATGTAGCGGATATGTATAGCATGCATAGGGGACAGTTTACCCTCAGCGCAGGAATAAGGTTCTAAGTCTGAACCAATAAGCAAAACTGCCAAAATGTCGCCCTTCAAGACGACATTTTGGCAGTTTTCTATATTTTCACTATTTTTGTGGGATTGTTTTCAAACCTGAATATAAAAATATCTAAATATGGGATTTACAGACCTGTTCAAGAAGATTTTCGGCACCAAGGCCGAGCGAGACCTCAAGCAGCTCAGACCTATGCTTGACAAGGTGCTCGCAGCATACGAAACTATTGATAAACTTGATGATGATCAGCTCCGCGCCAAGTGCGACGAGCTGAAGGCAAAGATCCAGGAGGCTATTGCGGCGGACGAGAAGCGTATAGCTGAGATCAAGCTTGAAATCGAGACAGATATTCCGCTCGACAAGAAGGAGAAGCTCGCTACCGAGTCTGACAAGCTTGTCAAGAAGGTGGATGAGACTATCGAGACCGTACTCAATGAGATTCTCCCTGAGGCGTTCGCAATCATGAAGTCTACTGCACGTCGTTTCAAGGAGAATAATGTCATCCGTGTAAAGGCGACTCAGTTCGACCGCGACCTCAGTACGACAAAGGAGTTTGTCTCTATTGAAGGCGACTATGCCGTATGGCAGAACCATTGGATGGCCGGTGGAAACGAGATCACATGGGACATGGTACACTACGATGTACAGCTCATCGGAGGTATCGTGCTCCATCAGGGTAAGATCGCAGAGATGGCTACCGGAGAGGGTAAGACCCTCGTGGCGACTCTTCCAGTATTCCTCAATGCACTCGCAGGCAAGGGTGTGCACGTGGTGACAGTCAACGACTACCTCTCAAAGCGTGACTCGGAGTGGATGGGACCTCTTTACATGTTCCACGGACTTTCTGTAGACTGTATCGACAAGCACCAGCCTAACAGCCCTGCACGTCGCAAGGCATATGCATGCAACATCACATTCGGTACAAATAACGAGTTCGGTTTCGACTACCTCCGTGACAACATGGCGGTGTCTATGGACGATCTCGTGCAGCGTAAGCACCACTTCGCGATCGTCGACGAGGTCGACTCGGTGCTTATCGACGACGCACGTACGCCACTCATCATCTCAGGACCTGTTCCAAGGGGAGAGGATCAGCAGTTCGTGGAGTACAAGCCGCTTGTGGAGCGTCTGTATAACGCCCAGAAGACATTGGTTACCAACCTGTTGTCAGAGGCTAAGAAGCTTATCGCAGCAGGTAACGAGAAGGATGGAGGAATCCTCCTTTTCAGAGCATACAAGGGATACCCTAAGTACAAGCCTCTCATCAAGTTCCTCAGTGAGCCTGGCATGAAGCAGCTTCTCCAGAAGGTTGAGAACTATTATATCCAGGACAACGAGCGCGAGATGCCTTTCATCACTGACGAGCTCTATTTCGTTGTAAGCGAGAAGCAGCACTCTGTGGATATGACCGACAAGGGTCGTGACCTTATCACAGGCAACCTTGAGGATCCTAACTTCTTCGTCCTTCCGGACGTGGGTGCTGCGGTTGCAGAGGTGCAGAAGGATGATTCTCTCTCGGCAGAGGAGAAGCAGGTGAAGAAGGATGAGATCCATGCTGACTTCGCCCTCAAGTCTGAGCGTGTACATACCGTGACTCAGCTCCTTAAGGCATATACTATGTTCGACCGCGAGATCGACTACATCATCCAGGATGGCAAGATCAAGATTGTCGACGAGCAGACAGGACGTATCATGGAGGGACGCCGCTGGAGCGACGGTCTCCACCAGGCGGTCGAGGCGAAGGAGAACGTGAAGGTTGAGGCTGCTACACAGACATTTGCTACGATTACCCTCCAGAACTACTTCCGTATGTACCACAAGCTTTCCGGTATGACCGGTACGGCGGAGACAGAGGCTGGTGAGTTCTGGTCAATCTATAAGCTTGACGTTGTGGTGATTCCGACAAACAGACCGATTGCCCGTCAGGACCAGAATGACCTTATCTATAAGACCAAGAAGGCTAAGTACGAGGCGGTCATCGCCAAGGTTGTGGAGCTTACAAAAGCCGGAAGACCGGTGCTCGTGGGTACTACTGATGTGGAGACTTCTGAGCTCCTGAGCCGTATGCTCCGCCTTCGTGGCATTGACCATCAGGTTTTGAACGCGAAGCAGCATGCTCGTGAGGCTGAGGTGGTTAAGCATGCCGGAGAGCCTTCGACTGTTACCATTGCAACCAACATGGCAGGTCGTGGTACCGATATCAAGCTTCCTGAGGAAGTGAAGAACGCAGGCGGTCTCGCCATCATCGGTACAGAGCGTCACGACAGCCGCCGAGTTGACCGTCAGCTCCGTGGACGTTCGGGACGTCAGGGTGACCCGGGTTCATCTATCTTCTACATCTCGCTTGAGGACAAGCTCATGCGTCTTTTCGGTGGTGAGAAGATCGCTTCCGTTGTGGACAGGATGGGTATGGAGGAGAACGATGTTCTCGAGGCTCCTATGCTTAACAATGCTGTGGAGAGAGCCCAGAAGAAGGTTGAGGAGAACAACTTCGGTATCCGTAAGAGACTCCTTGAGTATGATGATGTGATGAACTCGCAGCGTGAAGTGATCTATACTAAGAGACGCAATGCGCTTTCGGGCGAGAGGGTGGAGATCGATGTCATGAACATGATGCAGGACATCGCCCAGATCCTTATTGAGAAGGCCGACGGTATGCCATATGAGGACTTCTCCGAGTACGTTATGTCTGCGCTTTCTATCGAGCCTGGATTTGACGAGGAGACTTATGCTCATGCAAAACCGGCGGAGCTTGTGACTAAGCTCTATGAGAATATGGTGGTGACACATCGTCGTCGTATGGACACTATCATCCAGAGGACTCTTCCTATCCTCAAGGACATTGCGGAGAAGAACGCTGCAATGCCTGATGATGCTATGATCCGCATTCCGGTTTCTGACGGTCGCAAGATATATCCTGTAGTGCTCAATATCAAGAAGGTTGTTGAGTCTGAGGGCCGCGATCTTGTACGCGCTATCAGCAAGAGCATTGTGCTATACAGGATCGATGACTGCTGGAAGGAGCATCTTCGTGACATGGACGATCTCAAGCAGTCGGTTCAGAACGCAACTTATGAGCAGAAGGATCCGCTCCTTATCTACAAGTTCGAGAGCTTCAACCTCTTCAGCCAGATGCTCGAGGATATGAACAAGGATGTTCTTGCGTTCCTTCTCCGTGCTCATATTCCGCTTCGTGACGGCTCTACAGCGCAGGCACCTGCGCAGCCGCGCAAGCCTGACATGAGCCAGATGAATACCAGCAGGACTGACCTTGTGACTAATGGCGGCGAGCCTAAGAGCAAGATGCCTGTACATGTGGAGAAGCAGGTGGGACGTAACGACCCATGTCCATGCGGCTCCGGCAAGAAGTTCAAGAACTGCCACGGCAAGCCACAGGCTTAATTATTAAGAAAGAAACAATAAAACATAAACGTTATGGCAAAGATAGAACCAGTTGTAAACGTAAACTCAATCAGCCGTATCTCTGCAGGAACTGTCATCAAGGGTGAGATCCTCTCTCCAAATGACATCCGTATCGACGGTACATTCGAGGGACGTATCCAGTCAAAGGGTCGCGTTGTTGTAGGAGAGTCAGCTACAATCAAGGGCGACATCGTATGTGAGAATGTAGATCTTTGGGGTAAGGTTGAGGGTAACCTTTTCGTCAAGGATACATTGTCACTCAAAGAGGGTTGTGTCGTGTCTGGCAATCTGCACATCCGCCGTCTTTCAGTTGAACTTGGCTCGACCTTCAACGGAAACTGCAAGACCATCACAGAGGCTGAGTTCAACAAACTCGCCGGCCTTGAAGCGACAGCGCAGCCAAAAGCCGCACAGCCTCAGCAGGCACGCGCAAACTAATTGATTCATATCAGTTTGAAACAAATAAGGCCATCGGAAACATTTCCGATGGCCTTATTTGTGGAGATGGGCGGACTCGAACCGCCGTCCAAACACCGCACCAGACAGCTTTCTACACGCTTAGTCTTCCTTTGGTTTTCGACGCATGGCTGCCGGGAGACAGGCTATCATGCGCTTATCCTCTAAATCTTAGCGGAGCTTAAAGGAATCACTCCGAGCATCCGGTTTGGATGATACCCCGGTTGCCAGCCAGAACCGGCCTAAAGGCTGGAGGGATACTCGTCGGCGACGCAGCCTTGGCGTCGCGGATTAAGGTAGTGTGCTTTGCAGACTACGCAGCGAGTGCATAAGAGTTGTTGCCAACTAATTGTTTGAAGGCCGAGATTAACGGGCA
>JAGBTT010000003.1 GCA_017631175.1 Bacteroidales bacterium
CCTAAGAAGATCGATGCACTCATCTGCAGATAATCTGATTTTAATTCAAACGATTATGAAAGTGAGATTGCTTGGAATGCTGACAGCTGCCATGGTTTGCCTGTCAACGCTTTTCGGATGTGCTGAAAAGGCCTCTGAGAAAGATCATGTGATCATAGCATATGTCACCTCGTGGAAAGACGTTCCTGTGGACCCGTCCGTGATGACTCACATCAATTATGCGTTCGGTCATGTTAATGACACCTTTGACGGCGTGAGGATCGACAACCCTCGCCGCCTCAGGTCGATCGTGGGTCTCAAGACAGTCAATCCGGATCTTAAGGTGATGCTTTCAGTCGGAGGATGGGGCAGCGGACGTTTCAGCGAGATGGCTGCCGACGATCAACGTCGAATGTCATTTGCCCAGGACTGCCTCAGGGTGGTGGAAGAGTTCGGAGTTGATGGAATAGACATCGACTGGGAATACCCGACCAGCGACATGGCTGGAATCTCGGCTTCTCCTGAAGACAGGGAGAACTTCAATCTTCTGATGAGGGATCTGCGTTCAGTGCTTGGCGATGACCGTCTTCTGACTCTCGCAAGTTCAGCCTATGCGGAGTATATTGACTTCAGGGCCTGTGAGAAATATCTCGACTTTGTAAACATCATGACCTATGATATGGCGAACGCGCCTTACCACCATGCCGCTCTATATGCTTCAGAGAATACAGATGGTTGCTGTGATGGAGCTGTCAAGGCTCATATCGAGGCGGGAGTTCCTGTTGAGAAGCTCGTTCTAGGTGTGCCTTTCTATGGAAGAGGCGGCACTACGATGCCGAGGTTCGTGGATTACAGGCGTATTGAGGCTGGTGAAGAGTATGTCGAGATGTGGGACGAGGTGGCTCAGGCTCCTTATCTTGCAGACAAGGACGGCAATCTGGTGCTCGGATACGACACTCCGAAGTCCCTTACTCTGAAGTGTGATTACATCAAGGAGAACGGTCTTCTTGGAGTCATGTATTGGGAATATGCCGGAGATACTCCTGAGGGAGACCTCAGCACAGTACTCGCCAAGGAAATGAAAACAAAAAAGCCGACCTTGTGCACAAGGACGACTGACATATAATGGAACCCCGTCGGGTGATATTTTCAAAAAGTAAGTCAGCATTGCTGCTGACTTCTTTTTTTGGAGCGGAAAACGAGGCTCGAACTCGCGACCCCAACCTTGGCAAGGTTGTGCTCTACCAACTGAGCTATTTCCGCATTTAAGTCCCGTACTTTTCGTTTGGGATTGCAAAGGTAGACATTTTTTCTTTACCTCCAAACTTTTTTGCAAAAAAAATTAAAAAAAGTGCAAAAAATTGAAAAGTTTCGCAAATTGCGTCTTATAGTACGCAAAATATGCAGTGTTTTCTAGCCTCTTTCTTCTATATTTGTATAATATAACAGAAATAATACCCGGATAATATGAGAAAGAATTTATTGCTTGCTGCAATTTTGCTTGTTTTTATTGCGACAGGCTGCTGTGACAAGCCCTCAATCGTATGGACTGAAGGAGAGAGAGACGCTCAGACAGGACGTGCGACCCACGTTCTTACAGTAGTTGATGCTCCAGAAGGAACAGACTGGGCATTGTGGCTTACTTCCAACCATATCGTTGCCGGTGAGGTGGAAGGAACCGAGGGTGTCATTGAACTTCATCACGGATGCTGGTATAAGATGACGCCGACAGTCCGCAATGGAAAGGATCTTGTGGTAAAATATACGGACCGTCCGCTCCAGCGTCATTGCTGGGCGCCGGAGGGTTTTGTGCTCGAGAAGGGCTCGAAGCGTATTCCTCTTGAGGTGAAATATGAGTTCCTTCCATCGGAGAATATTCCTGACTTCCCTTACAACCATGTTCAGACAGAGGTGTGGGACATGATCCCTTCACTCAAGAGCGTTCAGCAGGGCGAGGGAGTCACTGTGGTGGAAACTGTTCCTGAGGCTGTGATGGTTGAAGGCCAGAAGCCGGGCTGGTATAGAATCATTATTGATGGGGCATGCAGGATCGAGGCTGCCGACGAGGATGGAGCATTCTATGCTAAGGTGACAATGGATAACCTCTTCAGAAATGCAGGAGGCAGACAGCTCCCTGATATGGTTATAGAGGACTGGCCTGATTTCGACTACAGAGCCATCATGCTTGACATTTCAAGAAACTTCACCAGCAAGGACAATATCCTCAAGCTCATCGACCTCCTTGCACACTACAAGGTGAGTGTCTTCCATCTCCACTTCGGAGATGACGAGGGCTGGAGACTCGAGATTCCTGAGTTCCCTGAGCTCACGACTTACGGAGCATACCATGCATTCCCGGTGAAGAACGAGGCCGGTGAGTATGTTGAGGAGGATCATCTCCTTCCTTCATACAACGGTAGCATCGATCCGAAGGATATGGCATCGTCTGCAAACGGCCACCTTTCAAAGGAGGACTACATCGAGATCATCAGGTACGCATGGGAGCGCCGCATTGAGGTCATTCCGGAATTCGATACTCCTGGTCACTCCAGGGCTGCGATCAAGGCTATGGAGGCGTATGCAAGGCGTACAGGCGACGACAGCTACCTTCTCAGCGAGAAGGAGGATGTGTCAGAGTACTGCTCTGTGCAGTATTATAAGGACAACGCCATCAACGTGGCTCTTCCGTCAACTTACAGATTCATCGAGGTCGTGTTCGACAACATAATCGCCTATCATAATGAGGCAGGGGTTCCGCTTCCTGCAATCCATGTCGGCGGTGATGAGGTGCCGAGAGGAGCATGGGTAGGCTCTCCGGCTTGCCAGAAGATCATGGCTGAGAGAGGATGGGACAACATCGAGCTTCTCAAGTCATATTACATCGAGAATGTCCTCGCCATCGCGGAGAAGAGAGGGGTGAAGATCTCGGGATGGCAGGAGCTCGTGATGGACCTTGAGGATCACACTTACGAGAGGATGAAGAAGAGCCTCTATTCGATCAATTTCTGGCATACGGGAGACGGACAGGAGGAGTATCCTTACCATTATGCGAACGATGATGTTCCGGTGATACTTTCAAACATGACCAATACCTATGTCGATTTCGCATACACTCCGGACAAGACCGAGAGAGGCCTTTCATGGGGCGGTTTCGTGGATGAGCGCCGCAGCTTCTGCCTCCTTCCGTATGACATATACCGTTCGGTACGCTGGGATGACCGCGGAAGGATGCGCGACATCTCTGACCTTCCTGCTGGCAAGACCGAGCTGAAGAAGAAGGAGAACATCGTGGGTGTTCAGGCTCAGCTCTGGACAGAGACCGTAAGGAACTTCGACCATGTGACATCATACATCTTCCCTAAGGTCTGCGGTGTGTTCGAGAGGGCATGGAACGCAAGCCCGTCATGGGAGGGAACGCTCGAGGCCGATGATCCTGCATTCATGACAGCGCTCGACAGGTACTACAGCACGGTGGTAGACCGTGAGATGCCTTACTATGAGGAGCAGGGCATAGCATACCGTAAGAGAAAGAATTAACAATGCGAACTATGAGAAAGATACTTTTTGCTGTCTCTCTTTTCATGGGATTTGCTTACGTGGCAAATTCTCAGGTCCTTGACAGGGACAGGTCCAAGTATGCGGTGAATAATTTCGCAGAAGATGACAAGTACGTCATGCTGGAGCCGTATGAGACGGTTTCCGTACAGGAGCCGAAAGGAAGGAAGGTGAAGAACATCATCTTCATGATCGGAGACGGAATGGGTCTTGAGCAGATCAGCGCCGCATGGGTATGCAACGGCGGAAAGCTCAACCTTGACAACTTTACCAATGTCGGCATTCAGAGGACATATTCGGCAAACAAGCTCGTCACCGATTCGGCAGCTGCAGGCTCTGCACTCGCAACAGGCCAGAAGACCAACAACGGTATGATCTCTATGAATCCGGACACCGTTGCCGTGAAGTCTCTCGCGGAGGAGGCTATGGAGAAAGGCAAGAGGGCCGGTGCTGCCGTTACATGCCGTGTTACGGATGCAACTCCAGCTGTGTTCTTCAGCCATGCCCCTTCCCGCAAGCTCATGGATGATATTGCTGTCCAGATGACCAACAGCGGTCTCTATTTCCTTTCGGGTGGAGGCACTAAGTATTGGAGCGGACGCGAGGACGGAGTCGATCTTGTCGGACAGGCTGAGGCTATGGGTTATACATATGTGGAGACCAAGGAAGAGATGATGGCGGTAGAGGAAGGTCCGGTGATTGCTCTTATGGACGAGTATGAGCTTCAGCCGGCTCTTGACCGTGGTGACATTCTTCCGTCTTCAGTGCAGAAGGCTCTCCAGGTCCTTGACAACAAGAAGGGATTCTTCCTCATGATAGAAGGCTCTATGATCGATGACGGCGGACATGACAACAAGGCCGGCAAGACCATGGAGGAGATATTCGACTTTGACCGCACCCTCGGACTCGTTCTCGAGTGGGCAGAGAAGGATGGCCAGACCCTCGTGATAGTCACAGCTGACCATGCGACAGGAGGCATGACCCTCCTTGGCGGAAGCATAGACGGGCAGAGGATCCGAGTGAACTATTCGACCACAGGTCACAACGGAGTTGCTCTTCCTGTATTCGCATGGGGTCCGCATGCAGAGGATTTCGTGGGTATCTACGAAAATGCCGAACTTTCAGACAAGATCAGGGCACTGATCAAATAATTACGTATTATGACACTAGGAATTGACCTTGGAGGAACCAATCTTTGTCTCGGAATCGTAGACAATGGAAAGGTCATCGGCATGACTTCGGTTCCCTCTTTTGACCGTTCTTTTACTTTAGAGCAGACACTGGACTATCTGGCAGACCAGATTTCCGCTGTCTTTACCGAAGGTGTTGAGAAAATCGGCATAGGCGTCCCGTCGGTTGTCGATGTGAACAAGGGCATCGTCTATGATGCCGCCAACATCCCTTCGTGGAAGGAAGTCCATCTCAAGGAGTTTCTTGAAGGACGCTTCGGTGTGCCTGTAAACATCAATAATGACGCAAACTGCTATGCTCTGGGTGCATATGGTCTCTATCCTGAGGATGCAAGGCCTGAGACCCTCGTGACAGTGACTCTCGGTACCGGTATGGGAATCGGCATCGTGGATCATGGCCGTCTTGTGTGTGGCGTGAACTGCGGAGCCGGCGAACTCGGCTACCTCGACTATAACGGAGGTTGCCTCGAGGAGTTCTGCAGCAAGCAGTTCTTTGCAAAATACGATGTTGACAGCTACGAACTAAGCAAGGCTGTGGAGGCTGGTGACCAGAAGGCAAAGGCCATCTTCGATGAGTTCGGAGCTCACCTTGGCTATGCTGTGACCCTCCTCATGTATGCATATGACCCGAGCCATATCGTGTTCGGTGGCGGCATCGCCAATGCGATGCCTCTCTTCCGTGAGTCCATGATGAAGACTGTCAGGGGTAAGTTCCCGTTTGCCGCAAATGTAGACAGGCTTCAGATTGACGTGCAGACAAGCGGAGAGACCCCCATCATAGGAGCATCTTTATTGTAAATAACCACATTTGTATATATGAAAGCACTAAAACTGATCTTGGCTGCGGGTATGCTCAGCGCATGTTCCGGAGCTGTCTCCCTTCAGAGCGGAGATGAAATCCTGTTGGACTCCTGGACTCTCACACGTGAGGGAACCTCGCAGCAGTATGATGTGAAGGTTCCATCCACAGTGGCAGGAGTGCTTTACGAGCAGGGCTATTTCGGCGAGGAGGATATCCTCAACGGAACTGCTTACTATGATGTAGACAAGAGCATCTTTGATGACGCTTGGATCTATAAGACTACTTTCGACCTTGATCTTGCGGAGGCAAAGCATTATGATCTCGTGTTCAATGGTCTCAACTACTACGCGGACATCACCCTCAACGGTACTCAGATCGCTGCGTCGGACACGACTTACGGTGTCTTCATCGTAAGGGAATATGACGTGACCAAGCTCCTTCAGAAGAAGAACAACCTCGAGGTGAAGGTGAAGAGAGCTCAGCCACGTGACCTCAACATCGGTTTCGTTGACTGGAATCCAAGACCTCTGGATGAGAGCATGGGTATAATACAGACCGTGAAGCTCTGCGCTTCAGGTGCAGTCAGCATCCAGGATGTGTTCGTTATCCCAAGCCTTGATACCGAGGCGTTTGCAGAGGCAGATCTCGAAGTTCGCGTGACCTTGAGAAACAACCAGGATGCTCCTGTATGCGGTGACATCGTTCTTGACCTCCAGGATGCAGGCGTATGCCGCGTGCCGGTAGAGCTTCAGGCAGGCGAGGAGAGGATCGTCAGCGTTACTCCCGAGCAGGCTGCGAACCTCCATGTGGAGAACCCGCGCGTATGGTGGAGCCTTGACCTCGGAACACCTGAGCTTTACGATCTCAACGTAGCTGTGGAGACAGAAGGCGCCGTTTCTGACAAGAGAGACGTCACTTTCGGTATCCGTGAGATCACAAGCAGACTCAACGAGCACGGTTACAGGCAGTTTACCCTCAACGGAAAGGATATCCTTCTCAAGGGTGCCGGCTGGACTGATGACATCTTCCTCCGTGATACTCCTGAGAGCATCGACCAGCAGCTTCACTATGTCATGGACATGAACATGAACTGCGTGCGTTTCGAGAACATATGGGGCAAGGATGATACTGTATATGACCTCTGCGACCAGTACGGTCTCCTCGCTCTTGTGGGCTGGAGCTGCCAGTGGGAGTGGGAGAGCTACTGCGGCATCCCTGAGATCCACCATGTGGGATGTATCTATGAGCCTAAGGAGATCGACCTTGCTGCAAGATATTTCGAGGACCAGGTGATCAGGCTCCACAACCATCCGTCAGTGTTCGCCTGGATGACCGGTTCCGACTGCGTTCCTATCTACGAGCTCGAGAAGCGTTATCTCGAGATTTATGAGAAGTATGACTATCGTCCATACATCAGCTCGGCAAAGAGTCTCAAGAGTGAGCTCACAGGCTGGTCAGGCAGCAAGATGGCAGGTCCATATGAGTATGTGGCTCCGGATTACTGGTATTTCGATACAGATTTCGGCGGAGCATTCGGCTTCAACACAGAGACAGGTATCGGTGCGAACATCCCTCAGGCGGAGTCGCTCAAGAAGATGATTCCGGCTGACCAGCTCTGGCCTATCACGGATGCATGGAGCAAGCATTGCACGACATCATCTACAGCGATGCACGATATGGATGTTCTTACAAATGTGATGAACAACGTCTATGGCGAAGCTGCTGATTTCAATGACTATGTGAGAAAGGGCCACGCCCTTGACTATGACGGAACACGTGCTATGTTCGAGGCGTTCCGCGTGAACACTCCTCTCACTACAGGTCTCGTTCAGTGGATGCTCAACTCGGCCTGGCCGTCTATCTATTGGCAGCTTTATGATTACTACGGAGCGCCGGTGGCTGCATACTACGGAACAAAGAAGGCATGTGAGCCCGTACAGCTCATCTATAACTATAAGGACAGCCACGTATACCTCGTGAATGAGGGCAATATGGTTGGAGAAGTCGTAGCTACAGTAAAGGTATATGACGAAGCTTCTGCGCTTCTGTGTGAGCAGACAAAGACTGTCGCAACCTCATACCGCAACACAGCTGACGTGTTCGACCTGGGCAAGTTCGGCGGCAAGCCTCACTTCGTGGCTCTTGAGATAAAGGATGCGAAGGGCAGCTTCGTCGCTGACAACTTCTACTGCATCGCAGCCCAGAGAAACGTATACGACTTCGAGGAGAGCACATGGTATGATTCGCCTATCACTTCATATTCAGACCTCCGCTTCGCATTCGCTCAGCCTGAGGCCAGCATCTCGATGAATGTTTCATACGTTGACGGCGTATACACTGTTGAGGTTACAAATAATTCACAGTATATCTCATACATGAACATCCTTAAGGTAAAGGATGCGGAAGGAAACCTCGTTATTCCAGCTTACTGGAGCGACAACTTCTTCCCTCTTCTCCCTGGACAGACCAAGACGGTGACCTGCAAGGTTGACAAGGCGGGTATTACCATTGAGCTTGATGCTTGATCATGATTGACGTTTATAGAGGGCGGCCCACGGGTCGCCCTGAATTTTGGCACATGCTTTGCAAAACTCTATGTCAAGGTTAGTTTAGTTGTTAATACTAGGGTTATGGTTCATCCGGCTGTCACTTGTGAAAGGCACGGCCGGATGTTTTATAGGAAGAATCGGTATATTTACATCAAAATCATACAGCTATGGACAAAGGAAAATTCTACAGCGGCCTTTTCATTATGGTCGGACTCGTTGTGCTCGGTCTCATGATTCCGAGAGCGGTCGAAAAGTATCGTTCATACGATCGCACGGTCAACGTAAAGGGACTGTGCGAAAAGGAGGTCAAGGCGGACAAGGTCATCTGGCCTATAGTATATAAGGTGATGTCCAATGATATCCAGTCAATCTATTCCCAGACCGATGATGGCAATGCGGTGATCGTCGACTTCCTCAGGGCGGGAGGCATTTCTCAGGATGAAATCACGGTTTCGGTTCCGCAGATCTCTGATAAGTTCGCCAATGAGTATGGCGGCAATGACAGGACCTACCGTTACATTGCAACCAATGTGGTTACGGTCTATACTTCCGATGTGGACAAGGTGCTCGCGCTCATGTCGCAGCAGTCGGATCTGCTGAAGAAAGGGATAGTGACCGCTGCCAACAGCTGGGAGAATCCTGTGGAGTTCAAGTATGAGGGTCTGAACGACATCAAGCCGCAGATGATCGAGGAGGCGACAAAGAATGCCCGCGAGGCGGCGCAGAAGTTCGCCAAGGACTCTGACAGCAGGCTCGGCAAGATACGGACCGCCACCCAGGGCACATTCACCATTGAGAACCGCGACAGCAACACACCTTATATAAAGAAGGTGCGCGTGGTTACTTCGGTTACGTATTATCTGAAGAACTAGCCGCACCTGTCATGTCGAGCTTCTGGATGTCATATCGAGACATCTGTATAAAACGAAAGAGCTCTCATTGCGAGAGCTCTTTCTGTATCAATGTCCGTTTGAGTTTTCGTCCCAAGGCATATTCTCCGAAGTCGATGCCCTTTTCCTGCAGCAGCTTCTCCATGCTGATGTCGTCACCCTTGAAGATGGTGGACTGCGCTTTCTCCTGCACTCCTTTTATATAATCAATGGATTCCTTCGGGATCACCAGGTGGCACGGGATCACGACTGCTGCCGGGTTGAGGCCGATAGCGTGCGCTACTGCGCGCACTCCGGCTTTGTTCTGGCACAGGTCTGCGAAGTCGCTGTAGCTGATCAGCCTCGGAGCCTTCGGACTGCCGTCCTCTTCATGGGTCAGGTCGAACAGCCTCCTCCATACCTTCTTCTGGAACTCTGTTCCGAACAGGATCATGTCGTCCCATCCTGCCTTGTTGCGGATGTCCCAAACATCGTCGAATCCCACGGTTTCGGCGGTCACTTTCCTGTATGCAGGAGATTTCTGCTGAGCCAGTCTTGCCGAGATGGCTGCCAGCGCTGCATAATCGGTCGATATAGCGGCAATCTTTCCGTCAATCCGGACGACCACCCATTTCCTGTCGGTATCCATAACTGTAAGTTTAGTGTTATCTTCCCGTCCCTTCGTGCCGTACGCCTTCCAAATATACGGAAACTTTCCGTAATAACCTAAATGTCTGTGGGTTATCTTTTCTTTTGTGCCCGTTGCTCCGCTTTTCGGTATTTCTGTTGGCTAGCTCTTCCGCCTTGTCGTGCTGCGACGCAGGGAAATCAGCCGAAAACTCTGCGTCGTGTCCTTTGGGTGCGGTGTTCTGCTGGTTGTCGTGCTGCGACGCAGGGAAAGTTGCCGAAAACTTTGCGTCGTGTCCTTTGGGTGCGGTGTTCTGCTGGTTGTCGTGCCGCGACGCAGGGAAAGTTGCCGAAAACTCTGCGTCGTGTTCTGGAGTGTACCAGCATGGACTGCGAAAAGTTATCAACAATATAATGCGCTGAAAAACAGGATTATTGTTGATAATTCGGATTTTATTCGTATATTTGCAGCCCCAAAAAATGGGTTAAAACACATAAATAATTTATTTACAAACATTTATGCCTACAATTCAACAATTAGTTCGCAAAGGACGCGAGG
>JAGBTT010000186.1 GCA_017631175.1 Bacteroidales bacterium
CCGCTTCGATAGTTAATGGACTAAGGTAACATAGTGATCGGGGTAGAGGGTTTGAAAACTAAATCCCTCCCACCGCTACGCGGCGGGCCCCGACCGGCGGGCTTAAAACCCTGCTGCTCGTGCACGAAAGTCCACTGGACTTTCTCTAAAGGCACTCACGACCGTTCACCAGGCCACGGGCGGCCAGGGTTTTCAAACCCACTACCCCGAAACAAAAAGTTAAGATGTCATCATTGAAGGAAATAAAGAGCAGGATTGCATCTGTCAGGAATACGCTGAAGATAACTTCAGCGATGAAGATGGTTGCGTCAGCCAAGCTGCATAAGGCTCAGGTTGCCATCGGCGGCAAGCTGCCTTATGAGCAGAAGCTGCACCATATCCTCTCCGGACTTCTTCAGGACGATGAACTCCATAAGGCAATGCACGACAAGCTCGGTTTCGGTAACCCGCATGGCCACTCAACCGTTGTCTTGGAAGACATAGGTCTCGACCAGGTTCCGAGCAAAGATGTCTATCCGCGCATTGCCATAGTCGCATTCTCATCAAACAGTTCCCTCTGTGGCGCCTTCAATGCAAACAACATCAAGAAATATCACGAGACCATAAGGATTCTGGAAGGTCAGGGATACGGTAAGGATGACATAGATGTTTATGCCATTGGCCGCAAGATGGCGGATGCCGTACGCAAATCCGGATATGATCTGATTGGCGACTATCCCGAAATGGCAGACAAGCCTTCATACGACCAGGCGGCAGACCTCGCTCACATGCTTGTGGATAGCTTCTGCAGCGGAGAGGTTGCTCAGGTGGTGCTCGTATACAGCCACTTTGCTTCTCCAGCATCTCAGCCGGTAGTGCGCGAAAACTACCTACCTCTTCCGCTTCATGATTACGATGACGGAGTGGATGAACCTATAGACTATATCCTTGAACCAGATCCTCTGGAACTTGTCCGTCACCTCCTCCCGCAGGTTCTCCTGCTTAAACTTTACACCGTGCTCCTCGATGCCAACGCCGCCGAGCACGCCGCCCGCACTCTCGCAATGCAGATTGCCTCAGACAACGCCCAGGACCTCATCGCCGAGCTCACCCTGGCCTACAACAAAGGCCGCCAGCAGGAAATCACTGCCGAAATCCTCGACCTCGTCGGCGGCACTATGGCGTAGTAACAGATTAACGCCACCTTTAATCCTAATCCATTGATTATTAGTGGTTTAAAAATGATTCTGCCGTTAATCCATGCTTTAAAGCAACGGTTAACGGCAGTATTGTTTTGCAAGTGATTGATTTTAAATCGTTTGTGGATTAGGCGTGCATTAGACCTTCTCTTAAGCCAATCTCAGTTTTGGTGCCATTACTTCTTAGCGCTGCCGACCATCCTGTACTTCTCGCAGAGGAGGTCTACGACTGGGTCGATGGCCTTAGGGAAGACCTTGCGGAGGTCGATCTCGTCGCTTGATGTGAGGACTCCCTTGAGGGCGCGCATGAAGTTGTCCTTGATCTCGGTTGCAAGGTTTACCTTCACGATACCGTTGGCGATAGCCTCCTGAACCATCTCGTGAGGGATGCCTGAGCTGCCATGGAGAACGAGTGCAACGTCTGTTGCTGCGTGGATCTGGGCAAGTCTCTCTATGTCAAGTTTAGGTGCCTGCTTGTAGAATCCGTGAGCAGATCCGATAGATACAGCGAGTGCGTCAACTCCGGTCTTCTCTACGAAGAGTGCTGCCTCCTCAGGAGTTGTGAATCCGCCTCCCTGCTCCTGTCCGAGCTTTGCGACGTATCCGAGCTCCGCCTCTACGTTTGCGCCGAACGGCTTTGCCATCTCTACAACCTGCTGCGTGGTCTCGACATTCTCTTCAAACGGCTTCTCGCTGGCGTCGATCATGACTGAGTCGAAACCTGCCTCAAGACATCTCTTCACAAGCTCCACTGATCCGCCGTGGTCAAGGTGGATCCATCCCTGCACGCCGTAGTCAGCGATAGCCTGGCGACCCATCTTCACAGCCTGCTCAAGACCCATGTAGTCGATGGAACTGCGGGTGAGCTGGAGAAGAACCGGCGCCTCCATCTTGGCGGCGGCCTTCATCACGCATGTGAGGGTTTCGAAATTATAGAAGTTGGTTGCAAGGACAGCCGTCTTGTCTGCCTGGCACTTGTAAAGAAGTTCCTTAACGTTCATGATTTGCAGTACTAATTGTTATCGCCTGCAAATTTATACTTTTCCGCAATATATTCCTATATAATGGTCTGGATCCAATAAACCAGGATACCGGCCAGGTAGCCTAGCAGGGCGATCCACGTGAACTTCTTCATGTACCATCCGAATGAGATGTTCTGAAGTCCCATCACTACGACTCCGGCGGTCGAACCGATGATGAGAAGGCTGCCGCCAATGCCGGCAGTATAGGCAAGAAGCGTCCAGAACGTGCCGTCAATGGCATAGGTGCCGGCTGCTGCCACATCATACATTCCCATACAACTTGCCACCAGAGGCACATTGTCCACAATAGAAGAAAGGATTCCGATTATGCTGGTTACGTAGTACGGATTGCCTCCGAATGCAGTGTCAAGTGTCTCTCCGACCCTTTTTAATGCGCCTGTCTCCGAAAGTGCTGCCACTGTGGTGAGGATTCCAAGGAAGAACAGGAGGGTGCTGAAATCTATCTTATGCAGAGTGCGGGTCACGTCAGGAAGATGCCTGGAAGGAATATCCTGGAATTTCTTCTGCCTGAATATGAACTCGGTTACGATCCAAAGTATAGCCAGTATCAGAAGTATGCCCATGAACGGCGGAAGGCCGGTAAGTAAGCGGAACACGGGCACGAAGAGAAGGCCTCCTACTCCTATGGTAAGGACAGTGGTGCGTTCTCCTTTGCTTATATTCAGGCCGTGACCGCTCTTTTCAGTGATCTCAGACTTTATCGAGACTATCTCTCCCTTTAGTTTCAGACTAAGTATGGCAGCCGGAACGATGACCGATATCAGGGACGGTATGAAGAGTGACTTTATGATGCCGAAAGTGGATACGTTGCCCTTGACCCAGAGCATGATCGTGGTGACGTCACCGATAGGGGAGAATGCTCCTCCGCTGTTTGCGGCAAGTATGATTATGGCAGAATAGAACATCTTGTCTCCCTTATTGGAAATCAATTTGTTCAGTACCATGACCATGACAATTGCAGTGGTCATGTTGTCCAATACGGCGGAGAGGAAGAAAGTCATCAGGGCCAGCTTCCAGAGCAGACTGACCTTGCTCCTTGATACCAGTTTCTCCCTTACGAAATCGAAACCGCCGTTGGTGTCCACGACCTCCACGATCACCATCGCTCCCATCAGGAAGAA
>JAGBTT010000187.1 GCA_017631175.1 Bacteroidales bacterium
AACATCGAGAAGGCTATCTCGATCCCTGCTGATGCATCAGGAAAGTGCACGCTTTACCTCAACCTTCCTGACCCTAAGCCTACCCTCCACGACAACCCTCGCTTCTCGATTCGCCTTGCCAACGACGGCATCTGGAACGATGACCTGGGTTACAACAAGGTAATGGAATTTAACTTATAAGATATGAAGAAGATTTTCAGCATCGCGCTCATGTGCGCAGCGTTGTTCGCATCTTGCGAAAGACCCGAAGGCCCCGAGCCGGACGGTCAGGGCAATGGAGAGAAGTATTCGATCGAGCTTCCTGCCTCTGACGTAAACGGAAAGCAGGCATGGATGCCGGGCGACCAGATCCTCGTGCACGGCGAGTACTCCAAGGATCAGGCGGTCGTGACCCTGAATCCTGCGGACATCTCTCCAGACGGAAAGACATGCTATATCTCTTTCTCTGGTGTGACTCCATACGACCAGAAGGGCACCAAGACAAAGTTCTATGCTGCATATCCGGCGGAGCTTGTGAAGAATGCCACCCACTGCAAGGATGTCAGCACATTCTCTACCACAAATGCGATGCTGATGGCAGGATATAACAAGGGCAAGACCTTCGTCATGGAGACCCTTGTGGGAGGCTTCACATTCACTGTTTCCGGTGATTACGACTCATACGAGTTCCGCGGAAACAATGAGGAGACAGTGGCATACTCAAGCCTGAGCAGCCGCATTACTCCTAACTCGTCTATCTATGCAAACAGCAAGGGTGCCGCTCAGATCGTGACCACAGGCACTCTCGTGGCAGACGGTGAGACTCTGAACTATATCTGCTTCCCTGAGCAGCCGGCGTTCCTTGACGGATTCCACCTTGTTCTGTGCAAGAGCGGAAAGGCTGTCAAGCGCCTCTATACTGAGGAAGTGTTTGAGGTAAAGCGCGGTCAGTTCACATCTCTTGGAGATATCACATCGAAACTTACAGACTTCAGCCAGTCGGCCGATACTCATGTGTCCGCTATCCCTACAAATGGTGCAATCAATCTCGGCGCTGCGGAAACAGCGAACTGCTACCTCGTTTATGAACCCGGTGTATATACATTCAAGGCTGTGAAGGGCAACAGCGGAACTGCGCTCGCTTCCATCGGCTCTGTAGAGATTCTCTGGGAGACTTGGGGAACAACCCAGGAGGTTACTCCTAACAGCGTCATCGATGCGGTTGACTTCGAGAAGGATAGGATCTATTTCCGCATCGCAGAAGGCTTCCATCCGGGAAATGCTGTCATCGCTGCAAGGAACGATATGGGTGCGATCATGTGGAGCTGGCATATCTGGGTGCCTGAGACACAGATTACAGAAGACCTCTACAGCGTATCGCGCCGCAAGAGCATGAGCCGTAACCTCGGCGCCCTTGTGGATGCTTCCGCTGACGGTGCAGATCCAAAGTCGGCTGGTCTCTTCTACCAGTGGGGCAGAAAGGATCCGTTCCCGGGAGTTGCAGACTTCGTTACCGGAGAGCCGGCTAAGGTTGCAGGTCAGCAGATGACCCTCTTCGGCGGTCAGATGACCACAGCAAAGGCCCTCAAGAACCCGACGGCGTTCGCTGACTATGACGGACATTGGAACGCCGCTACCAAGGAGGATCTCTGGTACAGTACCAAGACAATGTATGACCCATGTCCTCCGGGATATAAGATCCCTTATCGTTCCGAGGTCGTACTCTATTCGAACTCTCCTGCAGAAATTCCGGGATGGTCATACGATCCGGACAGATATATCTTCACTGTCGGTAATCCACAGGCCGTATATCCTCTTACCGGTTACATTACAACTGAAGGTGACTACAACCAGTACGGCGAAGGAACACGCCTCTGGTGTTCTCGTCCGGCTTCAGACGGTGTGAATGCATATAACCTCCGCATCTTCCCGAACGAGACATCCGGCGGAGCATCCTATGGCAACGGCACAAAACCAAATTCGAACGGTTTTGCAGTGCGCTGCGTGACTATCGAATCCGTTCCTTTCGAGAACGCGGAAGGAACTCCAAAGAAGGGCAAGTACACCAAGTATGACGTCGATGTGACTGAGCTTTCAGGCCTTTGCCTGCACACGGACGGATCCTTCCTCTGGGGTGTAGGTGACCAGGGATCAGTAGGAAAGATCGGCTTTGACGGATCATACGAGAGGGTATTCGGCCAGTCACTCGATATGGAGGCCATCACTATCGACCCTGCTACAGGTGACCTCTACCTCGGTTGCGAGAGCAACTGGGTCGGTGTCGTGAAGGCTCCGGATTACAAGAGGGCAACTGAAATCTTCCGTGTGGCAGAGGCTGCCGATTACGGAAACAGCGGCGTCGAGGGTATCTCATGGTACAAGGACAATATGCTTCTTGTCGGAACCCAGACAGGCGCATACCTCTGGGCGTATACTCTTGACGGTAATATCGTATGGAAGAAGAGCCTCAAGACCGTGGCTCTCGGTTGCCAGGAGATCGCAGATATCTGCTATGATCCTGTCAGAGACCAGATCTGGATCATTGACTCTGAGTCGCAGTCGATCTACCTCTTCAACGGCGATGCTACCCAGCACCTTGCTACATACAAGACCAACTTTGCCGGCAACTGTGAGTCAGTATATCTCGACTATGAGCGTCAGTGCGTTTGGGTAGCCGACGACTCGGAATCATCAGCCCTCTTTAAAATTGAACTTACATTTTAAATTATGAAGAAGATACTATATATCGCAGCCATAGCCGCTGCATTCGCATGCACACCTACTGACAAGCAGCAGGGAGAATATGCAGATTTCGAGCGCGTGCCGCTCCAGAGTGAGATCCAGAACGTCCAGCCTATGACCGGTATCGTTCTTTGGAACACAAACGGACGATCTATTACAGCAAAGGA
>JAGBTT010000026.1 GCA_017631175.1 Bacteroidales bacterium
GGTAATATAGAAATATGAACAAGACACTATTGAAGAACATCGGAATATACGCAGGCATACTGCTGCTTTTCATCGGACTGGCATACGGATACACTCCTCAGGTGCTGGACGGTATGATTGTGAACCAGAGCGATATCGCTTCATGGAAGGGTATGGCGAACGAGGCCGTGACCCACAATGCCGCACATCCGGAGGATCCTACCGCATGGACCAATTCCATGTTCGGAGGCATGCCGACAACAGCAACGATCGATAGCTTCGAGGGTGACTGGACCGATGCCATCTACGACTTTCTGCTGACAGGACGCCGTCCGGCAAGTTACCTGCTCCTCGCGCTGATCGGAGGATTCCTGCTGATGCTGTCGGTGGGAACAAGCAAGGTTATCGCCGTTGCCGGAGCGATTGCAATCGCATTCTGTTCATATAACATGCAGATCATCCAGGTAGGACACAACACCAAGATGCAGGCGATAGCATACTTCCCTTGGGTATTGGCGGGTGTCATATTCACTTACAGGGCAGCTCTGGCCGCATTGTCGGATGAAAAGGCATCATGGAAGTCATGGCTGCCTAAGACCATTCTCGGAGCGACCCTGTTCGCATTCGCACTGAGCATGCAGATCAAGGCCAACCACCTGCAGATCACCTACTACCTTGCAATCGTGATCTTCGCATATGCAATCGGTCAGTTCATATACATATGTCTTGACAAGGCACGCCGAAGCGCGCTTCTGAAGCGCTTCTTCGCTGCTTCCGCCCTGCTTCTTGTCATCGGAATCGTCGGCATAGCCACCAATGCAAACAAGCTGATCCCGACATACGAATATACTCCATACACAATGCGCGGCGGCTCGGAACTGTCTGCCGACAGCGACAGCCACAATGATAAGGGACTTGACCTGGACTATGCTACAGCATGGTCATACGGCATCAGCGAAATGCCTAACCTGCTGATTCCTAACTTCAACGGAGGAGCATCTTCAGGCGAACTCCCTATGGATTCGGAGACAGGAAAACTGCTCAAGAGAGCCGGCCAGCCGAACCTCCGCCAGACGCTCAAGCACATGCCTCTGTACTGGGGTCCGCAGCCGTTTACGGCAGGTCCTATGTACATGGGAGCGATCACCATCTTCCTCTTCGTGCTCGGTCTCGCACTCTGCAACGGACGCGAGAAATGGTGGCTGGTTGCCGCTACTGTCATCGCTGTTTTCCTCGCTTGGGGCAACCACTTCATGTGGTTCACCAGGCTGTGGTTCGAGTATGCACCTATGTATAATAAGTTCAGGACTGTTTCGATGGCCCTGATCGTACTGCAGGTGACCCTTCCGCTTCTTGGATTCTATGTTCTCGACAGAATCATGAAGGAGACATACGAAAAGAAGACCCTGATGAAGGGACTGTACATCGCACTCGGCATTACAGCAGGTTTCTGTGCACTCTGCGCACTAATTCCGGGCATTGCCGGAACATTCGTCAGCGCATCTGACGCGGGCATGAACGAAATGATCGTCGAGACTCTTGCTGCCGACAGAGCCACCCTTCTTGTAAAGGACGCCTTCAGGTCGCTTCTGCTTATAACATGCGCCTTCCTTCTCATCGTCTGGGCATACAGGACACCTAAGGTTGATGCAGTCGGCAAAAATGGTTCATTCGTGCTTAAGGGCAGACTGACCATCGCCGGTGTAGCTGTCGTGCTCCTCGTGTTCTTTGACCTTGTCCCTGTCGGCAAGAGATTCCTCAACGCGAGCCACTTCGTGACTCCGAAGGACTTTACAGCGCATTATGAGCCACGTCTTGTGGACGAAATCATCCATAAGGACACCGATCCTAACTACCGTGTGCTCGATCTGAGCGTGAACACATTCAACGACGCTATCCAGAGCTACCACCACAAGTGCATCGGAGGCTACAGCCCTGTGAAGCTGCAGCGTTATCAGGACCTCATAGACAGATACATCACTGACGAGATTTATGATGTGTATGACGTCGTAGAGAATGCTGCGACCATACAGGATGTCGAGGCCGCGCTGCCGGAACTCAAGGTTGTCTCAATGCTCAACGGTAAGTACATTATCCTTGGAGAGAACTACTCGCCGGTAGTCAATCCATATGCATACGGCAATGCATGGTTCGTTTCCGATTTCGTAGAGGCAGCCACTCCGGACGAGGAGATCGCCCTTCTCGAAAGCACCGACCTCCGCACCACTGCCGTCATCGGAGCAGATTTCCAGGATGCTGTGAAGAATGTACAGACAGAGGGAAGTACATTTGATATGCCAAGAATCAGCCTGACACACTACACCCCTAACGATCTGAGATATAGTTTCAGTACAGGTTCCGAGCGTGCGGCCATCTTCAGCGAAATCTATTATCCGAAGGGCTGGAAGGCATGGATTGAGCCTGCAAGTGCTACCGGAGAAGTCCGCAACGGCCACTACCATCCGACCGCCGAAGGACGCCCTGTTGAACTGTTCCGTGCAGACTGGATGCTCCGCGGAGCGGTCATCCCGGCAGGAGAAGGCCAGCTTATCATGCGCTTCGAGCCGGACTCATACCAGCTCGGCGAAAACATCTCACGCGCCAGCTCGATCCTCCTCATCCTCCTGCTCTTGGGATCATCAGCCGGAATGATCATCTTCCGCCGCCGCAGATAACCGTGGCGCACATCTCATTGACAATCAACCATATACAAAAACCTCCTGCTCCCTTTTGGCGGCAGGAGGTTTTTGTATGCGATTGATGGATAGGCGGTTAAGCGCCACGGCTAAAGGAGGCCGGAGATGAAGATCGCCGCGATGGCGAGAGGGCAGACGTAGCGGATGAGGAACCACAGGACGCCGAAAAGCCTGGCGTTGCGGCTGAGAGTGCCTCCGTTTGTGAACTCGTCATATACGTCCGTCTTCTTGAGACGCCAGCCGACGAAGAGGACTGTAAGGAGACTACCCAAGGTCATGAGGATGTTCGACGAGAGGTTGTCGAAGAAGTCAAAGATGTTGCCTCCGTCGATCTTGATGTCAGAGAGCGGGCCGAATGAGAGAGAGCAGATTGCTCCTACAACCCAGCATACTGCAAAAAGCACCACGCATGCCCAGAGGCGTGAGAATTTCTTCTCCTCGACAAGATATGCCACGGCCACTTCCAGCATAGAGATTGACGATGTCAGCGCTGCAACAAGAAGTGCAAGGAAGAACAGGATTGCAACCACTCCTCCTGCAGGCATCTGGCCGAAGACGAAAGGAAGGGTCTCGAACACGAGGCCCGGACCTGACTGAGGGTTCAGTCCGAAGGCGAACACTGCCGGCATTATGGCCATGCCTGCAATCAGAGCGAACATGAGATCAGAAACCGCTGTCGCAGCACTCTGGAACATTATGTTCTCCTTCTTGGAAACATATGAGGCATAGGTCATTATGGTACCGAAACCGAGGGACAGGGAGAAGAATGCCTGACCGAGGGCAGCAGCAATAGCCTTGCCTGTAATCTTTGAGAAATCAGGGTTGAAGAGATAATCAAGTCCAGCCGAAGCGCCAGGCAGGGTCATAGAATATATGGCTATGGCCACTACGATGAAGAACAGCAGAGGCATCATCACCTTGCTGAATTTCTCGATACCATCCTTGATGCCTACAATCACGATCAGGGTAGTCACCAGAAGAAAAGCGGTGTGTGCTATAAGCGGAGCCCATGTAGACGAAACGAAATCAGTGAACATGGAGTGGAAGACACTCTGAGAAGCCTCTCCGGTAAACGAAAAGCTGACTGATTTGAGCAGATATTCGACAGACCATCCTCCGATGACGCTGTAGTATGAAAGCACGACAAGAGGGACGATTATGGTGAACAGTCCGACCCATCGCCATGCAGATCCGCCCGAAAGGTCACGGAAAGCCGCAAAGGCATTCTTCTGGCTTCGGCGGCCGATCACGAACTCCGAGATGAAGATCGGAAGACATATGATAAAGCTCAGAAGGATATATATTATAATGAATGCAGCACCTCCGTTCTCGCCTACAAGGTAGGGGAAACGCCAGAGGTTGCCCAAGCCTACTGCCGAGCCGGCCATTGCCACCAGGGCACCGAACCTGCTGCCGAAACTATCCCTTGACATATTCTACAAATTCGAAGTCGTAGCCGGTCTCTTCATCGTGGAGGAGCTCCGAGCGTTGGATCACTTTCCACACGTCCGGATCAATCTCCGGAAAGAAGGTATCGGCGCCTTCGATGACCGTATGTACATGAGTCACGATAAGGCGGTCTACCAATGGAAGCGCCTGAGCATAGATCTGACCTCCACCGATGACGAAGCACTGCTCCAGATTGGTCTCTTCCGCCACCTTGAAGGCAGCTTCAAGAGAAGAAGTCACAGCAACCTCCTCAGCTGTACTGAATCCGCGTGAAACCAAGATATTGACTCTTTTCGGTAGCGCACGGCCTATGGACTCGAAGGTCTTGCGGCCCATGATCACAGGGCAGCCAAGGGTTGTGCGCTTGAAGAACTTGAGATCTTCGGAGATGTGCCACAGGAGCTGGTTGTCACGACCGATGGCGTTGTTGTCCGAGATCGCTACTATAATACATTTTTCCATAATTATACTGCTACGACACCTGCTATATGCGGATGTGGATCATACTCCACAAGTTCAAAATCCTCGTACTTGAAGTCGAAGATGCTCTTTACCTCAGGATTGATCTTCATCTTCGGGAGCTTGCGCGGCTCACGGGTGAGCTGGAGCTCCACCTGGTCGAAGTGATTGGTATAGATATGAGTATCACCTGTAGTGTGGATGAATTCTCCCGGCTGAAGGCCGCACACCTGTGCGATCATCATGGTCAGCAATGCGTATGAAGCTATGTTGAAAGGCACACCGAGGAAAACGTCCGCGCTGCGCTGATAAAGCTGGCATGAAAGCTTTCCGTCAGCCACATAGAACTGGAACATGGTATGGCATGGAGGAAGAGCCATCTTGTCGACCTCCGCCACATTCCATGCGGACACGATCATACGGCGTGAATCCGGGCTGTTCTTTATCTGGTTAATGACATTCGAGAGCTGGTCGATGGTGCTTCCGTCCGGAGCCGGCCAGCTGCGCCACTGGTGGCCGTATACAGGTCCGAGATCGCCGTTTTCATCGGCCCACTCGTTCCAGATACGCACTCCGTGCTCCTGGAGATACTTCACATTGGTATCGCCTGCTATGAACCACAGGAGTTCATAAATAATGGACTTCAGATGAAGTTTCTTGGTTGTCAGAAGAGGGAATCCCTCGCTGAGGTCAAAACGCATCTGGTGGCCGAACACGCTCTGCGTTCCGGTGCCGGTGCGGTCCGACTTCATCGTTCCGGTCTCGCGAATGCGACGTAGAAGGTCAAGATACTGCTTCATATTACTTTACACCAAATGCGAAAATGATTGCCTGCTCATAAACTTCACCCGGACGGAGCTCTGACGACGGATAGTCCGGCTTGTTAGGGGCGTCAGGATAGTTCTGGCACTCGATCGCAACACCGGTATAGTCCTCGTACACATGTCCGTTCTTGCCGGCAGGGCAGCCTGAAAGCCAGTTGCCTGTATATACCTGCACACCCGGCTGTGTTGTATACATCTCCATCACACGGCCGCTCTCCGGAGCATAAAGCTCGCAGCAGAACTGGATCTGGCCTGGCTCGGCGCCATCAATGACCCAGCAGTGGTCGTATCCCTTGCCGATCTTAAGAGGTTCGAAGTCAGCCTTGATGTCCTGTCCTATAGGCTTGCCGTTAACGAAGTCCATCGGAGTTCCGGCTACAGGAGCGCTCTCTCCGAGAGGAATCTGAGTAGCATCTGTAGGAAGATACTCGGAAGCGTTCAAAGTGAAGATGTGGCCGAGGATATCACCGTTACCCTCGCCGTTGAGGTTGAAATATGCGTGGTTGGTGAGGTTGATCACGGTAGGAGCGTCAGACTCGGCAGTGAGAGTGAGACGAAGCTCATTCTCCTCTGTCCATTCGTAGCGCGCAACTGTCTTTACAGCACCGGGATAGCCCTGCTCACCGTCCTCTGAATAATACATGAACTCAACTCCGCCCTCATGCTCACGGCTTTCCCAGACCTTGTTCTGGAATCCCTCAGGACCTCCATGAAGGTGGTTTGGACCGTTGTTTACAGGAAGGGTATACTCCACTCCGTCAAGAGTGAACTTTCCGAGAGCGACACGATTGGCATAACGGCCCGGAATCTTACCCGAGCACGGACCATCGCCGAAATAGCTTGCAGGTTCTGCATATCCGAGAACGACGTCAGCAAGATTACCATCCTTGTCAGGCACCACGACCGACACGATGCCGGCACCGATGCTTGAAAGTTTCACATATGCTCCTTTGGAATTTTCTATGGTGTAGAGATAGATCTCCTTACCGCATGGGGAAGTACCCCAGAGTTCTTTTGTAAGTTTCATATTTCAGTCAAAATAACAAACAAAAGTAACACTATTCTATGAAAAGGACAAAAGAAAAGCAACCACCCCGTCCAGAATGGACTCAGCCTCAGGGTGGTTGCGCTGAACGTTATTTAGAGTGTGTCAGGCTGCTTTTTATTGTACCGGTTCAAGAATTATGTCTCCCTGCGAGAGTGACGAGTAGAATGCATTGAGACTGCCATATGTCTTTTCATAGATGGCTCCGTTCTCATCCTTGAACTGGAACTTGACGTTATCGGTATTCCAGTCATACTCGTATTCGCTTCTGAGACGAAGTTCGAATGCTCCTGATTCTCCGACTGTCACAGTACCGATTCGGTTATAGGTAGGTTCGACCTCAAATGGAACAAATGATCCTGCCGGTATCGCAACTACTCCTGAACCATTCGCAGGGCGATACTTGAGAGTTCCTGTTATCGAACTGTTCTGTACCTTGAATGTCTCCTGATAGAATACCACCTTAGATTCGTCTGAACTGATGGTGATGGTTCCGGCAGTTACGATATCCTTGGTAAGGAACTGTATTCTCTTTCTTTCGCCTGCCTGCGATACTGCCGACTTGGCGTCTGCAACGGCTGCAGTGAGTGTTCCGTAAGCACGCTCTGCTTCGCGGGAAGCATCCACGTGATATATGAACCTGCCCTCGATAACTGGGTCTTTTGTAACCTTGCCGCTCTTATAAAGGTCACTGTTCTCATCAATTCGGAGCATAGGTGCATCGATATAGATGTCAAATGCGGTTCCGAAAGGATCTACTGACACCTGCTCGTCGTCGGAAGCACCCTGGATGCTTGATGTGAAGCTTGTCACGTCAAAGTCAATGCTTACAGGCTGGTTAGGAACATAGGTAAGGAACACATTGCCAGCTGCCTGGCCGTTCACCTGCGCTGCAAAACCGAACGGATGGTAATTCGAAAGCTCGAATACGGCAGATCTGTACTGAGCACCTGTGCATGTGCCGACACCTGTCACAGAAAGGCTTCCTACCGGATTTGAAGCGATACGCACGACCTCCGCACTCTTAGGAGTATTGGTCAGAAGCCTGTAAGTGGCTCCCTGTCCCTGAGTTCCGTCCTGATTTCTCTTGAAGCCATGGACTCTTCCTCCGGTAGACCAGTTTTCCGGCGCTACTTCATAGAATGTGAAACTGTTGCCGGTGGCAGATGCATCATTGTCAAGATATTTAGAATACAAAAGGAACTCGTCATTTGCACCAGGGGTTATAGGCGTATATGATCTTACAGTATTGTCGCTGTTCCACTGAATGTCTGTTCCGAGGTGGGTAGGGAACTCAACTACAGCGTTCACTTTCTGAGGCACCAGATAATAATATATTACCTCATCGGCAGGCTGCTCTGCAGAGTAAGTCCTGAGGTTATGGATAAGGATCCACTGGTTCACCTCAGACTGGAAAGTAGCCGACTTGGTGAGGGAAGCGAAGTGGTTCGCCTCTATGGTAACGTCGATGGAATTTCCTGTCACCTGCTCAAGAATAGTCTCGAGATATATACGCTGCACACCAGCAGATGTTGCAGTAAGCACGTATTTGTAACCTATTCCGTTGTCAGCACCGTAACCTTCCTCACCGGCCTTCCTTACCGGAAGGGCCATACCTGACTCGTTTCTGATATCAAGGGCATTCACCGAGATCAGCACCTCAAGAGGGAACACTTCCTGCGGACAGTCATCCGGAATGGTGAACATCATGGTCACATTCTCATCAGTACCGACACCATATACATTGGTAGTGATCCACGCAGGCTCGAAGGTCTGCTCCTTCACGGTCACCACCTTTATCTTTCTCGACAGGCGTCCCTTCTTGATGAAGATGGTGCCTTCCCTATGCTGGAGACCATCCATCTGGTTGAGAGTCACCACGATGGTTCCTCTGCCGGTTTCAGCGTCGAATGTGTGGGTAAAGTTGTTCAAGGCAACATTATTACCATCCATCCAGTATGCATCAGGAGCTGTCAATGTCTCGCCAGCAAGGCTTTCGAGAGTATAATAGAGATAGTATGTGTTAGGGTCCTTGAACTCCGACTCGCCGATAACTACAGCTGTCTCATCCACTGCAAGACGATACTCGGAATCCATCACCTCGGCAATATCATCCGACACGGACACCCATACATTGTTGGTCGCAGGAGCAGTCAGCGCCTCGGAGAATGTCTTCTTGCCATAGTAAAGTTCGCCGATGATGTTCACCACATAGTGATGGTTTCTCATGATCATCACATTGTTTCCCTGCGCATCAATCAGAGATACACGATAATAAAGGTCTTCACCATCGTTCTGCGATCCCTTCACGATGAAGTCGATAGGATCTGCTTCTGTATTCTCGGTCTCGAAGATGTATTCCTCAGGATTTGTTCGTACATCGAGATAGTCGCCGAGCTTTGCCTTGTTCTCAGGAAGGGTTATGAAAGGCGAATCAAGTGTCGGAGCCACGAAACCGCCATGGTCAGGGCTGTACGGAGCCACAGTACCGAATGAATTCGAATTCACTACGACCCATCCTTTCTCGACGAAGTCCACATCAGAAGCGATTTCCAGAGTAATCTTTGCCTGGTTGCGGAGAAGCTTTATGGCATTGGCTGCAGATGTGTGGGATGCCAGCTGGTCGATCGTCTCACGTGCCCAATAGATCATTCGTCCCGGAGAAGACTCGAGTGCTGCCATGACATCCACCTCGGACATACCTCTGTAGTTATCCTCCTTGAAATAGGTCAGGTTCTGGTTACCTACAAGCTGAAGGGTCACGGTATGGTCAGGAACCGAAACCGAGAACTTTCCGCTGAGGGAAGGTTCGCCCGAGTCCTGGGTAAGGGTTGCCGTAACTGTAGTGATGAAGAAGCTGTTCGCATCGAAGCAGAACACTGTCATCTGCTGCACACCGGCACCATCCGGATCCACGGCCTTTGTCTGCACCTTGTCCATATCTGGCACCTGCGCATAGAACTCTACAGTCCTGTAGCCTTCGGGAGCATCTCCCGGTCCGGGCAGCAAGTCCTCTCTCTGGCATGAAACCGCCAGAGTCAAAACACCCGCAAGGGCAAGAATCATATATTTTATCGTATTCTTCATATCTGTTCTGTTTTAAGGACTTGTCTGTTAATAAACGTCTCTGATGCAACGTACGGCCGACTGAGTGCCGGTACTGCCTGACTGAGGATTCCGTACCTCACCAGTAGCACTCCAATAATAGTTTCCTGAAAGCACCTCATCCATCGCAGCGTTAGGAACGTATTGGAAATCAATGATAATCTGAACCTCTGCCTTGGTCGGGAGTCTCCAGTTGTCGTAATGAATTGCATTATTTGTTCTCGGATCATTATCCGGATCGTGCACCTCCACGTATTCCCTGCAATGCTGTTCAGCCTGTGCCAGTGAAGATGGTGGCTGTGTAGCACCTAACTGCGAAGCAATCATGAAAGATGGAGACACCAGCTTGGCATTGTCTTCACCATGATCGGTAAATCCGTTAGAATCAAGTTCAGGAATTCCAACTATGTATTTTCCGGAAGAAGCTGTAATCTGTACGTGATACATCCTGGCGTTATTCAGAGAACCAAGGTTACCTTCTGAAACAGAAGGACTGTTACCGGATTCAGACCATGAGTAATAATATAGTTTGGAAGTTCCGTTAGTATTCATGCTTGACACCTTCGAACCGAAGAAATAACTGTTCTGCACCGAAGTCGAATATGTCCATGAATTTCGGCTCCAATTGACAGCCACCCTGCGAGATCCCTTGTTCTCATAAGTAGTAGGAGCATTATTACTTGTGTAGAAGTCCGATCTGTATGAATACCATCCCTGCTGGTTGGTGATATACTCCAGAGGATACTGAGCCACCTGGACCTCTCTTGTGATTCCGTCCTGGTTGGTCACGACAAGGGTGAAATAGCGGATGGCATTGTTTGTAGGAAGAGGACTGTTCACAGTTATGTTGCCGGCAATCGATCCTGTCTCCGTTGTTCCGGTAATGGTAGGATTAGCGGTAGTCTTCTGACCGAACTTGTTATAGTAGTAGATATCCTTTACCGTAATGGTAACCGGAGAAGAAGATGCGAATGAGAGTGTTGAAGCATCGACTGCAATGTTACGCATCTCCATTTCTGTCTTATTGACAGACAGATACTTAGGCTTATCGTCACCACCCACGTAGATATCCTGCTCTACCCACTCCTCAACCGCATAGTATATATCGTTGAGTTCGATAGGGGTAGACTCTTCGGTAGCTCCCGGACGGTTGAGGGTGATGTTTACCTCATAGTAGTTGTTTCTCTTGAACATCTTCTCGTCTGTCATCGGGATCTTGTACCAGCTGTTGTAATGATTTACAGAAGACTCGCCGGAAGTATAGACCATCGGAAGATTCATGACGACACATGCCTCGCGCTCAAGGATACTGTTGTCCGCCCAGTTGTTAGGATACACATAAGTCACAAGGGACACATGCTTGGCGTCCACCGAAGGATTCCATGTGAAATATGCGTTATTTGTCTTTGTAGTAGTCCTTACCTTCGCGGTCCTGATCTGCTCGGCAGGTCTCGCCTCGGCAAGGATGTATGTGTCGTAAGGCATGTTTCTTACATAGTAAAGTCCGCCTTCCGAACCTTCAGCCACTGAGAACTGCTTGAATTCCACGTTCTCGGAAGCCGTAATGTTGACAACCACCTTTGCTGCCGCACGGGTAAGGACAGCTTCGAGGACGGTGTTGTCGGTATAGACTCCGTTGTTGAGGACAACCGGAGATGAATCTGAAGCATCCTTTGCGACAGCATCCATAAGGAAATATTTAGGTGCGTCTGCTGCTTCAAGAGCGGTAAGATGAAGATTGTAATCTTCCTGTTTCTTGTCCACGAGGTCATTATATGTAGCGACGTCCTCATAATCAGATACAGGGAGTGTACTGTTGGCAATCAGATACACATAGTATTTCTGACCCGATACGAAGGAACTTCTCTTTGCGGAAAGAGTAAGGGAAGAGGCATTGTTGACAGTATATCTTCCGGAATAGACCTTGTTGCCAGGTTCTGTACCAGCCTCACCGAAGATGATCACGTCGATGTGATTGACAAAAGACTCCACGTCTGTGTCAGCAGCCTTGGTAACCCCTGATGAAAGGTCAAGAACTATGCTCTCGTTCATCGCCAACTCAAGACCCGGCCTCTCCTGACAGGAGAAAGCAAGGACTGATACAGCCGTAATTATAAGAGTATTTATTATTCTTCTCATTTCTTCTTAGTTTACCATGGTTATTATGACGTAATCGGTATCCTGCTGGCTTGTTCCCGCATAAGGCCAATAGAAGGACTGGTCTGTTCCGTTGATCATCATGAATTCATTCTTCTCAAATCCTGCAGCCCTGTATGATATGGCAAGATTGACTTCATCACCGGCAGACATATGGCCCTCATTAGGAGTCACCTCTATCCTGTACCAGTCATCAGAGGCAGCAATAGGCCATTCATCCCTGTAAACCTCAACCTGACCGGTATAGTCATATACCCTTACGGTGCAATCCGAGGCGTTAAGGCCAAGAAGAGTAGGGGTCCAGCTATCGTTCTCAGGATAACTCATCTGGAAATATCCTACGAATGGGAGAGTCTCAGACATCTGAGCCGGCTTTGAAGGCACCGCTGAAGCGTCATCTCCATCCAGAGGAACTCTCTCACGGAGATATGAGTGGGTAGGATAGTCAAAGCTGATTTCAGGCATTTCATTGTCCTCCCAATCGGCCACCACATAATTGATGATGATCTGACCCTCAGCATTGATGAAGATGCACACCTTGATGTGCTTGTTCCTCTCTACTTCAGGCAGATAGATGTAAGCATTCTTGAGAGGCTGACCTACTCCAAGATTGTACTCCAGATGAAGCACAGCCTCATTCTCATTTCCAGAAGACACATTCCAGATGTCAGAGCCGTATGGGACTTCATACAGATACTTGTTCTCGACTACAGGTGTGTAGTTGTCCGGATCGTCCATTGCAGCCGTGCCTTTGGTGATCTCGCTGGTCACAGCCACTGCATAAGCCAGGAATACTTCATCATTATTCCTTGACGGAACCGCATTGAGAACGTCATCTGTCTGAGGGAAAAGGTAATTGTAAGTCCTGGTTCCGGATGCAAGAAGCTTGATTCCGAGAATCTGAGGGTCTGTTGAAGCTCCTGTCATCTTCGCAGCATATACCGAAACCTTGGCAAGCGGACGGGTAAGGTCGAACTTGACCTTCTGGGTAAGGATGAAATGTCCTTCATGTCCCACCTCGTCATTTGCAGCGTCAGACACAGCGTCAACATTGACATTCTCTGTCTGGATGCAGTACATAGGAAGGGATTTTCCTGTAGTCATTGCCGAGAACCTGATGCCCTCAAGCTGAGCCACAGTCATATTTTCTGTAAGGGTTATGTTCTTGTTTTCATAAGACATCTCAGCCTCATTCGCCACAAGATAGAACTTCACCGCATGGGTACCGCTCTCCGGAAGTTCGAGATCCATATAAAACGGTTCTCCGAGAACAGTCGCCTGCCTTGAAGCATATCCAGCCAGTCTTTCACCGTAGAAGGCATATACGTGAAGCGAATTGATGACCTGCTCCATATCCGTAGGAGTGGCCTTGGTCATCTCGGGAGCGGACACACTGAGTTCTATCATCACGCTCTGCCTGTCAGCAGACGGTCCGTCCTTCTCCAGCTGGCAGCCGACAGCGGTCATTGCCACGATGAAGCCGAGGACTATATTGAGTAATATGTTATTTACTTTATGCATAGACGTGATGATATTTTAGAATTCTGGTGTTACATTTTCAATGAACCACGAAGGAACTCCGATGCTGACGCTGGCTGATTTAAACTCCACAAGGAAAGGAATGACGCACTCATGCTTGGTGACATCTATGTCATACTTGGCTATATGCTGTGCGAAATTCACTTCCACGAGGGATTCGCCGTTGCCGCCCGCGATCTTGAGGTATACCTCGTCGTGGTTGGTGTGTCTCATGATGTTGTTCACTGCGGTAAGCTTCATCTGACCGTCATGAACCGACTCCATCACATATGTCGTTGCAGGACCCTTCGCAACGTTGTTGAAGTCTGTTTCTGGCGAGACACCTACAAGCTCTATCGAAGGATAGCCGGCTGCTCTGGTAAGTGCCGGAGCTCCGATCACCTCGACAGTCACGTCGAAGTGTGAACTTGCAAACTGTGCTGTCCTGGTCTCTATCTGCTTGTACTCGTCGTAAGGAGCGATTTCATAGTCGACAGAAGCCCAGTAAAGCGGGTCATTTCCGGAAACTGTGTTTCCTTTCAGATAATCTGCGTCAGTAAAAACGATCTGACCACGGTCCCCTGAGGACAGATTCTCCACTTCTGTCTCATAGGCATTTCCTACACACACAATTTGATATGCACCTGGTTCAAGAGGTGGGAGCGTGGTCAGACGCGCTTTTACGTCTTCATCGGACAGACGTCCGGAAGATACACAGTTATTCTGCTCATCAAAAACATACATCTGGACCTGATCAATCTTTTCAGGGAAGATCTCATCCTTACCGTCGCCAAGATAGCTCAAGGCGAGACAGTAGATGTTGTAGCAATCGCTATGATCCTCCTTGATGCAGGATGTGGAGAGCAATCCTGCCGCCAGAAGAAGGGATAAAGCAATGGATCTAAGTTTCATAAGTGTATGTTTTTGATTTGATTGATGTTTTTCTTAAAAAAGGTCTGTCAGTAAGTCTGACACGGTTTAGAACTCAGGGTAAACGAGCTCGACAGCCCAATCTACAACCTCAACAGTGATCTCGAGGCAACGGTCCATAGGATCGATATCAGTATCATCGAATGGGATATTACCATCGTCCTCAACCTCACCCTTTGCGCTCATACGGTAGATCTTACCTTCCTCGAACTCTGTAATCTCAGTACCGTCTGTCTTGTAGAAGCCCTTGGTGTAAAGGTAAGCAGGCTGACCGTCAGCAAGAAGCTTGATAAGCATTACAGGAGTCTCTGTGCATGAGAACATGTGATATGCGAGAGGCTCTGGAGTATCCTTTACGCTCTCCTCCGGAGTGATGGTGATGTCAAATGAATCTCTGTACCATGCAGTCTCGCCATTGTCAAGCCAAGTGTAAACCGCTGCCTGGTCAAGGAAATCTACAGGAGCAGCTGTAAGGTCTGACTCAGTACCCTCTACCACTGTAGTCTTGTCATAGTAGTTCATGAATGCGAGCTGAGTGATCTTGATCTCATTGTAGAGAGGCTCCTCGCTGAACTTTACAGAGAAACCGTCAACCTCGAAGCGTGACACGCGTGGAGTGAGGGTAAGCTCAGCCTCGTAAACTGGAGCAAGGTAAGTTGTTCCGTCTACGTTCACATCGTTGTGCTCCTCTGATGTACTTGTAAGAGTAGCCTCATCATAAAGCACGAGAGCCTTTGCGTCCTGCTGATTTGCGATCTGGAGAGGAGCAAGAGCCTTGTACTCAGCGTAAGTGATGTCCTTACCAAGGTTAGCTACAGCAACAACCTTAGTACAGTTAGGGTCTACATAGTGGAAAGCTACAGTTTCTTCAGGCACAGCATTGAAATAGCTCTGTGCGGCAGCTGAACCGTCGCTTACCTTTGCCTCGTACTCGTTTCCTGCAGCGTCTGTAAGGAAGATCTTGATGTCATTTACCTGAACTGCGTCACCGGCCTTGATCTTATCTCCGGCAAGTCCCTTTGTAATGATCACGTTCTCAAGAGAAACCTCTACTGACTTAAGGCGATTAGCCTGAGGGGTGGTCTCCTGCTTGTTGCAAGATGCGAGTGCACACACAGCTACCGAAGCAGCCAACATCAATTTAATAAGTCTCATAACTGTAATAGTTAAATGGTTAATGATTTTATGTTATTGGTTTTGTTTATTCGTACTGCTTGAGGTATTCCTCGATTGCCTTTCTCTGCTCTTCCTCGTACTGATATTCAGCATTGATCGCATCAATGTTCTGCTGCGCGCAGGTAGAACTTTCGAGAGCCTTTTCAAACCATGGCATAGCCTCTTCGAACTTGCCCTGCATCATCAATGCGACTCCTACCGTATTGTATGCTCTTATATCATCCTTTACTGAATCGACATGCTCGAGAGCCTCCTCATATTTTCCTTCTCTTACAAGAGCATTAGCCTCATTGATAAGGTCAACGGCCTTGTCGTCTGTCGAATCATAGTAGATCGAGAGATATCTTGCGCTACGCAGATGAGGATAGATCTCCTTAAGCATCTTATGCCATACCCATCCATGATTGATAGCCTCGATCCTGAGCTTCTTTCTTTCCGAAGGCATATCGGAATCAATAATCTCAAGCACCTGGTCCTTCTCCGGCATATCGGAAGCTGCAACAACCCTGCGAAGGCCGACCCAGTTCTCATCTCCGTTTACGATCCTGAAGTCATCCATTGTAAGTTCATACTGCGGACGCTGCTCTATGATGTAGTTGATGAGGGCTTTTGCTCGGTTCTCTCCCAACCATGTGTTGAATGCAGGAGGACCTTCAGGTGAAGCGTAACCGGCAACCTCTATCTTGTCTATCTTATACTTAGGATTAGTAAATATCTTGTCTACCGCCGCGAGGATCTTTCCGAATGTCACTTCATTGTTGAATACAGAAGAGTCAATCTCAATCTTTGAAACCTTGAAGACGATCTCAAGCTCGTCCTGACCGAAATCCCATGCCCGGCTTACATCGTTGAGGACATATTCCGGAGTCCTTCTAGCAGGCATCTGAGGCTCTTCAAACAGCGCCACACCTTCCTGCAGGCTCTCGTCATCCCTGTCCTTCTCGCAGGCACATCCGACAAGCTGTCTTCTTATCGAAAGGTTTGCCGACTTCATCCATCTCTTCAAAGGCACCTGAGCCTCATATGGATAAATATCGCCTTTCAGCATCTGGTTGTCCGCAAGCTCCCAGTCCTTGTCACCGTTGATGGCGTTTACCTGCCTCTCTCTCTTGAACCTGCCCTTGCCGTATACTTCAACAACATCCAGCCAGAGAGTATCCTTTCCATTATATATATATGGCATCAGGACTTCCTTGCGTCTTGAAGGGATTCCCTTCACGTCGGTATCCACGTCAAAAGAAACGGTAACGATCTTTCCGTCATGAGTCATGGACTCATTGCTGATGACCGTCTGCGCCTTTGCAGCCAGCCCCATGCCGAAAATCATCATTGCTATAACAAATGTCTTCTTCATATCCGTTTCCTCCTTACTTTATCATATAGATGAATGAAATTCCAAGATCGGTGAGTCCGAATGCATGTCTGGACACCCTCTCCTGGAACAATCCGCATGTGCGGCTCTCAAACTGGTCATAAACGGTATACCACCATCCCAGTCCTGCCTTGAACTCCATATTCCACCTTCGCGCGATAGGGAATGCATATCCATACACCAGACCTGCGCCGGCAGCCCAACCCTGACAGCGTGAATACTGGAGCTGATCAAGAAAGGCTCCCTCGGATTCCACAGGAAAGAAAACCTCAGGAATATCAATGCCACTTACATTGAACTGCGTGTAATTTCCGTTGATACCTATAAAATGTCCCTGGAAACTCTCGCAGAACCAGTATCGGATCTCAGGAGTCACCAGAAAATGCTTTGCCTTTATATTTTCCTCCTTGTCAAGCGTCCACGGATTATATCCTCCGGCAATCTCGAAGGTCCAGCGCGGAGCCATGGCAAACTCAAACCCCACATTAGGAGTTGCAGTCAACCAATATAGGGAATTGGTCTTTACAGCGACCTTTTGAGCATCCGCCGTTCCTATAGCCAGGAACAGCAGGACAGCGATAGCTAAAAAGCGTCTCAGCATAATATTTACGGATTATTTCGTTCAGCGGATGCAAAAATATATAGCATGCATACTTTTTAAAAATTTTGCATTGTTGTTTTAGGTATTGTGCAATTTGTTTTAATAAATGAGCAAAAAATGAAGCACAGGCAATTTTTTTTGCACTTTTTTCACGCACATGCAACTTTATTTAAAAATTTTAATAACTTTGCTATGTGTGTGTTATTTAGAGTAAAATGGAACAATTAGTATTCTTATTGGTGAATTTCGGGTTTGCCATCTACTTCCTTATCATGGGAGTAACCGCCATAACCCTATATATGCCGAAGCATCAGATGCTGAAGAATTATCGCATCAGCAGGTATATAATGGGAACAAACTACCTTCTGATGGCTGCATACTGCATCATACGTATGTTTTTTCACCAGCTGGTAACGGTCTATGAAGGATTATGGATCATCTCTGTCTTCTGCCTGGCATTTACCTGGATGAATTACAC
>JAGBTT010000188.1 GCA_017631175.1 Bacteroidales bacterium
ACCTTTCATGCGGCCTTTCTGCTGCCTTCTGAATTTTGTTTTCTTTGGTTGTAACATTGTTCTATTCTTTATAAAAACATTCAAATATCCCTAACTAATTGAGTATCAGCTGGTTGGGCGGAGTGGTCCTCAATTAATGGGATGCAAAGGTAGTAATTTTTTCTGAAACCGCAATACCTCGCGCAAAAAAAGTTGCATATTTTCTACCAACTTTTTTGAATGCTAAATCACGTATTTTCACGCAGTTACAAACATCGTTGAAAACTTTATCCGCACATTTTCGACCAGCATAAAAACCGCATTTTTTCACTTTGGCACGACACTCCGCAAGCGGCCGAAAAATCCGGTAAAGGCAAGGATTTTGCAGAAATCGCAGGGTTTGCTAACTTTGTATCCGGATGAAAAGACTATATCTATATATCATCATCACCTTGATGACCGGGCTGGCGCCCGGCCACAGGTCGTGCAACGCCCAGACAGCAGGAACCGGCAGCAAGGAAGTCCTGCATTATATCGTCGAAGGAAAAGACACCATATATATAGATCAGATAAGGGCATCCAAAGTATACTCGAGACTGCCGAAGCAGAAAGGCAAGGACTGGAGGAAATACTACAGGCTTGTACACAACTTCAGCAAGACGTACCCATACGCACTGGCAGCACACAAGATCGTGGCAAGGGCAGACAGCACGATAGCCGCAGACAAGCTCAAGCGCGCAAAGAGAGACAGATACATAGATCAGGTGCAGAAGGAACTGTTCAACGTTTTCGAAAAGCCGCTCAGAGGACTGACCGTAAGTCAGGGAGCGCTCCTGATGAAACTGATAGATAGAGAAATAGGAAAATCGTCCTTCGACATAATAAAGGACTACAAGAGCGGCATTGCCGCGAGATTCTGGAACGGAATAGCAAAGATGTTCGGCTCGGACCTGAGGAAGCCTTACGACCCCGAAGGGGAGGACAAGGAAATAGAAGACCTGGTCGACATATGGGAGGATGGTGACTTTCCTGCCTTTTACATGTCACTGTTCTGGCAGGATCCGCCGATAGTCGAGATTCCGGAAGAATACAGATAATACGGAGATCCGGACATCCAGTCCTTGAGGATGATGAATTCCGCCCCTCCCGGGGTCTTCATCGAAACGTCACAATGGTAGTGACCGAACACAAAACAGTCTACCTTGTGACTCTTCTCATACTCCGCAGCAAACTTATAAAGAGGCTCCTCCTCACCCTTGAATACATATTCCTCATGACGGGAGAGTCTGTTTTTCTTTGACCATCCGTTTCCAAGACGGAAGGCGATCCACGGATGAAGCATGCTGAAAAGGAACTGAAGGACACGGCTGTGGAAGACTCCACGTAGGAAACGGTATCCGGACGGCACAGGGCCGAGACCGTCACCATGTCCCAGACAGAACATCTTTCCGTCGATGTCCACAAGGGCCGGCTGCTCCAGACGCTTCATTCCAAGTTCCTCGAAATAGCTGTAGGTCCACACGTCGTGGTTTCCCTGGAAGAAATACACATCCACGCCCTTGTCCACCAGGTCGGCAATGGCGCCGAACACCCTGACATAACCCTTGGGAACAACATCGCGGTACTCGTACCAGAAATCCCAGATGTCGCCCAGGAGATACAGCGCAGCCGTATCCTCGGGAAGAGACCTCAGGAAATCCACAAAACGCGCCTCCCTGGCAGCCGGATCATCGACCTGCAGACCCAGATGGACGTCGGAGACGAAATATATGCGTTTACTGCCCATTATGCGAATATGAATATTGCAGCCGCGGCCAGAAGGCAGTAAAGAGCGAACCAGCTCAGGCGCGCCTTCCTTACCAGAGCTATCATCACCCTGCAGGCAAAAAGTCCAGAAAGGAAAGCCGATACAAAGCCGAGCACAAGAGAAAGAGCGCCTACAGACGAAGCGCCGAATTCACCGCCCAACAGCTCAAGGAAAGTCTCGCCGAGAATCGGCACCAGGACCATGAGGAACGAGAACTGAGCCATCACATCCCTCTTTACGCCACATATAAGTCCGGTCGAAATTGTCGTACCGGAGCGCGAAAGGCCTGGAATGACCGCAAAAGCCTGACCCATACCGACAGCAAGAGCCTGCCAGTATGATATTCCGTTTCTATATGTATTCTCAGGAAACATAGACTTGCGTCCGGGCCTTGAAGCGTAGTCAGAAAAGAAGAGGAGGAGGGCCGTCATCAACAGGGCCGCTCCGACAACAGTTATGGAGCCGAAAAGAGACTCGACCTGATCCTTGAAGAAGACACCGACAACAAAAACCGGAATCATGGAAACAACCATCTTAAGGAGATAATCAGTCTGGTCATTGCATACCAGCGTACCATTCTCCACCTTGAGTCCCTTCAGACCGCAAAAGAAACCCTTGAGCAGGTCCCATATCTGCTTTCTGAAGACCACGATCGTACTCAGCACGGTAGCCGCATGCACCATTGTCGTGAAAAGAAGGTCATCAGTAGTCTCTACACCCAGCAGGACCTTGCCTATCTCCAGATGTCCGCTGCTGCTCACAGGCAGAAACTCGGTCAATCCCTGTATCAGACCGAGAAGTATAGCCTCAAACCACTCCATGTCAATTCTTGAATATCTTCATTATCGATACGACCTCGATCACGATTCCAAGGATGATCACTATCGGCGCAGCGACCATTCTCCTGAAATCAAACATCGCATAGTTGAAGACCTGAGGGTCATCACTTCCACCGCCTGTCATGAGGATATATCCTGAAATCATTACTATGAGTCCGACCAGGAGAAGCCTCAGGCCTCTGGCCGTGATCGGCATTTTAGGGTTGTTCTGTTCCATTTCTTATCAATAGTATAATTCTGCTTTCTTAAGAGATACCAGTTTGTTGACAACAAAATATGTGCTTGTGACACAGATGACAAGTCCTGAAGCCACCACTATTCCCATCACCAGAAGGAGCAGGTCCAGACGGAAGATCTCGAACAGCTGCTCGAATCCGTTTCTAAGAAAGAACAGGATGGCTATCAACGCCATTATGGCAATGAACGCCGAGAATATTCCCTGGAATGCCGACTGGATCAGGAACGGCGTGCGGATGAACGAACGGGTCGCCCCGACCAGCTGCATGGTATGGATTGTAAATCTGCGTGCATACACATTCAGTCTCACCGTGTTGTTGATGAGCACATAGGAGATGAAGAGCATGAGTCCTATGAAGAAGGCGAGAATGAGGGAAATCTTGCTCAGATTGGCATTGAGGGCATCCACAAGGGAGCCCTGATAGTTAACCTCCGCAACGAGAGGCGACCTGGAGATTTCAGCCTTCACCACTTCGAGACTGTCAGAAGAAACATAATCGGCGTCCAGAGTAATCTCAACGGAAGCCGGAATCGGCGACGTCTCGAAAATGTCCACGAAATCCTCGCCGAGCAGTTCGGCAAGTTCCATCTGTCCCTGTTCCTTTGAGATGAATGTAGCTGTCTTTATGTATCTTTCCTCCAGAAGAGACTCCGAAAAGGAAATCGCCTTTTCTTCCGGCACACTGTCCTTCATAAGCACCGACACCTGCATGTTCTCCTTGAAATAGTCGGACACGCTTCTGGCATTGACCAGAAGCATGCTGGCAACGCCGACCAGCAGAAGCACCAGACTGATACTTATCACTGAAGAAAGATAGGCATTGGCCAGCCTCCTTCTCATTATCTTGTTTTCTCCTTTACTCATATGGCTCTCCCAATTGAGGCCAAAGATAATGAAATATCAAAAAATATGATTATCTTTGTTGAGATTTTGTCATTAAAAACAAACAGTATGGATAATTCTGTAAAAAGAGTCCTTTTTGTCAATTCGGAGATATTCCCATATCTTCCTGAATCCCCTATCGCGAACATCGGACGATACCTGCCTCAGGGTATACAGGAAAGGAAGAAGGAAATCAGGTCATTCATGCCGAGATACGGATGCATCAACGAGAGAAAGAACCAGCTGCACGAGGTGATCCGTCTGTCAGGAATGAACATCGTCATCAACGATGTGGATAGACCGCTGGTGATCAAGGTTGCGTCGATCTCCTCAGCAAGGATGCAGGTGTATTTCATTGACAACGACGACTACTTCCATCGCAAGAGCATATACCGCAACGAAAAAGGCGAGTTCTTCAGCGACAACGGCGAACGCGCGATCTTCTTCGCCCGCGGAGTTCTGGAGACAATAAAGAAGCAGAGGTGGGCTCCGGACATTATCCATTGCCAGGGCTGGATTTCACACGTTCTTCCGCTTTATCTCAAGAAGGCATATATAGACGACCCTATCTTCTCGAACAGCAAGATCGTACTTTCTCTGTACGACGACACCCCAAAGGAGAACTTTCCTGACGGATTCAAGGAGGCCGTCATGATGGGAAACATTTCAGAGAAAGACGTAGATATCCTCAACGACCCTTCAGGCATGAATCTTGCGAAACTCGCTGCCAGCTATTCCGACGGAGTCATACTCGGATCCGAAGGAGTGGACCAGAAACTGGTGGAATTCTGCAGGGAGTCTGGACTTCCTATCCTCGACTACAACGCAGAAGCTATCGCAAACGGCTCTTACATAGAGGATTACAATAGTTTTTACAGTCAGATATAATGAATTTCAGTTCTTTTGGCAGAGTCTGCCGCATCGCGGCTATCGGTGCGATACTGCTATTCTCTGCATCATGTATAAAGGTCAACGAGCATCTCGGAGAGAACCTCATCCCGACAGACCAGAAATGGGATGTATATCCGCAGGAGGCGCAGCCCCTCAAGGACATCCGCCTGCAGATGGCTGACAGCCTCTCGGGCTACAGCTCCACAAGATTCACATTCGGAGCGGTCAAGGACGACCTCATGGGCACTACCATAAAGAGCACCAGCTTCACACTGGTGCCGATTTCCGATTCCCTCGACTTCGGCAAGAACCCTAAGGTCAGAGGCTTCCACTTCACTGCCTCGCGCGACACATTCTCTACCGTATACGACAGCCAGCTGAGGATGATACAGAATATCTATGTATACGAACTCAAGCAGGCTCTTGACTCTACAGTCCTGTACTCGGGAGCATTTGACACAGACAAGTACGTAGACAAGTCATCGGTAATCACGGAAGGCATCCCTGTATATGACGGAGGCGACTCGCTCAGCTTCGAATTCAGCAAGGAATACGCGGAAAGCCTGATCGAGAGGCTCCAGAAGACAGACCTTGACAGTCTCGAGATCTATGTCCAGGGTGACGCATCCAAAGGCATAGCAGGCATTCCGGGCATCTTCATCACAACAGACAGTCCCGCGAGCTATGGCGGCCGCATCAACATGTTCGATCTTGAAATCGACATAAACAAGGACTACGGCATCACCGGAAACTACGCTGAGCTCAAGTTCCGGGCAGACTACGGCGACAGGAAGGACGTGGACACATCATTCGTGTTCTTCTTCGGCCCCGGAGACTTCCTCAAGAACCTTAAGAGCAACGAGGAAATCACACAGTTCGCCTTCAACACCGGCCTCCACCTTTACGAAGCCAACGACATTCTCAACGGAGAGGAAATGGCCAGAGGCGGAGTTGTGGCAAAAGACAAGATATATGTTGAGGGAGGCAGCGGCGTCAAGCCGGTCATCAAGGCCGCCGAGATAAGGGAGATCATCGAAGCACAGATGATGGCAGCAGGCATAAGCGACATCAAGGAAGCCGTGATCAACAAGGCGACAATAATCCTTCCTTATAACGTGAACGGCGACTATGACCTCTTGGACAAGTTCCCTGATATTCTCAGCCCTACCGTAAAGCTCAGAAGCAGCGAGGGCAACTTCGTGACATATGCAGGACTCACAGATGCCAGCATCTCGACTGAGAACCAAGGAGACATAAACAGGTCGCTCAGCATGTACTCTCCGGACATCAGCCACCATGTACAGGAAATCATGAAGCTGAAGAAGGATGAGAACTACGACAAGAACATATCGAAATACGACATCTGGTTCCTTGTAATGCACGAGGAGGTTGTTGAAACCGAAAACAATAACTCGATGAACGACATGTACCAGAACCTCATGTATAGCTCATACTACAACAACATGATGTATGACCCTTACGGATATGGCTATGGTTATGGAGGATATGGCGGATATGGCGGATATGGTTACGGAGGCTATGGCGGCTATGGCGGCTACGGCGGATATGGCTATAACAACTACTACAACTACATGATGATGGCAGCCCTGGCGGGCTCATACAACCAGACTAATGAGAAGTCTACAAAGGAGCTTGACAAGGACAGGTACTACAGATGTACTCTCAACGGTCCTGAATACGACGGAACCCTTGAGGAACTTCCAAGACTTAAGGTAACGTTCTCGGCTCCCAGATCTGCAGAGAATTAGACACGGGACATATGAAATAAAATGAGGACCGATCTGATGATCGGTCCTCATTTTATTATTTGGCAAAAATTACTTTGCGTTTACCTTATCCTCGATGTACTTGATTGCATCGCCTACGGTAGCAATCTTGTCACCGGCATCCTCGTCTGGAATAGAAATGTCGAACTTCTTCTCGAACTCCATGATGAGGTCTACGATGTCGAGTGAGTCAGCTCCAAGGTCATTCTGGAAGCTGGCGTTCTCAGTAATCTCTGCTGCAGGAACACCGAGCTTGTCAACGATGATATCCTTTACATCCTGTGCAATGTTAGCCATAACGTTAAATTTTTTAATTAATATTTATATTCTAATACACGTATTTGCGCTAAAACTCTGCAAATTAAATAAAAAAAATCCGAAAATAAAAATTTTACTCCCGACTGAGCTTCAGCCACACCCTGAAGCCGTTCAGAGAGTTAAGAAGATAGAACACCCACATGATCACCATGACAGCGGCATGGGCCTCGCCTCTGGCCACGCAGATGCACCACATCACCACACTGATGACATTCGTGATTATCCATAATGCCCATTGCTCCATGAATGCAAGCGCCATAAGTGCCTGAGCCACTATGCTGAGGACGGTTGTCGCAGAATCCTTGAACGGCTGAGGATCACCGAAATGCTTAAGGACATATCCTACAGCAATTACTCCGGCTGTACAACCCAGCGCAAGGATCGCACGCTGATGCCGTGTGAAGCGACGGGCCTTGACCTGGACGCCGGCACCGCCAGCTTCCGCCTGAGAAACGGCCGCTCCCCTCTTGCGCCACTGCAACCAGCCAATGAACTGCATAGGGACATAATATAGGGCGTTAAGCGCCGCATCGCCGTAGAGCGAAGCCTTATATGAAATATAGGCATACATCGAGACATTGACTATACCGAAAAGGTAGTTCCAGATGCTGCCTTTCGCCACCAGGACGACGCAGAGGACACCTGCAATGCCGGCCACGGAACCGACGATGTCCACATTGCCCGAAAGGGCGGAATAGATTATGTTTGAGGCGATGACTCCTGCTATCAGGAACCAGTCGTAAAGGGAAAGTACCTTGTTATTCATCTTTGCTGTTTAAATGTTCCTTTATCTTCCTGGCAAGGGATTCTCCCACAAGCGCTGCTATATCGGCCTCTGAAGCTGCGGCAATGCGCGGAACGCTGCCGAAATGCATGATCAGACGCTGCTCCGTCTTCGGTCCGACACCCTTGATGCCGCTCAACACAGACTCTATCTGAGCCCTGCTCCTGAGCTTTCTGTGGAAGGTTATACCAAACCTGTGGGCCTCGTCTCGGATATGCTGAAGAACCTTAAGGGCCGGTGAGTTTCTGTCTATGAACATAGGATATGGATCCCCTACCCTGTAGACCTCCTCCATACGCTCGGCAAGCGCTATGAGGGTGACTTTGTCTATTATTCCAAGCTCGCACAGGGCCTCATAGGCAAAACCGAGCTGGCCCTTGCCTCCGTCGATGACGATCAGCTGCGGCAGGTCCTCAGGATTCTCCTCCAGCATGCGCGAATATCTGCGGTTGACAGCCTCCTTCATTGTCGCGTAGTCATTGGCTCCGACGACTGTCTTGACCTTGAAATGCCTGTAATCCTTCTTGGACGGCACTGCATTGCGGAACACTACACAAGCCGAGACAGGATTCGTTCCCTGGATATTGGAGTTATCGAAGCACTCTATATGAACAGGAAGGACCGGCATGTTGAGCTGCTTCTGGAGCGACTCCATCACCATGTTCCTATATGCATCCGGATCGGTATGCTCCTGCTGCTTGAGTGCATTCAGACGCATCTCCTTGGCATTACGGGCGCTCAGTTCGAGCAGAGCCAGCTTGTCTCCTCGTACAGGGACACGGAAGTCCACCCCATTCATCTCCATGTCAGGCAGGAACGGGACTATGATCTCACTGGACAACTCTCCGAACTTGCTCTGTATCTCGGCAATGAAGGTCGCAAGAACGGACTCCTGCTCCTCCTCGATCATCAGCTTGAAGCCCAGATTAAGAGACTGGATGACAGCTCCTCCACGTATCCTCATGAAGTTGCCGAAGGCCTCCGGACCGTCTGTAATCAGAGAGAATACATCCACGTCTCCTACAGCGGCATTCGCAATCACGGACTTGCTGTAATGGTTCTCCAGAGACTGCATCTTCTTCTTATAGACCTCAGCCTGCTCGAACTCCAAAGCTGCAGCGGCTTCTGTCATCAGCTTCTTATAATGCTGTATGACTTCCCTTCCGCCACCCTTGAGCAACGATACGATCTCCTCTATATTCTGATTGTACTCCTGCTGGGAAATGCCGCCGACGCAGCATCCAAGGCACTTCTTTACATGGAAGTATGTACAAGGGCGTATCTTGCGGCGCAGAATTACATCTGAGGTGATCTTATGCTTGCATTGACGCAGCGGATATACCGTATGGATGAACTCCACGAGATTACGTGCATGCACCACGCTGCTGTAAGGGCCGAAATAGCGTGAACCGTCCTTGACCAGCTTGCGGGTCAGCATGACACGAGGGAACTCCTCATTTGTGACGCATATCCACGGATAGGTCTTCGAATCCTTCAGAAGGATGTTGTAGCGCGGCTTGAACTGCTTGATCAGATTGTTCTCCAGCAGCAGCGCATCAGCCTCGGACTCCACGACGGTATACTGCGCGTCAGCGATCTTGGACACCATCACGGCAGTCTTACGCGTAAGCCTGTCCGGCGACACGAAATACTGCGCCACCCTCTTATGCAGGTCCTTGGCCTTACCCACATAAATCACATTCCCCTCGGCGTCATAATACCTGTATACGCCAGGGGAATGTGGAAATAACTTTATCTTTTCTTTAAGTTCCATGTCGACTTCTTAGTCTTGGGTTATAGGAACCTATGACCCAAGACTAACTGACTACTGAATGAACTCAGCGACAGCCTCCTGGATGCCCTCAAGACCGTGGAAACCCCTCTTGAGGATGGTTCCGTCAGGACCGATGAGCATAAGGTGAGGAATGCCCTCTACACCGTAAATATCAGTAGGAATCTGACCGCAGTTGTTAATGTGGAGCCAGTCCATACCGAGCTCAGCAGCTGTCTCGATAGTGTGCGACTGAGGCTTTCTCTCCCATACGGCAAGACTGAGTACCTGAAGACCCTTGTCCTTATACTGCTCGTATACCTGCTGGATGTTAGGGATCTCGCGACGGCAAGGTCCGCACCATGGCGACCAGAAGTCAACGAGCACATATGTACCCTTTCCAACATAGTCAGAGAACTTCACCTCCTGCTTCAGCGGCTGAGGATCCATGCTTCTGTCGTAACCATATACGTGCTCTACTGTGAAATCTACGAACATAGTACCCTCTGCAGTAGCCTTTCTTGCATCTACACCCTTCTTGATGAATGCCACATTCTCGTCCTGAAGCATCTCCTCAGGCATCTTTGCAAGGATTTCCTCGATCTGAGCATCCTCAATCATGCCATAGAGGTTAAGAAGAACCTGCTTTGCCACATCATTGTCAGCGTTTTTCTTAGCTGCCTTGAGATTGAACTCCTTGTACTTCTCAATGAACTCCTCATAATAAGCCTGAGCCTTCTCCTGGTCACCGGAAAGCGAATCCATCATGACCTGGAACTCAGAAACCATAGCCTCATGAGCCGCCTCATAAGCCTGAACCTTCTCCTCTGCGGTCTGTCCGCAAGCAGCTACTGCTACCGCTGCAGCTGCGAATAAAAATGTACGTATCTTCATAATTCTGATAATTTGTTTCTATATATCACGCATGAAGGACAAATATACAAAAAAGGGATGACAATACGTCATCCCTTTTCTCATAATATGTAGAGTTACAATTACTTGTTCTCTCTGCGGTTGTTGCGGCCACCACGACGACGGTCGTTGTTGCCACGGCCACCACGGTTGTTGTTGCCAGTCTGCTGTGCCTGAGCAGCGACACCTGCGTTAGGAGAGAGGTCCTTCTTACCGTAAACCTCACCGTTGCAGACCCAAACCTTGATACCGAGTACACCTACCTTGGTGTGAGCCTCAGCAAGTGCGTAGTCGATGTCAGCGCGGAATGTGTGGAGAGGTGTACGACCTTCCTTGATCATCTCGCTTCTTGCCATCTCGGCTCCACCGAGACGACCG
>JAGBTT010000189.1 GCA_017631175.1 Bacteroidales bacterium
CCTCTACCCGACATCCCTCAACGTCTGTCATTCTTTCCAGAAAGGTGTCGATCTGTGAGAGACGGACTTTGGTTTCAAGGCTGCATTCCATATCAAACTTCTGGTTCTTCTGTTCCAGTCCCATGTCTTTGAACACCTTCATCACACTGTTCATCGCCATGTAACCAAAATGTACTCGGTACATCTTGGAGGCTATCTTCTCCACGATCTCTGCATTTGCAATCGCATCTGCCGTTGCTGTCTTATACGCCCTTATGAGTCCGGGAATGCCAAGCTTGATGCCGCCGAAATACCTGACCACTACCACGAGGATGTCGCTGAGCTCATTGGAATCGATCTGTCCCAGTACCGGCCTTCCGGATGAGCCTGAAGGCTCTCCATCGTCGTTTGCCCTGAACTTGTCGCCCAGATATCCCAGTCTATATGCAAATACATGATGCCTCGCGTCGTAGTACTCCTTCTTGAGCGCTGCGACGATTTCCTTTACTTCTTCTTCTGTTTCAACGGGATATGCATGGGCAATGAAACGGCTTCCATTGTCCTTGAACAAGCCTCTTGATTCTGTGGCTATGCTCCTGTAAGAATCTCGGATCTGAGTGTTATCCATACCGAAAATCAAAATTAAGCAAAATCTGCCACAAATGGAAATAAATCTTTAACATTGTTTCAGATGACATCTTTCTGTGATTTTTTTGTGTTCGTAAAGAGAAAAATTTATTATCTTTGACTTCGCTTCTGGGTTACTGGAGGCTATTTTTGTGTGATTATCAATTCTAACTGTCTATGATACTGAAATATAGGGTTTCCTTGCCCGGAATCAAGGGTTTTGCGCGTGTCTATGAAGTAAAAGACACCGCTTCGCTTTATAGTCTGCACAAACAGATGAGAGCAGATATGGATTTCCCACAGGACCAGGTGGTGCTTTTCAAGGCTTTCGACGCAAACGGTGATGTAGCTGCCCGCTACAGCGTATTCCAGGATTTCGGACTGGGAACAATCGACCATGTGACCGCAGGCCAGTGCCACAAGAGGGGAGAGGACAAGTTCATATATTTCTATGACACCACCAACGTGAAAAGTGTCATCGTGACATTCGACGGCACGGGAGAGGAGCGTCCACATGCCATCTATCCTCTTCTGGTGGAGACAAAGGGACCTAATCCTATCGAGTTCGAAAACGGATATGTCGCTTTCGAAGATCTTCCTGACGACAAGAAGAAGGATCCGGACGATGATGACTTCGAGGATGATGATTTCGAAGATGTTGACGATGAGGGCGACGACGAGACTGAAGAGATCTACGACGACGATGATGAGTAGTCAGCAGGCAAAGTTCTGACTATCAGATAGTTCAATGTATATGCCTGCTGCAGAATGTAGCGGGCATATATAGTTAAGTGCTTGAGTGTTAATGAGAAGAGTGCCGATATGAGTAGGAAGCTGATCATAATTCTTGGACCGACGGCTGTAGGCAAGACCGACTACAGCATCGAGCTGGCGCTCAAATATGGATCACCGGTGATTTCCTGTGACTCCCGTCAGATATACAGGGAGATGACCATAGGCACGGCTGTGCCTTCAGCTGAGCAGCTTGCCGCTGTTCAGCATTATTTTATCCATTCCCATACGGTCGAACAGCTTTATACTGCTGGCAAGTATGAGCTGGAGGCCCTTGAATTGATAAACCGTCTGTTTGATGAGGGACATGAGACCCTTGTGATGGCAGGTGGCTCGGGTTTCTATGTGGACGCTTTGGTGAATGGTCTGGATGACTTTCCGGCTGCGGATCTGCAGCTGCGCGCAGAACTTACAACCCGTCTGCAGGAGGAGGGTGTGGAATCGCTCAGATTGGAACTGCAGAAACTTGATCCCGAGAGTTATGCGGTAATAGACATCGCGAACGGACAGAGAGTGGTACGTGCTCTCGAAGTATGCCTTATGACAGGCAGACCGTTCTCTTCCTTCAAGACGGAGACCCGCAAGAATCGTGACTTCGAGATAGAGAAGATAGGCCTGACACGACCTCGTGAAGTCTTGTATGACAGGTGTAACAGACGCGTCCTTCAGATGATAGACGACGGACTTGTAGAGGAGGTCCGTTCACTGACAAAATATCGTGATCTGGCTGCTCTTCAGACTGTTGGATACAAGGAGATATTCGACTGGTTCGACTATTTGGAGGGCAAAGTCTCTACAGAAGGCTGGACGCCTACAAGTCCTGGTGACGGTCCGGTGACAACTTTGGACCGCGCCATAGAACTGATCCAGCGCAACACCCGCCACTATGCCAAGCGTCAGCTCTCCTACTGGAAACGCGACAAGGACATCCGCTGGCTAGAATTGTAAATCCACTGTCTGCTGACAGGATTAAAGACATAGCACCGGCCCCAACGAAACTTTTCCCTTATTTTCTGTTTCGTTGGGGCCGGTGCTATGTCTCAACTGTTAATTTGCAACCTCGCAGAGGAACTTGATGCGGACAAGTCGTACCTCGAACTCATCATAATCGTCCCGGAGGTCTTCCATGATGACTGACAGGTCGTCCGACTCCGCCTCGTCGTGCAGATAGTCATATATCTCCTCGATGACATCCTCGTCCAGTGTCTGCTCAAGATAATAGTCCAGATTGAGGGTGGTTCCAGAATACACGATGGCTTCGATTTCGTCCAGCAGCTCTTCCATCTCCATCTTGCGGGAGTCAGCTATGTCCTCCAACGGGAGCCTCCTGTCGATGCTCTGGATTATATAAACCTTGTTTACCGACTTGTTTACGATCGACTTCATGACAAAGTCGTCCGGACGAACTATCTCATTCTCCTCCACGTACTTGGCAATCAGTTCGATGAACGGTTTTCCGAACTTCTTCGCCTTGCCCTCTCCTACGCCCTGGCAGTTCTTCAGCTCGTCGCAGCTGATAGGGTACATTATCGACATGTCTTCCAACGAAGGGTCGCCGAAGATGACCCATGGCTGCAGACCTTTCTTGCGGGCTACATCCCTGCGCAGGTCCTTGAGCATGGCCAGAAGGGTCGGGTCTCCTCCACCGCCACCGCGCGCAGCTGCCGCTGCAGTGTCATCGTCGTCGTCTTCGCCCTCGGCAAACTCCCTGTCTTCGGTCAGCATGAGTTCATGTGGGTTCTCGATGAAAGCCCGTCCGATGTCGGTTACGGATATAAGTCCGTATGATTCAATATCCTTATATAGCAGATGGAGCACGAGTCCCTGGTGGATCACAGCGTTCCAGAACCTTGCCGAATGGTCTTTTCCGGCTCCGAAAAGCTCCAGCTTGTCATGGTGGTATGACTTGATGATCGAGTTCATCTCGCCGGTCATGATATTCGCCAGATGTTCCATCTTGAACCGCTCAGGAAGAGACTCTATGAGCTCGATGATCATCGCCATCTCCTCCCGTCCGTCGAACTGCCTCTTCGGGTGCAGACAGTTGTCGCATGCGCCGCAGTTCTCCACATGGTAGTCTTCTCCGAAATAGCTGAGCAGCAACTTTCTTCTGCATGAATTGGACTCAGCATATGCTACAGTCTCCATCAGCAGCTGCTTGCCTATCTCCTGTTCGGCTATCGGCTTGCCCTGCATGAACTTCTCAAGTTTCTGTATGTCCTTGTAGCTGTAGAATGTTATGCACTGGCCTTCGCGTCCGTCACGGCCGGCGCGTCCGGTCTCCTGATAGTAGCCTTCGATGCTCTTCGGTATGTCGTAATGGATCACGAACCTTACGTCCGGCTTGTCGATGCCCATTCCGAAGGCGATTGTAGCCACGATCACGTCAACCTCCTCCATCAGGAACTTGTCCTGATTCTCGGCGCGAGTCTTGGCATCCAGTCCGGCATGATATGGTGCTGCCTTTATGCCGTTGATATTCAACAGTTCGGCAAGTTCCTCTACCTTTTTTCTGCTGAGGCAGTAGATGATGCCTGACTTTCCTGGATTCTGGCGTATGTATTTTATGATGTCCCTCTTTGGATCGGACTTGTCCCTTATTTCATAATAAAGGTTAGGACGGTTGAATGATGACTTGAACACTGTTGCATCCGGCATGCCGAGGTTCTTGAGGATATCACTCTGCACCTTCGGTGTCGCTGTAGCCGTCAGGGCTATTATCGGCGCCATGCCGATCTCCTCGACTATGTTCCTGATCCTTCTGTATTCAGGTCGGAAGTCGTGACCCCACTCTGAAATACAATGAGCCTCGTCTACGGCATAGAACGAAATCTTTATTTCCTTCAGCATGGCTACATTCTCCGCTTTGGTCAGAGACTCAGGAGCGACATACAGAAGTTTGGTGGCTCCGGAGAGCAGGTCTTTCCTTACTTCGGTGATCTGGGCCTTGTTAAGGGATGAGTTGAGGAAGTGGGCTATGCCGTCGTTGCCAGATACGAAACCGCGGATTGCATCCACCTGGTTCTTCATCAGGGCGATCAGCGGGGAAATGACTATGGCCGTGCCCTCCATCACGAGTGCAGGAAGCTGATAGCAGAGGGATTTGCCTCCTCCTGTAGGCATGAGGACGAATGCGTTGTTCTTGTCGACAAGGTGCTTTATGATGCGTTCCTGGTCAGCCTTAAAGGAGTCAAAGCCAAAGAACTCCTTCAGTTTTGCATGCAGTACGGATGAGTCGATAGCCATAGGTTTAACGTTTTGACTTACTAAGTTAAGCAAATTTTGATGAGAAATCCAAAAAAAGATTATCTTTGCGCCTTGATTTTTTTGGAAAAACTTAAACAATAAAAATTAATAGAAATGAAAGCACTTAAAATTTTTGCATTCGCAGCAGTAGCAGCAGTTATGGCTGTTTCATGCGGCAGATCAGAGGTTAAGGTTGACGTAGAGCTTCCTACAACTGCAGAGATCGACTCTGTAAGCTACCTCCTCGGTGTAAACTATGGTATCATGTTCAAGCAGCAGGGCTTTGCTGAGAAGCTCAGCGACATCGACATGGCAGCCATGAAGAAGGGTATGGAAGACGCTCTCAAGGCTGAGCTTCCAAAGGGTTATAACGACACTACTTTCGCAAAGCAGTTCAAGATCAGCCCATATGAGATGAACAGGATCTTCAACGGTTACCTCAAGAAGAAGTCTGACTACAAGGCTGAGGTCAACCGCGTGAAGGGTGAGAAGTTCCTTGCAGACAACGCTCTCAAGGAGAACGTCGATACAACTGAGACAGGTCTCCAGTATACAATCATTACTGAGGGTGCTGCAGAGAAGGTTGCAAAGAACGATACAGTTACAGTGAAGTATAAGGGTACTCTCATCGACGGCACAGTGTTCGACGAGGGCGAGATCCCAGGCCACGTTTCAGGTTCAAGAGGCCTCATCGCAGGTTTTGACGAGGGTATCCGTCTCGTAGGTGAGGGTGGAAAGGCTATCATCTACATCCCTTCAGAGCTCGCATATGGCTCAAGAGGAAACCGCGGTATCGAGCCTAACTCAGTGCTCGTATTCGATATCGAGGTTGTAAAGGTGGACAAGTTCGTTCCAGCTGAGTAATGGCACTCGAACTCGAGGGCAGGATAGCCCAGAAAATGACTGTCCAGAGCGGTACCTCTGCAAGGGGTGCATGGTCGAAGCAGGAGTTCATCTTTGAATATCAGGAAGGCAACTATCCTACAAAGGTGCTGATGCACGTGTGGGGTGATGACAAGGTCAGGGAACTTGACAAGTATCAGGTGAATGACAAGGTCAAGGTTTCCTTCAATCTCGGCAGCCGTGAGTATAACGGTCGCTGGTATACTGATGTGCGCGTATGGCGCATGGAGCCTGCACAGGCAGCCGGAGGTTATGACTACGCACAGTCAGCCGCCAGCTATTCGGCACCTACAGGTGTGCCTGTGTCTCCGTCAGTGCCGATGCCGAACGCTGACGACATGTCGGAGCCGGCTGATGACGACCTGCCGTTCTAGACAATACGGAAATATGTTTCAAGTGGCTCGGGTTTTGCGCCCGAGCCACTTTTTTATTGGTACATTTTTCTTAAATTTGCAGATTGTACATCTATAGATGTAGGAATCATTTAAAACAGGATCGGATTATGATAACATTCGGATATAACAGCAGGTTTTCGGCACCTCTCAGGGCCTTGCTTTTTGCCGCTCTCGGCGTGCTTCTGATCGTGGCAAAGACAGATGCCATGGAACTGGTCGTGAAGATAGTTGCAGCCTTCATTCTTGCAGCGGGTATCGTGTCTGTATTTGTAGGTTTCAGACAGAAGAAGGATGGTACTACGCCTCTTTCCTTCTTCAACGGACTTGTCAATGTGGTGATTGCCGGCCTTCTGTTCATGTTCGCGCCGTTTGTGGCGAAGTTCGTGAGCTATCTTCTTGGATTTGTGCTCTTCGGATTCGGACTTTTCCAGCTTCTGGTTCTTCTCAGCGTGCGCAGGAATGTCCAGGTGAGCCTTGCTGCCTACATACTGCCTTTGATGATCACGGTGGCAGGTCTGCTGATATTCTTCTATCCGAAGTTCTTCGGACAGAGCCTCGGTCTGATTGCCGGAATCGCCCTTGTCGTGTATGGTGTTTCTGATCTGATTGCGGCGTTCAAGGTGAAGTCTGCCCAGGATCCTGACGAGATAACTCCAGCACCTGAAACTCCAGCTCAGACATCGGAGGAACCTATCGAGGCGCAGGAGGTTGAATACGAAAAGGTAGACGAGCAGTAATATATGATCCCACAGGAAACGGTAGACAGGATTCTGGATCTAGCCCAGATCGAAGATGTCATCGGTGACTTCGTGACCCTGAAGAGGGCAGGAGCCACCTATAAGGCATGCTGCCCTTTCCATAACGAGAAGACCCCTTCGTTCGTCGTATCTCCATCCAAGGGCATATTCAAGTGCTTCGGTTGCGGCAAGTCCGGTACAGCCGTTGGTTTCGTGATGGAGCATGAGAGCATGACATATGTCGAGGCGTTGCGTTACCTTGCAAAGAAATATAATGTCGAGATAGTCGAGTCGGAGGTGAGTGCGGAGGAGATCGCGAAGCGTCAGCGCGGCGAGAGCCTCCTGCTGGTGTCTGAGTTTGCAGGCAGGTTCTTTGTCGACGCCATGAAGACTCAGGAAGGCCAGGTCATAGGCTACCAGTATTTCCGCAGCCGTGGTCTTACCGATGAGACCATAAGGAAATATGGCCTCGGATGGGCTCCGGCGCAGTCGCGTACGGCTTTGACGGATGCAGCACGTGCAGCTGGCTACAGGGAGGAATACCTCCTTGATACGGGATTGTCCAAGCAGTATGATGACGGAAGGATAGTGGATACCTTCCATGACCGCGTCATGTTCCCGATACACTCGGCTAGCGGCCGCGTGATCGCATTCGGCGGCAGGACGCTGAAGAGCGACAAGAACATACCGAAGTATGTAAACTCCAAGGAAACGGAGATTTATGTAAAGAGCAGGTCTCTTTACGGAATATACTTCGCCAAGAACGAGATGTCGCGTCAGGACAAGTGTATCCTCGTCGAAGGATATCTTGACGTGCTCTCGATGCATCAGCTCGGCATAACCAACGTAGTGGCTTCCAGCGGAACATCCCTTACCGTAGAGCAGATAAGGCTCATAAGGAAGTTCACGGAGAACGTGACCATCATATATGACGGCGATGGGGCAGGAATCAAGGCCGCACTCAGGGGAATCGACCTTGTGCTGAAGGAAGGTATGAATGTGAAGATCGTCCTTCTGCCTGACGGTCAGGATCCGGATGACTTTGCGAAGAAGCATACCCTTGACCAGGTCCGTGACTATATCGCACAGAACGAGCAGGACTTCATCGGATTCAAGACCGACCTTCTCCTTGGCGAGGCCGGAGATGATCCTCTGAAGCGTGCCAAGCTCATAAATGAGGTCGCGGATACGGTCGCCCTTATCCCGGACGCGATTACAAGGAGCGTGTATGTACGTACTACGGCGGCCAAGTTCGAGATAGACGAGCATATCCTTTCCAACAGGATCAATCAGACCAGGACAGCTTTGCTTGAGTCTGAGAAGAAGCAGCGTGAACGTGAGGCTGCCAAGGCCCGCCAGGCTGCAGTTCCTCAGCAGGGATATGATCCGGGCATGCCTCCTCCGCCGATGGGGGACGACATGTATATGCCGGAAGATATGCCTCCTGTCGCACTACCACAGGAATATCTGCCTGAGGTACCAGACGGACCGATAATCAAGAATTGTCCATATCTGGCTGCATGCGAGGAGGAACTGCTCACATTCGTGCTGGAATACGGATGTACGGAGCTGCTTTTTGAGCAGACGTCCAAATACTATACGGAGGTTCCGATGACTGTTGCAGACTTCATCGATGCAATTCTGGCAGACAATGAACTGGACTTCATGAACAGTTCCTACTATAAGGTGTATGAACTGTATTTCACCATGTATCAGGAGGGACTGACCCAGCATCAGATCCAGCAGAGACTGCTCAACAGCATGGACGATGAGGTCGCAGCTGTGGCGAAGGACATCCTGATAGAGAAATATGAGATTACGGTAAAGAATTATGTCCAGTCGATGACGGCTGCGGCGACCAGACTGGTGATGTTCGTGCCGAAATCCCTTCTGGTCTATCAGGCCAAGAGAGTGGAGATGGAGGTGAAGGGTAAGATGGAGGAGGTCCAGCAGACTTCGGATCCTGAAAAGCAGATGATGCTCCTGACGGAGATCACGGCCTTGAACAAGGTTCGCACGGCCATCAACAACGAACTCGGACGAGTCTGATGCGTCATCGCGAGGAGTGGAACGACGTGGCAATCCGTAAAATGAGAATAAATTAATAACGACAACTATATGAACAAAAAATTCAACAGAACCCTGGTGACCTGTGCGCTTCCATACGCAAACGGTCCGGTCCACATCGGCCACCTTGCCGGTGTATATGTGCCTGCGGACATTTATGTCAGGTACCTTAGAATGAGAGGAGAGGACGTCCTCTATGTCTGCGGATCGGATGAGCACGGAGTGCCTATCACAATCAAGGCGCAGAAGGAGGGATGTACCCCTCAGGACATCGTGGACAGATATCACAGGATCATCAAGGACTCTTTCACAGGACTTGGCATCAACTTCGACATATATTCGAGAACATCATCCAAGACTCACCATAAGAACGCTGCGGATTATTTCCGCAAGCTTTACGATGAGGGCAAGTTCATCGAGAAGGTGAGCGAGCAGTACTACGACGAGGAGACAAAGACCTTCCTCGCAGACCGTTACATCACTGGTACATGTCCTAAGTGCGGCGCAGAGGGAGCTTACGGCGACCAGTGCGAGAAGTGCGGCGCAACCCTCAGCCCGGATGAACTTATCAACCCTAAGTCTGCCCTCAGCGGCGGCGAGCTCGTGAAGAAGGAGACCAAGCACTGGTACCTTCCGCTCGACCAGTACGAGAAATGGCTTTCGGAGTGGATCCTCGACGGACACAAGGAGTGGAGAAGCAACGTTTACGGCCAGTGCAAGAGCTGGATCGACGGAGGTCTTCAGCCACGTGCCGTGAGCCGTGACCTTAACTGGGGTGTTCCAGTGCCTGTGGAGGGATCGGACGGAAAGGTTCTCTATGTATGGTTCGATGCCCCTATCGGCTACATTTCCAATACCCAGGAACTTCTTCCTGTGTCATGGGAGAAGTGGTGGAAGAGCGAGGACACAAAACTCGTTCACTTCATCGGTAAGGACAACATCGTGTTCCACTGCATCGTGTTCCCGTCGATGCTGAAGGCTGACGGAAGCTATATCCTTCCGGACAATGTCCCTGCAAACGAGTTCCTCAACCTCGAGGGCGACAAGATCTCGACTTCGCGTGGATGGGCTGTATGGCTCCACGAATACCTCGAGCAGTTCCCTGGACAGGAGGATGTTCTCCGCTATGTGCTTACTGCAAACGCTCCTGAGACAAAGGATAACGACTTCTCATGGAAGGACTTCCAGGCACGCAACAACAGCGAGCTCGTTGCCATCCTCGGCAACTTCGTGAACCGTGCTGTAGTCCTTACACACAAATATTTCGAGGGCAAGGTCCCTGCAGACCTCAAGCCTGAGGCAATCGATGCCGAGACTATGGCACAGATCCAGCCGCTCCGCGAGGCAATGGAGAAGTATCTCGAGGGATACAAGTTCCGTGAGGCCCTCAAGGAGGCTATGAACATCGCTCGTCTCGGTAACAAGTACCTTACTGACACAGAGCCTTGGAAGGTGGCAAAGACAGATATGGACAGAACGGCGTCTATCCTTAACGTATCACTCCAGATATGCGCTTCGCTCGCTATCGCGTTCGAGCCGTTCCTTCCGTTCTCGTCAGAGAAGCTCCGCGGCATCCTTAACGTGGGAATCGCTGCCGGTAACGACCACCGTGCAGGCGAGGAGGGTGCAACCAGCGAGAACATTTACACAGCAGGCGAGGGTGCAGCCCTTCATACTGGTGTGTCATACGACGGCATCACACTCTCATGGGAAGACCTCGGCAAGGCAGTGCTTCTTCCTGCCGGCCACCAGCTCAACCAGGCGACTCTCCTCTTCGGCAAGATCGAGGATGAGGTCGTAGATGCACAGATCGCACGTCTCGAGGCTATCCGTGCCGAGCGTGAGGCAGCAGCAAAGGCTGCCGAGGCTGCAGTGGTTACTCCACAGAAGGAGGAGTGCACATTTGATGACTTCGGCAAGATGGACATCCGTACCGCAACAGTTCTTGAGGCGGAACGTGTCCCTAAGACTGACAAGCTTCTCAAGCTGACTATTGACACCGGAATCGACAAGAGAGTGATCGTGTCAGGAATTGCTGAACAGTATTCTCCTGAGGAGATGGTCGGCAAGCAGATCTGTATCCTTGCCAATCTTGCTCCGCGCAAGATCCGCGGCATCGAGTCGAAGGGTATGATCCTCATGGCTCGCCAGAATGACGGCAAGATGCGCTTCATCACTCCGCAGGAAACTCTCTGCAATGGTGCAGAAATAGGATAATCCCTTATGAAGAACATAAAAAGAATGATTGCAGTCGCAGTGCTCATGCTGAGTGCTGTGGCTGCTTTTGCACAGGGCCCGACTTCCCGTCCGACTCCTCCTTCCCAGCAGGGCTCATACAGGGTTATGGGCGGCAAGGTATATTACAATAATATCATAATGCACGAGGCTGATCCACGTACTATACAGGACTTGGGTTACGGTTATGCCAAGGATGATGAATACGTGTGGTTCGAGGGAAGGATTCTGCCTTTGGTCGATCCGTATACGTTCAGGCTCAAGCATACCGCTCCGCCTGCCGGGCCCGTTCCTCCTCAGCACGGTTCGCAGGATTTCGGATGGGATGATCTCTTCTCGCTGCTTTTCGGCAACGGCTCAAGCCAGAATGGAGGACAGACTCCGGGTTATGACCATGGTCATGGCCACAATCCTGGCGGTCACGGACCGGGACATATGCAGCCGGAAAGAGGATATGAGATCGTCGGTAACAAGGTCTATTATAACGGCGTTCTTGTTAATAATGCGTCCGCCCATTCCTTCAAGGATCTGGGCTGGGGTTATGCCAAGGACAGCAGCCGTGCTTATTATTGCGGCAAGAAAATATCCAACGATCCTACGAGATTCAAGGCCCTGGCTGATGGCTATGCAATGGATGCCTTTGATGTATATTACTTTGGAGAAGAGATAGAGGCGTCGACATCGGGATTCAAGGTGCTTTCGGACGGTTACGCCAAGGACGCTTTTGACGCATATTATTGCGGAAAGGAAGTTGTAGGTTCGTCCGCTTCGACATTCCAGGTGCTCGGCAACGGCTATGCCAAGGATGCATGGGAGACCTATTATCTCGGAAAGAAGGTCCGTTAATCTACAATCGAAATAAAGGTATATGATAAATACGACATACTATCAGGATCTCACAAAGATGAACACCTTCGGAATGAAGGTGAAGGCTCGCTGTTTCATGGAATATGACTCAGTTGCTGATCTTGTTGACATAGAGTTTGAGGAACTTGCCCGTCCGGTGCTTCACATCGGTGGCGGCAGCAACCTGCTGTTTACTGACGATTTCAAGGGTACCGTCCTTCACTCCAAGATCAACTTCATTGAGATCCTGGAAGAAGGTTCCGATGTCCTTGTGTCGGTAGGATCTGGAGTGGTGTTCGACGATTTCTGCGCATGGGCCGCTAAGGAAGGTCTCTGGGGAGTTGAGAATCTCTCGTACATTCCAGGAGAGGTCGGAGCTTCTGCAGTTCAGAATATCGGCGCCTATGGTGTTGAGGTCAAGGATGTCATCAGGACTGTTTACTGTTATGATACTGTTGAGGAGGAGTTCGTCAAGTTTGATGTCGAGGAATGTGAGTACGGTTACCGTGACTCTGTCTTCAAGGCTCCTGAGGTCAAGGGACGTTACATCGTGACCCATGTGGTCTTCGCCCTTTCCCGCACACCTCAGCCTCGTCTTGACTATGGTCATCTTCGTGATGCTGTAATGGCTTCTTCGGTATCGCTTTCCAGTGACCCCCGACCCGCGACTTCGTCGCTTACTCACCCCCTGGCCGGGGGTGGCATGTCACTTCCAAGCGACACCGAAGAAGCCATGATGTCCAGGTTGACACCGGCGTTGATCAGAAAGGTGATCATCAAGATCAGGAAGGAGAAACTTCCGGAGCCGTCTGTCATGGGAAGTGCAGGCAGTTTCTTCAAGAATCCGGTCATCACGGCTGAACATTTCGCCCGTATAGAGGCAGCGGCAAAGGCGGAGTATGGTCCTGACTATAAGGTTCCTCACTATGATCTGCCTGACGGTATGGTGAAGGTGCCAGCAGCATGGATGATAGAACAGTGCGGCTGGAAGGGACGCCGCAGCGGTGGCGCGGCAGTCTATGACAAGCAGCCGCTGGTGATTGTGAACTACACCGGTGATGCATACCCGGAGGAGATTGTCGGCCTTGAGCGCCGTATCATCGCTTCAGTAAAGGCAAAGTTCGACATTGACCTCCACCCTGAGGTCGAGCATATCTAGCAATAATAACCATAAACTGCCTATGAGAACACTTGTCATAATGCTCCTCAGTCTGCTGTCCCCTGCGCTGAACGACCTGGACAGGCATCTTGAGAACAGGGAAACCTACATCGTGGAGAAGTATTCCCGTATCAAGGCCCTGCAGCAGGAACTTGAGAATGCCGATGATGCAGACCCAAAGGGCCTGTACGACCTTAACTACGGCCTTTTCGAGGAGTATCAGTCCTTTAAATATGACTCTGCCTATTTCTATGCGGGCCGTGCTTTGGAACATGCTCTCAAATCGGGGGATAAGGACAAGATCGTACAGTCGCGATGTGCACTGGTCTTCTGTTATCTGTCCTCGGGCTTGTTCCTCGAGGCATTCGATGAGATGAAGGCGATCGATGCGCGTGGGGTTTCCAATGAAGTCAAGGCAGAGTACTTTGCCTTATATAACCGTCTTTGCTATGATGCCTCTGATTTCAATAACACGGAGGGCTGGAGTTACGAATATACCCGCCAGGGTACCCTATATGCGGATTCGTTGATGGCAATAGTGCCTAAGGACAGCTATGAGTACCTCTTTGCCTTGGCTCAGCGCGAAATCAAGCACTGGCGATACCGCGAATGCCTGAGTCTCTATCATAAGCTTCTGTCAGACTATGATGTAAGTGAACATGGCAAGGCCATAATCAATTCCAGCATAGGAGGAGCATACAAGGCCTTGGGACAGAATGACAGTTCGATGGTATATCTCGCAAGGGCTGCGGTAAATGATATCGTTTCAGCTACAAAGGAGA
>JAGBTT010000190.1 GCA_017631175.1 Bacteroidales bacterium
ACCGCATGGATCTCACCCTTGCGGATCACCAGATCCACACCCTTAAGGATCTCCTTGTCCTCTACACTGGCCCTCAGGCCCTCAATCTTCAAAAGTGTATCGTTCATATTATGCATTTTTTCTATAAAGTTTATACCATGTGAACAGCGACCATATGCCGTTGAGCAGATACAGACAACTGACAACCGTCATGAATACCAGACCAGCCTTCAGGTACAATGTCAGATTGGCCACGTTCACGAAAAGCCATGCTATCCAGCAGTCCCACTTCTTCAATGCGGACAAAGTCTGGGCCGTCAGGATCAGCACGGTCACGCAGCAGTCAAGGTACGGCAGAGGGTTGGCAGGGAAATATCCCACGAACCACTTCGTACCCATCATGCTCATCAGCCAGCCCCACACGAGAGCCAGCACAAGCACCAGTGCCACGATGCCGCCGCGCTGCGGCCATGACAGCATCGACACCTTGAGGTCACCGCTGCCTGAAGCGCTCTCCTCCCCTTTGCGAGGATGGCTCCAACGATACTGTCCCAATATGTTTATACCTAACGAAACAGGCTGGAGTATCAGGTTTGCATACAGGTTCTTCTGCCAGAACATGAAGAACAGCAATGCTGTGTACATATAACCCACATAGAAGTTATACTTGCTGTTTCGTCCCGCCAGAAAAACGGTAGTCAGACCGAACACCGCCGACAGCAGATCAATCAGCAACACCGGCCTTCCGCCCATCTCAAACAGTATTATATTCCAAAACTCCATATGCTAGCCTACAGAACCCTCCAACGACACCTGCAGCAGCTTCTGCGCCTCCACAGCAAACTCCATCGGCAGCTTCGACAGCACTTCACGTGCATATCCGTTCACAATCAGTCCCACTGCCTCCTCCGGGCCGATACCCCTCTGGTTGCAATAGAACAGCTGATCCTCACTTATCTTCGAAGTAGTCGCCTCATGCTCTACCACTGCCGACTTGTTTGCATTCTCTATATAAGGGAATGTATGCGCACCGCACTTGTCACCGATCAACAGACTGTCGCACTGAGAGAAATTGCGCGCATTATCTGCGCCCGGCAGCATCTTCACCAGACCACGATAGCTGTTCTGGCTACGGCCTGCCGAAATACCCTTGCTGACGATGCGGCTGCGTGTATTCTTTCCGATATGGATCATCTTGGTTCCTGTATCGGCCTGCTGGTAATTGTTCGTCACAGCGACAGAATAGAACTCCGACGACGAATTGTCTCCCTTAAGTATAGTAGAAGGATACTTCCATGTAATAGCGGATCCAGTCTCCACCTGAGTCCATGAAAGATGACTTCCGGAACCCTTGCAGATACCTCTCTTGGTCACAAAGTTATAGATACCGCCTCGTCCCTCCTTATCTCCCGGATACCAGTTCTGCACGGTCGAATACTTCACCTCTGCATCCTTCTCCACGATGATCTCCACCACCGCGGCATGGAGCTGGTTCTCATCACGCATAGGCGCAGTGCAGCCCTCCATATAGCTTACATACGAACCTTCGTCCGCCACGATCAGCGTCCTCTCGAACTGGCCTGTGCCGGCCGCATTGATACGGAAGTAGCTTGAAAGCTCCATCGGGCAGCGAACACCCTTAGGAATATACACGAACGAACCGTCACTGAACACAGCAGAGTTCAATGCAGCATAGAAATTATCACCTACTGGAACCACAGAAGCAAGATACTTCTGCACAAGTTCGGGATGCTCCTTCACGGCCTCAGAGAACGAGCAGAAAATGATGCCCTTCTCAGCGAGAGCCGAACGGAAGGTAGTCGTCACCGACACCGAGTCGAACACGGCGTCCACGGCAACTCCTGCCAAAGCAGCCCTCTCGTGAAGCGGAATGCCCAGCTTGTCGAAAGTCTTCTCCAGCTCCGGATCGATCTCCTTAGGACGATCCTCCGCCTTCTTCGGAGCCGCATAATAGATGATGTCCTGGAAGTCTATCTCCGGAATATCAAGATGAGCCCACTTCGGCAGCTCCATCTGCTGCCAGCGGCGGAACGCCTTGAGACGGAACTCAAGCATCCATTCCGGCTCATCCTTCTTGGCTGAAATAAGCCTGATTATATCTTCATTGAGACCCTTTGGTATGAACTCCTGCTCCACGTTCGTCACAAAGCCGTGCTCATACTCCTTGTCCGCAATGCTGTCTAATATTTCTTTATCCTTACTCATAAAAAATGCTATCCTGCAACGTGCAGGCCAACGAAGGCCCGAACATGCAAAGATAGCAGAATTTATTAATTTGACGGCATCGCAGCCGTACAATTCAGCAAATCAAGAGGCTTACAGGGAGAATACTACCGCAACACTCATGCGGACGTTTCTCGGCTCACCATTCTGCTCGCCAGGAGTCCACTTCGGAGACTTCATGACCGCCTTTACAGCCTCCTCGTTAAGGACAGGGTCCGATCCGAACACGGCGTGGGCATCTGAAACAGTTCCATCCTTAAGCACGACGAACTCTACAATGACCGTTCTCTCCGACCTGTCTGCACGGTCCCTCACCGGATAAACCACCTGGGAGTTGACCCAAAGCGCGAAATCATCGATTCCACCGCCCTGGAACTTAGGATGTACAAGACCGAGACTTCTTACAATGGCAAGGTTACGCTCCTCCCACATATTCTCAAGGTCGTTCAAGAAGGTTATCTGCCTGTGACGGAAGTCTATGCCAGGATAATCAGGCTTTGCGCCGACCGCAACTACACCTGCAGTTCTTGTGTCAAGCACAGTAGACTTCATCTTACCGTTCCTGTATTTTCCAATATGCACGGTTCCGTTCGATCTATACAGGGTATCGATTCCATGATACTTGCCATTCTTGTAACCTCCGGTCACAACTATGCCGTTATCCCTGTAGATCCTGCCGTTACCCGTAACCTTTCCCTTCTTGAACTCGCCCCAGTAGACCTCGCCGTTCGGTCTGTAGCATACACACTTTCCATGCGGCCTGCCCTTGATGAACGTACCGAGAACCAGACCTTCATTATAAGAGTACAAGACTCCTGCACCCTTCGGCCACTGGCCTTCATAATTGGAACCGTCACGGGTAATTACACGCTGGTAATCCTGTGCTGAAAGCGATATCGACGACAAAACTGCCACCGCCAATACCAGTAGTGTGCGGATAGTTTTCATAACTTATAGTTTTTAGTGCGATAAATATAATAAAAAATAAGGGAAACCGGATTTGGTTTCCCTTATTTTTTCACCGTAGCGATTCTTAATGAATCGCTACGGTAAGCATCGCCATCACGATAGACACCATGCTCATGAGCTTGATGAGGATATTCAGTGACGGTCCTGACGTATCCTTGAAAGGGTCACCGACTGTATCACCTGTCACTGTCGCCTTGTGAGCCTCTGAGTTCTTTCCTCCGAGGTGGCCTTCCTCAACATACTTCTTCGCATTGTCCCATGCTCCACCTGAGTTAGACATGAAGACAGCGAGAACGAAACCTGAGCCGAGACCTCCGATAAGCAGACCCATCACACCTGCCGGGCCGAGGATGAGACCTACGAGCACAGGAACGATGATCGCGATAAGCGAAGGAAGAAGCATCTCGCGCTGAGCACCCTTTGTAGAGATCTCCACGCAACGGGCGTAGTCCGGAGTAGCCTCACGGGTAAGGATACCCTTGATCTCGCGGAACTGACGGCGAACCTCTGTCACCATGCTCTGAGCCGCGCGGCCCACAGCGTTCATTGTAAGACCGCAGAAGAGGAATGACATCATCGCACCGATGAACACACCCACGAGAACCACTGGGTTCATAAGGTCTACATGGTAATATGCCATGATATCAGGAATTGTAGCCTGAGCGGCATCGATGAGATTGCCGGAAGCGTCAACTATCTGCTTTCCAAGGTGATCCAGACCGATCTTGATCTCCTCGATATATGAAGCGAGAAGGGCAAGTCCTGTGAGGGCGGCTGAACCGATTGCGAAGCCCTTACCTGTAGCAGCTGTCGTATTTCCGAGAGCATCGAGAACGTCTGTACGCTTGCGGACCTCAGGGTCGAGCTCGCTCATCTGTGCGTTACCGCCGGCGTTGTCGGCGATAGGGCCGTATGCGTCAGTCGCGAGAGTGATGCCGAGAGTAGAAAGCATACCCACAGCCGCGATACCGATACCGTAGAGACCTGTAGAGAGGCTATCTGCCGAGAACGAAAGGTCGAAACCGTTTGCGCAAAGATATGCAAGAAGGATTGCCACTGCGATTGTCACAACCGGAATAGCTGTCGAGAGCATACCGAGACCCACACCTGAGATGATTACGGTAGCCGGACCAGTCTCAGCTGATTCAGCCAGCTTCTGTGTAGGCTTATATGAATGTGAAGTATAGTACTCTGTTGCCTGTCCTATGATCACGCCTGCAGCAAGACCTACGACCACAGAGAGCGAGAAGCCCCACCAGTTCTCCATTCCGAGAAGATACATGATGCCGAATGTTGCGGCAGCGATGAGGATCGAGCTGAGGTTGGTTCCGCGTCCGAGCGACTTCAGGAGCTGGTCCATACCTGCACCTTCCTTGGTGCGTACTACATATATACCGATGATAGAAAGTGCAACGCCGATTGCCGCAATGATCATAGGAGCAAGGATGGCCTTCATCTGGGCATCTGTACCCACAGCAGAATAAGCCGCCGCACCGAGAGCCATAGTCGCAAGGATAGAACCGCAGTAAGACTCATAAAGGTCAGCACCCATTCCGGCTACGTCACCCACGTTGTCACCTACGTTATCGGCGATTGTAGCAGGGTTACGAGGGTCATCCTCAGGGATACCTGCCTCAACCTTACCTACGAGGTCAGCTCCAACGTCTGCAGCCTTTGTATAGATACCACCTCCTACACGAGCGAAGAGGGCCTGTGTCGAAGCACCCATACCGAAGGTAAGCATTGTGGTGGTGATGAAGACGAGTTTCTGAGTTCCTTCAATGTCGACGAACTGGTTGAGGATCACCCACCAGATCGCGATATCGAGAAGTCCGAGACCAACGACTGTAAGACCCATCACGGCACCGCTTCGGAAAGCTACCTTAAGACCTGAGTTGAGGGATTTCTGGGCTGCATTGGCAGTTCTTGCTGATGCGTAAGTCGCTGTCTTCATTCCCACGAAGCCTGCAAGACCCGAGAAGAAACCTCCGGTAAGGAATGCGAACGGAACCCAGCTGTTCTGTACTCCAAGCCACGCAAGGACTGCGAACAGGGCTGCGAGAACCACAAAGACAATGATTACGACCTTGTACTGCTGCTTCAGATAAGCCATCGCTCCCTCTCTTACAAACTGAGCGATCTGCTTCATGGTTGCAGTACCCTCACTCTCCTTCATCATCTGACGGAAGAAGATGTAGGCGAACAGCA
>JAGBTT010000191.1 GCA_017631175.1 Bacteroidales bacterium
CCATGCAAGGCCTCGTTCCACCAGTTATAATCAGGTATGCCGAGACGCTCCACTCCTGTAGATCCGTTCATCATCATTCCGACCTTCTCTTCGAGTGTCAGACGACCGAGCAGGTCTTCGATTCTCTGGTCTGTCGGACGATCGGGGTCATTGAACGGAAATTCCGGTTCTTGCGCACTCATGCCGGCAAAGACAAAAAGTGCGGCGAATGATAATATGAATTTTCTCATAGTTACATATATATATAAGGTATATGTTGTGAAGTTAAACTTAAAAACTCACTAATGCAAAAAAAGCTAAGGAGATAGGTCTAAAATGTAATAAAATAGTCTGAAGTGTTGGAAATATTATATTTAGTTATTAATTTTACTGCCTAGTGTCGGATTTTTTGAAATTCTGACGAATTGACAATACTGTTTACCTGCCAGCTATTGTATTTAAACGACTAATTAAAGTCCGTATAGATTCGGACAAAACATAACCATTTTATTAATAACCCAAACTTACTTTTATGACAGGTAAATTTTTACAGAAAGTAGCTGTTTTCGTGCTGACGTCAGTCCTTTGGCTGGCTGCAGGAGCGACTGGTTTCGCCCAGAACCGCTCTATAAGCGGAACAGTAGTTGACCCTCAGGGAGAGCCTATCATCGGTGCCTCCGTTTTAGTGGTCGGCAATCCTAGTCTCGGAGCAGTAACCGGTCTCAGCGGTGAATTCTCCATGAGTGTTCCAGGCGGAGCAGAGCTCAATGTCTCTTGCATCGGCTATAAGACAGTTACATTTACTGTCGGAACACAGTCTTCTTATAAGGTTGTCCTTGAGGCGGACGCTGAGTTCCTTGAGGAAACAGTGGTTGTCGGATACGGCTCCCACAAGAAAGAGACCTTGACAGGTTCTATCGTTACTGTAAAGGGTGACGAACTCACAAAGAGTCCATCTCCAAACCTTGGTGCTTCACTCCAGGGACGTCTCCCAGGTCTCGTAGCAAACCAGCGTTCAGGTCAGCCAGGTCAGGATGACCCTGCAATCAAGGTCCGCGGTTTCGGTACATTCGGTGATTCAAGCCCTCTTTACATCATCGACGGTGTTGAGCGTGAAGGTATGACTCGTCTCAATCCTGAGGATATCGAGAGCATTACAGTCCTCAAGGATGCTTCGGCAGCGATCTACGGTGCCCGTGCAGCGAACGGTGTAATCCTCGTGACTACAAAGAAGGGACAGGAAGGAAAGGCTAGAATCCTCGTTGACTTCGGTACTTCATTCTCATCTCCTACAAAGGTTCCTGAGATGCTCGACGCAGCAACATTCTCAGAGGTATATAATGAGGCAAAGTGGTATGCGGCAGGTAGACCTACTTCCAACTATACTCCAGCTGTAGCTGAGTCTGATATCGAGAAGTATCGCAATGGTTCAGATCCTGTTCTCTATCCTAATACAAACTGGATCAAGGAGACAATGAAGCCTTATGCTCTTCAGACACGTACAAGCATCCAGGCATCCGGCGGAACAGACAAGCTCCGTTATCTCCTTTCTTTCGGTGCACGTACTCAGGACGGTAACTACAAGAATCTTGACGAGTACTACAACCAGTATACTGTCAGAGCAAACCTCGACGTAGACATTACCAACAACCTCACAATCGGTGCAAACATCAGCGCCATCATCAGCAATGAGTCTCACTCTCCTATCGTAGGTGTGACTAACTTCACAAACATCCTCATCGCTGACCCTCGTCTTGTAGCTGTATATCCTAACGGACTTATCGCTCCTGGTCGTCTCGGTGAGAACCCTCTCCTCCAGAACCAGCGTGGTTACAGCAAGACATGGAAGTCTCCTGTATATTCTACATTCACAGCAACTTACAAGGTTCCTTTCGTAGAAGGTCTCCGTGTTGATGCATCATTCAACTACGATATTTCCAACACCAAGCAGAAGGTGTTCGAGCTTCCTTACTGGTACCATGAGTATAATGTAAATACAGGTGAGTATGAGAAGAAGAAGGGTACAGGTCAGAGTATGGTAATGTTGAGAGATACCTATAACATGGGTTCAAACATGCTCTACAACTACCGTATCACTTATGACAGAACATTCGGTCAGCACCGTGTAGCTGCCATGCTCGGTCAGGAGCAGCAGATCAGCAATAGATCTTCTTTGATGGGTTACAGACAGAACTTCATCAGTAGTACCATCGATGAGCTCAACGTAGGTAGCTCGGCTAAGGAGGATCAGGAGAACTCAGGATCATCATCTCGTACAGCAAGAAACAACTTCTTCGGTAGATTCAACTACGACTTCGCGTCTAAGTATCTCCTCGAGGTTCTCTTCAGATACGACGGTTCATACAAGTTCCCTAAGGAGACCCGTTACGGTTTCTTCCCTGCAGCATCTTTCGGATGGCGTATTTCAGAGGAGAACTTCATAAAGGATAACGCTCCTTGGATCAACCAGCTCAAGCTTCGTGCTTCACTCGGACAGACTGGTAACGACGCTGTTTCAGCTTATCAGTATCTCCAGTCTTACTCATTCGGTGGCAACTTCGTATTCGGTACAGGTACAGCAGCAGGTCTTAACCCTGGTACAATGCCTAACCCTAACATCACATGGGAAAAGAGTACAAAGTATGACCTCGGTCTCGAGTCACTCTTCTGGAACGGTCTCCTCGGTGCTGAGGTAACTCTCTTCAAGGAAAAGAGAACTGACATCCTTGCAAGAAGAAACCTCTCTATTCCTGAGACATTCGGTTTCCCTTCACTTCCAGATGAAAACATCGGAGAGGTAAAGAACCAGGGATTTGAAATCGTTCTCACTCACCGCAAGAGCTTCGCTGATTTCTCATACAACATCTCAGGTAACATCTCATACGCGAAGAACAAGATCATCTTCATGGATGAGACTCCTAACGTAGAGGAATATCAGAACCAGACAGGACATCCTGTAGGCGCTGGTCTTTACTACCAGGCTGACGGTATCTTCAATACTCAGGAAGAGCTCGATTCATATCCTCACCATAAGTCATCACAGGTGGGTGACCCTAAGATCATCGACCTTAACGAGGACGGCGTAATCGATTCTAACGACCGCTATCGTTTCGACTATACAAGCACTCCTACAACTGTATTCGGTATCAATATCGGACTTACATATAAGGGCTTCGACCTTTCTGCACTCATCCAGGGACAGACAGGTGCTTACAACTACGACGGCGACTTCGTAACCCTCGGTAAGTCAGACCTCTCAAATACATTTGTGGCACGTGCCAAGGATCGTTGGACAGTTGACAATCCTAACGGTACAATGCCAAGAGCAGACTGCTATCAGCCAGGCAGCTCGACAATCTTCCTTTATGACGCTACATTCGTACGTCTTAAGACTGTTGAGTTAGGTTATACTCTTCCTAAGTCATTTACTGAGAAGATCAAGCTTTCTTCTTGCAGATTCTATGTAAGCGGTTTCAACCTTCTTACTTGGGCTAAGGAGATCAAGTGGTGTGACCCTGAAATCAGCGGTTCTTCACTCTACTATCCACAGCAGCGTGTAATTAACCTTGGAGTAAGAGTCCAGTTCTAAATTCAGACAAGTTATATGAAAAAGATATTTACAATACTTTTTGCAGCTTTGGCGATATCCGCTTGTGACAACATCCTGGATATTGATCCTAAGGACAGGATTTCAGATGCTGCCGTATGGTCGGATGCCGGCTTGATCCAGGCGTACCATACATCTCTCTTCAATGCAGTCCCTCATGGTTTCGTTATCGAAATGATGGCCAAGGTTACTGACGAGATCATTGCCGTGAACTCTGGTAGTGCTCCGAATGTCGCTTTCGGTAGACTTACTCCGGACAATGTTACAGGTAACAGTGTAACTCAGTGGCACGGTGGTAACAACCTCTATTTCTGGGACCGTGCATATGAGTACCTCCTCAGAATCAACACCTTCCTTGAGAAGATGGACGAGGTTACAATCACTCTTGACAACAAGGACGTGCTTGTAGCAGAGGCTAGATTCCTCAGAGCATGGATCTATTTCAACATGATCGAGCGTTTCGGTGATGTTCCTCTCGTAACTGAAACATACGAGCTTGGTTCAGACCATACTTTCACCAGCACTCCTTTCGACGAGGTAGTAGCTTACATCGAGACAGAGCTTGCAGCTATCATGCCTACTCTTCCTAAGTACTATTCTTCTGCAGACTCTAACTTCGGACGCCCTACTCAGGCTATCTGTCAGGCTGTATTGAGCCGTATGCATCTTTATGCTGCTTCGCCTCTCTTCAACCCTAACAATGACAAGAAAAAGTGGGAGAAGGCTTACAACTCATCAAAGACCTTCATCGAGACCTATACAGAGTATGCGCTTTACAACAACTACGAGGCGATGTTCAGCGAGCCTAGCGGTACAGCTAACAGCGAGATCATCTATGCACGTACATTCAACGCATCCAGCAGCCACCAGAATCCGATCAACCAGATCGGTCGTCGTTGGGGTGGATACGGCGGATGGTGGGGAGGCTGCGGTCTTTCCATGGAGCTCGTTGACGACTATGATATGATCAACGGTGAGCCAGCATTCATCTGGGAAGGTGGTGTAAAGAAGATCAATCCTGCATCAGGATATGACCCTGCGAATCCTTTCAAGGACAGAGACCCTCGTATGGATATGTGTGTTATCCATGAAGGATCTGTTTTCCACGGTGAAACTTATGAGTTCTGGATTGCTGCAGACGGTGAAACTTGGGGATATGACAACTTCCGTAACTCTGGTGACAACCCTCAGTCTAACCTCCAGCTCAGAAAGTTCATGCCACCTGAAGGTGTTCCTCTCAACTGGCAGGAGAAATACGTGATGCCATGGATCTACTTCCGTCTTGCTGAGATTTACCTCAACTTTGCTGAGGCTGCTTTCGAGCTCCAGAAGGAAGACGAGTGCCGCGAGTACATCAACAAGATCCGCGCACGTGTCGGAATGCCTGGACTTCCAGCATCAGTTACAGGTGAGAACCTCAGAACACGTCTCTACAACGAGCGTCGTATCGAGCTCGTATTCGAGGAGCACAGATACTTCGACGTACGCCGTTGGAAGATCGCTGAGGAAGTATTCAACCGCCCTGGTCATGGTGTGAAGGTTGTTAAGGAAGCTGATGGAACTAAGACTTATTCTTATGAGAAGCTTCTTGACAGAGCATTCACTAAGGAAATGTACCTCCTTCCTATCGCAACAGACGAGCTTCGTAAGAACAACGGAACTCTTGAGCAGACTTGGACTTGGAGATAATCCAAAGACAAGACTAGTCAATAGATAAAAATTTCCCAGCCTTCGTCACCGAAGGCTGGGATTTTTTTGTGAAGTATGTAATTGAATTTATTTCTTGAGGACGATCTGGTCGAGAAGAACGAGCTTGTCACCTGAATCGTCAACATTCCAGTACTGAGGCTTTCTTGGACCGTTGCCCTCTACGTGGTGTACAACGTACATGAGCTTGCCCTCGAAAGTGCGGAAGAGCATACCGTGACCTGAGTTGTTGCCGAGGAATGGCTCCGGCTCCTGAACCCATGGACCAGCGATTGTGCCAGACTCCGAGTAGCATACGAGCTGGAGGTAACGCTCGTCACCCCAACCTGACCAGAGCATACCGAGCTTGCCGGTCTGAGTGCGGAACATCTGAGGACCGTCTGTCACCCAACCTGGGAGCTTGCGTCCGAATGTAGCCTCTCCAAGGCTGTTCATTTCCTTTACAGAAGGGTTCTCAGTTGCGCGGAACATTGTTACAGGCCACTCTGAAACAGTCTTTGAAAGGTCAGCTGAGAGCTCGATGTAGTCCATTGTACCGTCGATGATCTGAGTCCACTCGTGAACGAAGATCATATAGATCTTACCGTTCTCCTCGTAGAGTGTACCGTCGATGCAGTCCCACTCGCGTGGCTGCCAGTCGTAGTTAGGATCCTCTGTGAACACTTCGTAAGGTCCTTCGATGTTCTTCGAACGGAGGAGGTAAGTCTGGTTGTGAGGCACGTTGTAGCGTCTAGGAACCTGCTGGATAAGGTC
>JAGBTT010000192.1 GCA_017631175.1 Bacteroidales bacterium
CTGGATAGAAGGAGGAGTGAGAGACTCGACCACCTTTCCGAGTTCCTTGATCCTCACGCCCTTGCCAGCGTTATTATATATTAGGATGTTCTCGATATCCTCGATACTTGTACGGAACTCCGGAGCATATCTCACACGGATATTGTACTCGTCTCCATCCTCTCGGTAATACGACATGGTCGAACCATTCATCGCAGCACTGAGATATGAAGCAGCCGTTGTACTGTTCAGACCGTTCACGGCAAGCTTCTCACGGTCAAAATCCACCTGATACTCAGGAGTATACTCATCACGGCTGAGGAGGACCTGTGCAAATGCTCCAGACTCGATCATCTTTGCCTGTACCTCCTTGGCAACACGGTCAGTAGTTTCAAAATCATATCCATAGATCTCGACATCCACAGTGGAAGCTCCACCCATGCCGCCCTGGCCGCCTTCGGTCACACGCACCTTCTTGAACTCAGGATAATCTGCAAGGATCCCACGCACAACGTCAGCTATCTCGGAAAGGGTACGCTCACGGTCCTCCATACTTCCGATATTGATGTTGTATGAAACCACATGCGTACCGTTATTCTGCATCGCCGCGAACGCGTTATCTGTATCTGCCTGTCCCAACGCGTACGAGCAGTTGACGATTTCAGGAATCGCTGCCACGAACTTCTGATGGATCTCGTGTCCGAGCTCACGTGTGATGCTCTGGCCTGTACCTGCGGGAAGTTCAAGCTGCACCGTGAGACGTCCGTCATCCGACTTAGGGAAGAACTCCGTCTTCATGTCAGGGGCGATAAGACCCACTGTGATACCAAATACTGCAAGAGAAATAAGGACTGTGATTGTCCTATGGCCGATGCACCATCCGATAAGCTTGGCATATCCCTTCGAAATCAGGTCAATGAACTTGTTGAAGTTACCGAAAATCAGATCATGGAGTCTTCCATGCTTAGGCTTGAAGCGAAGGAACTGCGAACAAAGCATAGGGATGAGCGTAAGCGCACCGATTGTAGACACGATCATGATGATCGAAGTAATCCAACCCAGCTGCTTGAACATCAGACCTGCCATACCCTTGATCATGGTCAACGGGAGGAACACGGCGAGCATTGTCAATGTCGAAGCGATAACCGAGATACCCACCTCCTGGGTCGCATGTACGGCTGCCTCCTTCGGCTTTGCACCCCTCTCAAGGTGTGTCGAGATGTTCTCCAATACCACGATGGCATCGTCCACGACCATACCGATGGCGATCGAAAGCGACGACATCGATACGATGTTGAGGGTATTTCCTGTAGCCCAGAGGTACATCAGGGATGCAAGGAGGGAAACAGGGATAGAGAGCACGATGATGAATGTGGCGCGCCATCTTCCGAGGAAGAGGTAAACCACGAGCATCACGATGAGGAAGGTTACGACGATTGTCTCCTTCAATGAATTGAGAGTGTTCAGGATATTATCAGAACCGTCAACCACAGTTCTGATCTCGATATCTGAAGGAAGACCTTTCTGAATATCCTTCATGGCCTTCTTTACGCCCTTGATAACGTTTACGGTATTGGCGTCAGCCTGCTTCTGGATTACGATCTGCGCTCCTGAAATACCGTTGATATACGCCTCCTGATATCTCTCCTCCACTCCGTCGACTACTCGTGCGACATCGCGAAGATAGATTGTCTTTCCATTGTAGTGTCCCACTACGACATCAAGCATCTGCTCAGCGGATGTAAACTCCTTCTCCACGCGGAGCGAATATGCATTCGATCCGATATCGATTGTACCTGAAGGTACGTTTCTGTTCTCTGATGCAATGATCTGTGAGATGCCAGCCACTGTAAGGCCATAAGCCTCAAGCTTGTTAGGGTCGCAATATACCTGGATCTCACGCTGAGGTGCACCTGCGATAGACACAGTACCTACGCCGGACACACGCGCAAGCGGAGTCGCTACCTTCTCGTCAAGGATCTTCTCGAGAGCCTGGTAGCTCTGGTCTGCAGTCGCAGCCATGATCATGATAGGCATGTCGTCCGCACTGAACTTGAAGATGACAGGGAGCGACACTCCGTCAGGAAGCACCGAGTTCACCATGTCCAGCTTGTCACGCACGTCGTTTGTCGCGACGTCAATATCCACACCTTCCACGAATTCAAGGGTGATGAGTGCCATGTTCTCCTTCGATGTCGAAGTCATGTTCTTGAGGTCACTCACACCATTCAGGGAGTTCTCGAGCACCTTGGTAAGGTTGGTCTCGATATCCTCCGCACTGGCTCCCGGATATGACGACATGACCATAACGATGTTCGCGTCAAACTTAGGGAACCTGTCCAATGATATGTTAATCAGCGAGAAAATACCGAAGATCGCCAAGGCGATGAAGATCAGCGCCGTGGTTACCGGATTATTGACCGCTTTTCTGTAAATGCTCATAATACTACTCGTTTACAATAACCTTTACGCCATCCTTAAGACGGATCTGTCCGCCGATAACGATCCTGTCGCCATCCTCAAGACCTTCAAGCACCTCGTACTCAGCACCCATACGGCGACCAAGAACAACCTTCTTGTATGTAACTGTATTGTCTGCATTAAGAACGTATACGAATCTCTCGCCGGATCCCTGCTGCTTTACAACAGCCACGTCAGGGATGACCACGTTGGTGTTGGTTCCGAAGTTTATGGTCGCTCTTACGAACATACCCGGACGGAGGGTCTTGTAGTTGTTGTCGATCTTGACCTCAGCTGTGAATGTGCGTGTTGTAGGGTCCACTGTAGGATAGATTCTGTTGATCTTTCCATAGAATGTCTTGCCTGGAATCGCGTCAGCTGTAACCTCTACAGAGTCACCCTTCTTCACCTTTGAATAATCAGTCTCCGAAATGCCCACGAGAAGCTTTACAGGAACGATCTGCTCCACTGTGAAGATAGGCATGCTCATCGCATACATGTCTCCTACATCATAGTTGCGCGCTGTCACTACTCCATTGATAGGGCTGCGGAGGGTTGTGTTCTCCACAAGGTTCTCAACCTGCGTCTTAAGCACGTTGTACTGCATCTGGATCGCATCGTAGTCAGACTGAGAAAGTCCTCCCTCCTCGTAAAGCGACTTCAGACGCTGGAGCTCGACCTCCTGGTTCTGGAGCTGGAGCTGAGCCTGGAGAAGCTGTGCCTTGTCGATCTCCGCGAGGATCTGTCCTTCCTTGACGAAGTCTCCGATCTCGACATTGATCTTTGTGATGCGGCCCGCCATCTGCGGAGCTATGTTATTCTTTACATATGCCTGTACTGTAGATGTATAGACAGCCTCCTGAGGCACCTCACGTACGAATACCTGAGCAACTGAGACTGTAGGATCAACTGCAACGACCTCTGCGGCAGCCTGCTCTGTCTGCTTGCTTGCATTGTTGCCGCACGCTGCAGTCATTACGACAGCTCCGGCAACTAAGAGTGTTCTGAAAATAGTCTTCATATATCTTTCTTCTTTTATTATCTGATTATTCAACGAAATCCTGTCCGAGGGCCTGCTCGAGCTGAGCCTTGGCTGTGAGGAAGTTATATACAGCCTGTGATGCTCCAAGCTGAGCCTGCGTGAGGGCGAGCTGGGCGTCGTTCACCTCGATGAGGGTGCTGCGGCCTACCTGATATGACTTCGCTACAATATCATATCCCTTCTGAGCCGCCGCGAGAGCGTCCTTTGAAGCATAGTATGACTTCATGTTGGTCTCCATGGCATTGAGGCTCTGACGGATCGCGATCTTGAGCTGACGCTCTGTGTTCACGGTCTGGAGCTGAACCTGCTCGTACTGGTTCTTTGCCTGGCGGATCGCATGATAGCGCTTTCCTCCCGCGAAGATAGGAATGCTAAGGCTAAGGCCTACATATGAATAAGGGGTCCACCTGTACTCGCTGAAATTGAAGTCATTGGTCATCGCATTGTAGCTGAAGTTGAATGCCACTGCGAGCGAAGGGATGTTTGCAAACTGCTGAACCTTGATTGTCTCCGCGAGCATCTCCGCCTGGATGGCGAGCTGCTTCATTGTGGTGTTGCGGTCCAGAGATATGCTGTCGTGCTGATGGATGTCGTAGAACATGTGCTCTGACCAGTCCTCGAGCTTGCCTGCAACGTCGAGGTTCATATCGAGATCAACGCCAAGGACAGCCTTGAGCTGCCACAACGAGAGGATTACAGAGCCCTCTGCATTATATACGTTAGGGATCGCATTGGCAACGGTTGTCTTCGCTCTGAGAAGCTCCATGTCAGACACCTTCTGTGCCCTGTACTTCTTCTCGGTCTCCTCAAGGTTCTGCACCGCGTTCTCATACACCTGCTTATAAACCTCGAACGCCTCCTTTGCGAGGAGTGTCGCGAAATACGCATTCTTTACCTGTGTCACCATCTCGAGGCGTGACGAACGCGCCTTCTCCACTGCGAGTTCCACGTCAAGTCCTGAAATCTTGAGACTCTTCCAGAGCTGAGCGTTTACAAGAGGCATCGCTGCCGATACTCCTGCCGACCATGTGTTCCAACGGCCGACCTCGAGTCCGCCGCCGTTATCAGACCCTCCTGGCGCTGCACCTTCTCCCGACTCCGGAATCTCAACTCCATCCGGAATCTCTACACCGTCAGGAAGTTCAGTTCCCTCGCCACCGGCTCCACCCATGATCGAACTCATGTCGAAGTCCATGTACATAACCTGCTTCTTGATTGTTCTCTGGTATGCACCAGTCGCATCAATCTGCGGGAAAAGAGCCGCATAGCTGCCTTTCTTGGCATACTGGGCTCTCTGAATCTCCATGTCAGCAACTTTTACCGACACGTTTTCACTCAAGGCAATCTGCAATGCCTGTTCCAATGTGATGATCACCGGAGCCTCTGACGAAGCCGCCTCCTCGAGGATGAGTTCCGACTCAGACTTCGGAGCCTCCTCCGATGCATTCGCTGTCTTGTACTGAGCGAATGCATCTACATGGGAGAATGCCATGCCGGCGATGATCACTGCTGTTACCGCTAATTTCTTCATCTTTTATATATACACTAATACCTGTTTCTGTTAAAAGGCGCTTTAGGGGTGCAAATTTCACGCCATCTGAGGAAATATTGTTGGTCCAAAATTATATAGATTTGGTTTAAAACTCTAAAACACCTACATTTGGGTGACAAATTTACAAAAATGAGCGAAAAAAGGCAAAAAGCGAATCTCCCGGCAGTCCTGTTCGGCCAGAAAAACGTAAAAAAGGTAGGATATATCGACGACTACATCTTCGCCTGTGAGATCGAGGGCGAGGACCACATCATATATTCCAAACCCCGCAAGCCGAAATACCACCTTGTGATCATCGTGATAGAAGGATATATCAACATGGTCATAAACGGAGAGAAGTTCAGATTCGGAAAAAGGACCTACATAAACCTTCCTACATGGGTGGACATCTATGAGATCGAATACGGCAAGGGATTCCACGCCATGACCACAGCTACCGACAAAAGCATCGTCGAGGACATATTCCGTAACCGAAACCCCTTCCCGCCGGACTTCAAGTTCAGGATAGACCACGGACTTGGAGGGCAGATCATGGCAAAGAACGACCTTAACACTCTCTGTAAGGACATCAGCAACATGATCGATGCGCTTTCGAACAAGAGCCACTATTTCGCCGAAGAGGTAAACTACGCCTATTTCTACATCCTGCTGACTGACATGGCGGACATGATGTGGAGAAAGTACGGCCGCTACGAGCCTGTGAAGCAGTCCGAGATGAGGCGTGCAGACGGCATCCTGAAAGAGTTCTCAGAGCTCCTGGTAAAGCATGTCAAGACAGAGACGGGTGTCGGATTCTACGCGGAAAAGCTCTGTATATCAAAGCAATACCTCTCGCTGATCGTCAAGGAGAAGCTGCGCGTTACCATAGGTACGGTGATATCATCCATGAGGATAGAGATGGCGGCAAGAATGCTGCGAGATCCGGAACTGACCATCCAGCAGGTTGCCGAAGCCATGTCGTTCTCCGACCAGTCCTCTTTCGGAAAATTCTTCAGGAAACACACCGGACTGTCCCCTCTCAAATACAGACAGAACCTCAAGAAGACTCTGCTGACGCTTCGTCCTAAAGAGGTTCTGAGTCCTGAAATCAGAAATCTGGGCTAGACTTCCGCTGTAATGTCAAGCCATTCGTATTCACCTCCCCAGATTTCAAGGAACCTCATGAAATCCGCATTGGAGAGGACTGCGCTGGCAGTGTTGTCACATGGGTGGAAGCTGATTCTTTCAGCCTGCTGAAGGTCCTTGTCAAGAAAGAGCTTGACTCTGTGGCCATTGGGAAACAGCTCCTTCATCGCCACTCCCTCATTTGGAACAAAGGTTCCGTCTTCCTTCTCCTGAACCAGATTCATATCATGTATCAGTCCAAGAGGAGACACCGAGCCTGGCAGAAGGCCAAGACATCGTTCCATTCGTTCAGGTGATGCAAAGGATAGCTTGCCCTGCTTGAGCATGTGCTCCAGAGAGTGTATCGCAAGTTCCTTATGACACTCGAAGACCACCAGATAGTGGCGGTTTCCCTTGTGATTTCTGAAGAAGAGGTTCTTGCAGTGGACCGAATCGATCTCCTTCCAATATTCCAATGCCAGCTCGATTGTCGGAAGCGGCGGATGTGTATGAAGCTTATAGCCGAGGCCATGCTTCTCAAGGAAGGCAAGCACCTCGGCTATACGTGAGTTATCTGTCATTTGCTGAGACTTTTAGCATAGTTTGTCGGCGCAGCCTTCTTCTTTTCAGGATGCACAATCATCGCAGGCACCTTCTTCACTCGTGCATATACAAGGAAGCCTATACCGAGGAGGATGAACGGAATACTGAGCCACTGGCCCATGTTGAGTACCATGTCATTTTCAAATCCGACCTGTACCTCCTTGATGAACTCGATGAGGAAACGGCTTCCGAAACATCCGATGAAGAATGTTCCGATGAAGAATCCCCTATGGAGCTTAGGCAGCCTGTATTTATACATCAGGATCTGGAATACTCCCAGCAGGAAATAGCTGAGAGCCTCATAAAGCTGGGTAGGATGCTTCGGTTCTGTCTCGCCCCGGAGTTCGAATACGAATCCCCATGGAAGATTTGTGACATCACCATAGATCTCGGAATTGAAGAGGTTACCAAGGCGGATGAATGTCGCCGCGAAGCATACTGCGATCGCCAGATGGTCAAGAATCCAGACGAAATCAAAGTCGTACTTCCTACCATAATGTCTTGCAAACCACCACATTGCAATAAACAGCGCAATAGTTCCGCCATGACTTGCAAGACCTCCCTTCCAAGGCATGAAGATCTCCCAGAATCCCTGCCAGCTGCCGAGATAATAGTCAGGCTGGTAGAACAGACAGTGACCTAGACGTGCACCGACTATCGTTCCGATAAGCAGAGTATACAAGAGCGGATCAAGAAGGGTCTCAGGCACTCCCTCACGACGGAAGAAGCCTCTGAAGATAAACCATCCGAGAATGAATCCCGAAATGAAAAGCAGTGAATACCAGCGTATCACGATCTCGTCAACATTCAGCTTGATAATTATGAAACCAATAAAGACATATGCTATCAAGCTGCCCCAATCAACCAGAGCATCGGATAAAGACTTGTTCTCTTCCTTTACCAGCATCCTGACATATGCGGCAAGAAATCCGATAACGACACATACGGCCAATACCTTCATTAAGATCGGATTGACCGAAAAGGACAGTAGCTCAGGATTGAAGTTCCAATGGATCTGCAATAAATTCATCATTAGTTTTTTCTGTCTTGATTTGCAGTGCAAATATATGAAATAATAATAAAATAGATATCACAAAAAGTGTTCAGAGTTCTTCTAGTGAAGAATCCTGAACACTTCAATATAAAAATACAAGAAGTATTATTTCATTACTTGCGGATAGCAGCGATACCTGGAAGCTCCTTGCCCTCGAGGTACTCGAGCATTGCACCACCACCAGTTGACACGTAGCTTACCTTGTTGGCGAAGCCCATCTGAGTCACAGCTGCAACTGAGTCACCACCACCTACGAGTGTGAATGCGCCGTTCTCAGTAGCCTTAGCGAGGATCTCA
>JAGBTT010000193.1 GCA_017631175.1 Bacteroidales bacterium
AGAACAAGTGCAGAGGAGACCCTTTCGTGGAAGAATGCGACCCCGGACTACAGCTACTCATGCTTTGACTACTACAGCAACTACAGAAGTACCGTTGCCTACAACTGGCTCGTTGTGGGCCGGGATGATATCGAGGGATTACATCTGAGGTATGCGATGTCCGATGCTGGCAAGACAGTGAATGTGCAGGTGGGAGAGAAAGAGTACGAAGTCACTCTTGGTATGGAAAACATGGCTGAACTTGATGCGAAGGTAGAGGTTGTTTCAAGCAGTTTCGGCCGTATGCGCGGAGGCACATTTGACCGTCCTGTATCGCTAGCGGGAGTCCAATGGGAAGAACTTGAGACTCCGGAGATCCAGTGCGAAGCAGGTCCGTTCTCGAACTATCTTATGAAGGTGGTGCTGAAAGCGTCAAAACCATGTCGGGTGCATCTGTGCACGATAACTGGCAACGGAATGGAACTACTTGTGAATGATACTGTTACAGGAGATTATGTGACTATGATGAAGCACCTGAACCCTTATCGTGCAATAGCTTTCAGCGAAAGCGTGATCCTCGATCTGGAAGAGGGTGAGAATGAGATTGTGCTTCGATCATACAACAGGTTCGAAAGCCAGCTGGTGATGTGTCTGGCGATCCATAATCAGCAGCAGGAGTATACTCAGACGCTGATGCTGGAAGATCCTGTGCCTATGTCGGCATCTCGCGGACTCATGATCCGTATCTCTAATGCCGGCAACGAGTCTGAACACACTGACTGCGGTCTTCATAACCTGAGGCTTAGACTCGTGAAGTGATTTTGCTGTTTCATAAATAATTACTATTTTTACAAATTAGTTTAATACCGCATATTTATGACACAGGATAAACTTAAGATCGAGGTTCAATCGGAAATCGGCAAGCTGAATGCAGTCCTTCTGCATCGTCCTGGCGCAGAGGTCGAGAATATGACTCCGAACAATGTGCAGAGGGCGCTGTATAGCGATATCCTGAACCTGTCGATAGCCCAGACAGAGTATGAACAACTTTATGGAGTGTTGTCCAAGGTGGCGACTGTACATGAAGTGCGTTCCCTGCTTATAAACGTCCTTGATCAATTCAAGCCTAGGGCTGACCTTATCAAAAGAATCTGCGAGACGGAGGATGTGATGACTTATTATGAGGATCTCATGATGATGAAGTCTGCTGATCTTGCCAGAGCCCTTATCGAGGGCCTTCCTGCAAGGATCAATACCTTGACCTCGTATCTCAAGAATGAGTATTACGCTCTGTATCCTCTGTATAATTTCTATTTTACACGAGACGCAGCTGTAACAATCGGAAATCAGGCACTTATCTGCCGTATGGCAAACAAGGTCCGTATGCGTGAGTCCTTCATCATGGATGCTATTTACAGAGCCAGCGGAGTATTTGATTGTTCAGTGATTGATGCCAATCAGTTTCAGTCTGAATCTTCTCCGGTAATCATGGAGGGAGGAGACATAATCGTGGCAAGAGAAGACATCCTCATTATCGGAAATGGTGTCAGGACGACTCCTCAGGGCATAGATTTCATGATTGACCGTTTCCGCAAGACTGTACCATATGGAAAATACAATGTGATTGTCCAGCAGCTTCCTTCAGAGCCGGAGTCGTTCATCCACCTTGATATGGTATTTACAATGCTTGATACCGACAAGTGTATGGTCTTCAAGCCGCTTATCATGCAGGCAAACCAGTACCAGACAGTCCATATCGTGATAGAGGATGGAAACGTGACGAGCATTCGCCCGGTTTCAGGACTCCTGAGTGTCCTGAAGAAACTTGGCATGGATCTCAAGCCTGTCATTTGCGGTGGTGCAGACGAATGGGATCAGGAAAGAGAACAGTGGCACAGCGGAGCTAATTTCTTTGCATTTGCACCAGGCAAGGTACTCTCCTATGCACGCAATATCCATACTTTGGAAGAGTTGTCAAAGAATGGTTTCGAAGTAGTTCCCGCACATGATTTCATAGCTGGCAAGGCTGATTCTGCGGTATTCGGCTCATCGCCATGTGTCGTGACCATTGATGGATCGGAACTTCCACGCGGTGGCGGTGGAGCCCGATGCATGACTATGCCTCTATCTAGAAATAATGTTGATTAAATTTCTGTTTTTCACATGAAGAAGTTTTTAGGATTTCTCACATTGATTGCCTTTGCAGTGGCTTTCGCATCGTGCAATACGCCTGAAGGACCTGTCGATCAGGCTCCAATAATCATCGATGATGCTGCTGTCGGTCTTGCCGACAAGGAGTTCGGAATGTATTATGGTGATATGGGCCACAATGGAATAGGAGTATATAGTATCGTGCTCAGTGATGCTGTCTGTCATAGGGACGGATATGGCGATCCGTATCTGGATTCCGAAGGAGATATGCTGGTTCTCGAGTTTAACTCTCAGCTCCAGGATGCAGATGCACCGATAATGATACCTGAAGGAAGATATGTCATAGATGCGACCAAGTCAGGCACGTATACAATCAATGTTGCCAAATCATATATCAAGAGACTTGTCGGAAGTATCCAGTATCACTATGATCTTGTGTCAGGAGCGTTCGTTGTAGGCCGTAACAGCCAGGGAGGTTATGATATATATACTGAAGAACTGATTATTGCTAAAGGTTCAGAGCTGTACAGCGTTCAGTATTCATACAATGGAAATATAATGCTCGATGACTGGAACAAGATTGCAGCCAGTCTGCAGACCATAAAGGATGACATCATTGACATTCCGTTCACTGACGTATCTGCAGTCTATTACGGAAACCTGTTCGGATACGGTACCGGAAACTATGTCCTTAGCTTCTCGACAGCTGGATTCATGGAAGACGAGACAGGTAAGGTTCCCGGTGTTGCGCTTGTAATGAACATGTTCGGTGAGATAGTCCCTAAGGACAGGGAGGTGATTCTGCTTGAGGAAGGAACATATACTGTATATCCAAGCTTCAATGCAACCGAGTTCAGCATGCTATTCGGACTTAACATGGATGGCATGCCGTTCGGAACATATCTCGCCCAGGTTGATGGCAATCAGGACCAGGTACTTGAGTTCATCGGAAACGGAACCGTGGAGGTGACACGTGAGTCGATTGACTACAATGATGTCTACACTATAAAGTACGATCTGGTTACTCCGACAAGAAAGGTTCAGGGAACATGGGTAGGACCTCTTGACTTCATTAATGCGGCAGAGGATTCAGGTCGAGTTATCCTTTCTACTCTTGACGGTGATGTCGAATGCGACATGCACAGAGTGGAGAAGGCATCTCTCCGTCACATAGAGACTCTGAAGACAACTCCTCAACCTTCGGTGGATATTGCGGAAGCATGGCAACTGTGGCTTCAGCCTAGAATGTGGACAGAGGAAGAGAAGGAGCTTCCATGGGATGAGCGTATTGAGGCATGGGATCCTAATGGAGATATCATGATTTTCGAATTTGTGGTTCCTCTTGGCGAGAATGGAAACATCGCTCCGGAAATCAATAAGGAGTATTCTTATCAGATTCAGCCTAACCTCGCTATGGATGAACAGCTCTATGACCTCAGTGTAAGCCAGATGGGACGTCCTTATGATGATATCTTCTACGAACCGAACTGGAAAGATTACACATATATGACAGGTACAGACGCTCGTCGTGGATTTACTTGGGATGGTGGTTTCAGAGGAAACTGGTACCTGCATTATGCGGAAGGAACATGGCAGAACATGGATGAGATGGCTCCGGCTGTCAAAGGTACTGTAAAGGTTACCCGTCTTACAGAGTTCTCGGTAGCATCAGGTGGCGGACGTCAGGCAGACTTCAAGATCGTCTGGGATCTTTACGATGATGCGGAGGCATCATATAACATTACCGGAGAGTGGACAGGTCCGGTTACAACACACACTTCAGCAGAATTGTAGTTTATTAAAATATATGGAAAGAACATTAGTTATTTTGAAACCAGGATGCCTCCAGAGAGGTCTGGTTGGAGAGGTTATCTCAAGATTCGAGAAGAGAGGTCTGCAGCTTGTGGCCATGAAGATGGTGCAGCTTGACGAGGAAATTCTCAAGGTACATTACGCACATCTTCTTGACAAGCCGTTTTTCCCTTGGCTCAGGGACGGAATGATGGCAGCTCCGGTAATCCTCTGCTGCTGGGAGGGATATAATGCCGTTCAGGTAGTAAGAGACATGGCAGGTGCAACAAGAGCAAGCAAGGCAGTTCCTGGAACAATCAGAGGTGATTACAGCGTCAGCGCACAGGAGAATATCGTGCATACTTCTGACTCTCTCGAGAATGCTGAGATTGAGCTCAAGAGATTCTTCGTGGAGTCAGACTACTGTGAGTATGTTTCTCCGCTGAATCCGTTTAAGTACGCTCCTGACGAGATGTAACATACAATAAAAGCCACTGGCCCTAGTCTTGGACGGCATTGGCTCCCGAAAAGGGAGGTTGTGAACGATAAAGGGAACCTCCGGTGGAGGTTCCCAGTGAACAGCGAAGTGGGGAGGACCGTCAGGGACTAGGGCCAGTGGCTTTTGTATATACTATCTACTAAAGCATCGCAGTAAGCTCTTTCATGCGCTTTCTGGCGCTGAAGCGACGGTAGAGGATGTCGTAGACCATGTCAGCGATAGGCATTTCGATGTTGTGTCTTTCGTTGACTTTTTTGATGCATGCAGCTGCGTAATAACCCTCTGCTACCATTGTCATTTCGTTGAGGGCACTCTTTACCGTGTGGCCGTGGCCGATGAGTTGTCCCAGACGGCGGTTGCGGCTGAATGATGAGTATGAAGTTACCAGGAGGTCTCCAAGGTATGCGGAGTTCATGGTATCTCTGTCGAAAGGATAGCTCTCATTGACAAATCTTGTGAGTTCCTTTGCACATGCTGCCGTAAGCACGGCTCTGAAGTTATCTCCATATCCCAGACCGGCTGCAAGGCCTCCTGCGAGGGCATATATGTTCTTCAGTACAGCTGCGTATTCGATTCCATAGATATCGGTCGAGTGACTTACCCTGAATGTGCTGCTCTTGAACATGTCACCTATCTTGCGGGCGTTATCTTCGTCCTTGCAGGCAACTGTAAGGTAAGAAAGTCTGTCCATTCCTACCTCCTCAGCATGTGACGGACCTGAAATAAGTCCCAGATGGTCATATGAGAGACCATACGTCCTGTTGAAATATTCTGTTATGGTTGTATAATCATCTGCGATGATACCTTTGGTCGCAGACAGGATGAATTTATCCGCAAGAGATTCAGTAAGATCTGCCATCACGTTCTTAAGGAATGCTGACGGAGTAGCAATCAGTATGACCTCTGTATTTCTGACTACTTCGTTGATGTCGCTGATAGGAGAGATATAGTTCTGATCAAACTCAATGTCGCTCAGATACTTGGCATTGATTCCTTCTGTCAGGAGGCTCTCCATGACTTCTTCGTTGCGGATGTGCCACCATACGTGCACCTTGTTCTTTACGAGGGTATGCACGAGTGCTGTTGCCCAGCTTCCGTATCCTATCACACCGCACTTGGCGTTGTCGTTTATATTGAATGCCATCTTCTCTGTTTTTAGTTTTAGCATGGCAAAGATATATAAAAAAAACCGACTGCGAAAGCAGCCGGTTTTTTGCTTGTGTATTCAGCCTGATTATACCATGAGCGCAGCGATGAGTGAAAGGATCGCATAGAACTCAGGAAGAGCGGCGTAGATGAGGGTGTTTGTGAACACGTTGTGGCCCTGTGAGATACCGAGGATACCGTTTGCACAAACCTGACCCTGACGGATTGCAGAGATGCAGAATACGATACCAGTTGCGATACCGATTGCGAAGAGAGTTACTCCGTCAGCTGCGAAGTCCTTACCCAACCAGATGAGGAATGCTACGAAACCGTAGAGACCCTGTGATGCTGGCATGGCAGAAAGGATCATGTAGTTTGTAGATCCCTCTGGGTTCTTCTTCAATGCGCCTTCTGCTGCGTTACCGGCGATGGTAGTACCGAATGAACTGCCGATGAATGCGAGGCCGAGCATAGCTGCGAGGCCGATGTAACCAAGAATTAAGTTCATAATCTTTAGAAATTTTGTTTTGTTATTATTAATTTATTGTTTGTCTTTTGTAAGAGGGTTGTAGGCTGCGCCTCTTCCCTCATATCCGACATTCTTGAAGTACTCTACGAATGTCAGACGCATAGGGTGTACGAATGCTCCAAGTGATGACATAAGGAGATTCAGCACGTGGCCGAAGATGAGTATGATGACAAATGGAATCAGAGAAACCACGCTATCTCCGCGTACCATGCCGGCGAGATTGTTGAACGCCTGTCCGAGCATACCTCCTGCAAGTCCGAGTGCAAACAGACGGATATAGCTGAGAATGTCACCAAGCAATCCTGTTGCCATATTGTAGGTGTCCCACAATCCTGCTCCGATGTTCATCAGAGGGTTTCTGCCTGGAGTGTTGAAGATGTAGATTCCAAGTGCAGAGAGCACGCCGACTGCGATGACTCCCCATCTGATTACCTCAGCAGGAAGAAGCTTGCACATGCCGAGTGCGGCAAGGATAACGCCTCCCACGATAAGCAGTGTCCATCCCCATGTGGCCAGGCTGTTCTTGAAACCGAAGCGCTTGGTGAAGCATATCGCTTTGATTATCATGGCCAGGCAGATATGGAATATACCGATTCCGACTGCCAGGAGCATCTGAATGTTGAAGTTTCCGAGCCCCGGAATTTCTACATCTCCTACTATCATGATGCTCTTTAGCCATTCAGGAACCCACGTTGCGTCATACATGCTCATTCCGAAGAATGTTCCCAGTACTGTACCTACAACGATTGTTCCCGCACCAAGAAGCGAGATTATGCTGCCGAGTCCCTCGAACATGCTGATCTTCACCCATCCCTTGTTAAGCATGAGTCCGAACAGAAGCAGTGCTATACCGTAGCCTGCGTCTCCTAGACACATTGCAAAGAACAGGAGATAGAATGGAGCAACTACCGGTGTAGGGTCGAATTCGCTGTATACAGGCATGCCGTACATGCTGGTGAATACCTCGAACTGACGTGTGAACCAGTTGTTCTTCAGCTTGATTGGCGGATTGTCTTCCTCGATTGCCTCAGACTTCAGGTAGAGCACACCCATCTTGTCGAACTCATCTGTCAGAGCATTGTCGTTCTCAGACGGTGCAAAGCCCGTAAAGACTGCAACATGGTTTTCCGCTACACCTTCCGCTGCAGAGTCTGCAAGATATCTGTCCATTCCGGTCATGATGCTTGTGTATGTCTCTCGTATTGCAGGGATATAGTCCTTTGCATTGAGAAGACCAGCCTTGCATAGGATGATCTCATTTTCGATACGTCCCTTTTCTGCAATTGCCTGGGCATATGTTCCGTCTGGAGCAACGGTCTCGTTCAGAGGGAAAGAGTATTCCTCATTGGCAGGAGCTATGGTCACGAACCAAAGCTTCTTTCCATCTTCAGTAACTTTCTGAAGAGGGTAGAGCTCCTCCCATGAAGAATCAAACCTTTTGGCGTCCACGCAGTAGTATCTTACGGTGTAGCCAAGGTCTGAAAGTGAGTCAAGAGCATTCTTGTCGTAATCGCCCCATGGCTCTCTGGCTGTAATCTGCTTTCTTACGGCAGTGAGGTCTGCCTTAAGAGAATCCATCTTTCTGATGGTATCCTCCACATAAGTGACAGGGTCAGAGTCAATGCTGACGGTAGATGCTGATATCTTCTCCCAATCTGCGTCATCCTTATAGTTCAGGCTTTCGAGAAACTCCAGCACCTTTCTGGCTCTGGATGCTTCTGCAAGCATTTCATGGGAGTGGTCATCCACAGGCTTCACAGAACGAGTGATGTCAACGACACCCAGCTCCTGGATCTTCTCCAGGAAGCCTTCCTTCTCTCCGCTCAGGAGAACGAAGGAATATTTAGTCATCTTAGTTATCATTGTCCTGTTCCTCCTCTTCTAATTCATGTCTGCTCTTCACGATCTTGGAAGCTGCCTTGGAGAGATTCTCCTCGTCTTCCATGTATCGCTTGATCTTTCTGATAGCCTCCTGATATCCAGGGATCTGCACCTTCTCGTAAAGGTTAACCTTCTGAGTGGTCTTCTTTCTCTGGAAGTCAAGGATACGTGCCTTTTCCTTATATACTTCAGACTCGATTCCAAGCTTGGAGAGTTCCTTGAGGATAGCTACTCCGTCCGCATACCAAGCCGGCTTGGAGAATGCGTTGAAATCGTTGATCTGATAGTGTATCTCCTTCAGCTCCGGAGTCTTCACTCCAGCAACCTTCACGGTCACCAGATCCACGTCTGTAATCGCGATAAGTCCTGGCTCGAACTCGTTCCAAAGAGCTGCGAGGCTGTCGTATCTTTTCAGTGAGGCATCAAGATCTTCAATAAGCTTCTCCGAGTACTCCTTGGCCTTGCGGACCTCAAGACGCAGCGCCGACTCCTTGTTCTTCAAGGTAGGGAGGGCATTCTTACGCATCTTGAGCTGCTTGTTCAAGTTGTTAAGAGATGTCTTATTATATTGAAACTTAATTGCCATAATTAATTACCTTTCCAGTACTGGTCGATGAATTCCTGTTTGATACCGGTCTCTGCCTTGGTGAAGTATGTGCCGAAGAGCTCC
>JAGBTT010000194.1 GCA_017631175.1 Bacteroidales bacterium
CGTTCAGCGTACGGCTGACGTTGACGAACGTACAGGAAGCTATGCTCAGCAGGATTATGGTTATTGCTAGAAGTCTTTTCATGGCTTGAAATATTTTCATGCAAGTTACGCATTATTATCCGGAATTTCCTCTCTTAGTCTTGCAAGTCATTGTAGGGATGACGGCTTTCCTTTGTATGGAATCACCTAATATGCTGACATACAGTCTTTTAACGATATAAGGGTAGGTCAAAATGGCCTACCCTTAGTTATTTAACTTACTGATTATCAAATATATATCCGCTCCCGTTAGTCCAGCTTGAGGACGGCCATGAAGGCACTCTGAGGGACTTCGACTGTGCCGATCTGGCGCATGCGCTTCTTTCCCTGCTTCTGCTTCTCGAGGAGTTTTCTCTTACGCGAGATGTCACCTCCGTAACACTTCGCAGTAACGTCCTTTCTCACAGCCTTCACAGTCTCGCGGGCGATGATCTTCGCTCCGACTGCGGCCTGGATCGCAATGTCGAACTGCTGCCTTGGGATGAGTTCCTTGAGTTTCTCGCACATCTTGCGTCCGAAGTCGTATGCATGGTCTGCATGGATCAGCGTCGAAAGCGCATCGGCTGGGTCACCATTGAGGAGGATGTCGAGCTTCACGAGCTTCGCCTCCTTGAATCCGATCACATGGTAGTCGAATGACGCATATCCCTTGGAAATTGACTTGAGCTTGTCATAGAAGTCGAAGACGATCTCCGAGAGCGGCATCTCGTATGTAAGCTCGAGACGGTCTGCTGTAAGGTAGTGCTGGTTGATCAGGATACCTCTCTTGTCGAGACATAGCTTCATGATCGGACCGTAATAGTCCGAGCGCGAGATGACCTGTGCACGGATGTATGGTTCCTCGATCTTGTCGATGAGGGTTGCGGCAGGAAGTCCCGACGGGTTGTGTACGTCAAGAACCTCACCCTGAGTCGTATATACCTTATATGATACGTTCGGAACTGTGGTGATCACGTCCATGTTGAACTCTCTGAAGAGACGCTCCTGGACGATCTCCAGGTGCAGAAGTCCGAGGAATCCGCATCGGAAACCGAAGCCGAGGGCGAGGGACGACTCCGGCTCGAACACGAGAGACGCATCGTTGAGCTGGAACTTCTCCAAAGATGCGCGAAGTTCCTCGTACTGGTCAGTCTCGACAGGATAGAGACCGGCGAAGACCATAGGCTTCACTTCCTCGAAGCCGGCGATCGCCTCCTTACATGGCTCAGCAACCTTCGTAATGGTATCACCCACCTTAACCTCAACGGCACTCTTGATACCCGAAATGATATATCCTACGCTTCCGCACGGAATCTCCTGGCGCGGATGCATCTTCATCTTGAGGACACCGATCTCGTCGGCCGTATATTCCTTTCCAGTGCTGACGAACTTGACCTTGTCGCCCGGCTTGATGCTTCCGTTCATCACCTTGAAGTAGGCGATGATACCGCGGAACGAGTTGAACACCGAGTCGAAGATGAGGGCCTGGAGCGGTGCGTCAGGATCGCCCTGCGGAGCAGGAATCCTCTCCACGATAGCGTCGAGAACCTCCTTTACACCCTGTCCGGTCTTTCCCGAAGCGAGGAGCACCTCCTCAGGCTTGCAGCCCAGAAGATCCACTACCTGGTCTGTCACGACGTCTACCATCGCCGAGTCAACGTCGATCTTGTTGAGCACCGGAATGATCTCGAGGTCGTGCTCGATTGCGAGATATAGGTTCGATATTGTCTGTGCCTGGATACCCTGGGTAGCATCCACTACCAGCAGCGCACCCTCGCATGATGCGATAGCACGGGATACCTCGTATGAAAAGTCCACATGGCCCGGAGTGTCGATCAGGTTGAAGGTATACTTCTCTCCGTTATACATGTAGTCCATCTGGATTGCGTGGCTCTTGATGGTGATTCCCTTCTCCTTCTCCAGATCCATAGAGTCGAGGACCTGGTTCTCCATGTCACGCGCTGTCAGCGTATTTGTAATCTCAAGCATTCTGTCGGCCAGGGTACTCTTTCCGTGGTCGATATGCGCTATGATACAAAAGTTTCTAGTCTTCTTCATTGTAAATCGATAATCGGTGCAAAGATAGCAAATTAAGGAATTTTTTCAGTATTTTTGTTAAACCTCGAGGTGTCTGCGAGGTCAAAAACATGATGCAGGACGGACATATCATAAATCTATGCCACAAGGGCGAGTATGAACTCGCCTTCAACGGCATTGTGGAGACATATGCCGAACGTCTCTACTGGCATGTCCGTAGGTTCATATGGTCCCATGAGGATACGGACGACCTGATGCAGGACATATTCATAAAGATATGGTCCGCCCTCCCCTCTTTCCGAGGAGACTCCCAGCTTTACACATGGCTATACAGGATAGCCACAAACGAGGCGCTCAACCGCCTGAAGAAGTTCCAGCGCGAATTCGCCCTGAGCCTTGACGCCGTCAGTGAAGCCCTCGCCGCACGTATCGATGAAGACCCATACTTCAACGGAGACGCCCTGCAGAGGGAGCTGCACAAGGCTATCCAGAGGCTGCCGGAAAAGCAGAGACTGGTATTCGTCATGAGATATTTCGACGAAATGAAATATGAAGACATAGCGGAAATCACCGGAACGTCAGTCGGAGCCCTCAAGGCCTCATACCACCACGCATATAACAAGATAAAGGAAAGCCTGGAAAACGCGGACCTTTAAACCATCAGGATAAACCATTGTCTAATACAGCGATGAAAGATTCAGAAAGAAACATAATGTATGACGATTCCCTCAGGAAATGCCCTTACAGCGTGCCTGAAGGATACTTTGACTCCCTGAAGGAGAGGGCGATGAAGTATGCCCAGCCGGCACCGGTCTTTCAGTTCAAGAGGGTGCTGTATACGGCCGTATCGATGGCGGCGATGTTCATCCTCATGGTGACGGCCGGCACGTTCCTTCTCGAAAAGACGACACCGACAGAAGACTTGACGCATGAAGATTATATCGTGTTCTCGGACGGATATTTTGATCTGGAGATCTACGACGAAGACATGTCGGAGCAGTATGCTGACGCATCGGTCACCGACGAGGACATTATGGAATACCTTATATATACAGGTGTAAGCGAAGAATTTATAGAGTTATCTAAATAAAGAAGACATGAAGAAGATTATGACAATATTCGCAATCGTTGCGACAATGGCATGCATGAGCGTTTCTGCTCAGGCGCATAGAGGAAGAGGTGAAGAGTGGAAGGAGAAGATGATGGCGGAAAAGATCGCTTTCCTTACGCTTGAAGTGGGACTGACACCAGAGGAGGCACAGGCTTTCTGGCCGGTGTACAACCAGGTGGAGAAGGAGAAGGACGAAGCAATGTTCACCATGATCCACGCATACAAGGAGATGAGCAAGGCCATGGACGAGAAGAAGGGCGAAAAGGAGATTTCAGCTTTGCTGGACAAATACCTTGATGCACAGAAGAAGGTCAACGAAGTAGAAAACGGCATTGCAGCGAAGTACAAGGCAGTTCTTCCGGTCGAGAAAGTAGCAAAGCTGTATGTCGCTGAGGAGAAGTTCAGAAGACAGCAGATACGCAAGCTCCACCACGGAGGCGAAGGAAAGCCACAGCCGAAGAACTAGATCCGCTCCGAAAATCAGGCAAACAGATAAAAGTCATGTGTGAGGGACAGATACTCTTGAGTATACTGTCCTTCATTCTGTATTGTAAGGAGTTCTTCCTTTACGGCCTCGCACCTATGCCTTGAGAATTCGGCGATCATTCGGCTCGGAGCCTTGCGCGAAACAGTCCTGACGCGGAGGATGCGAAAGAGGTGGAGCCCGCACATGCGGGCGTAACGGCACAGAGCCGCCTCCTGGTCGGCAGGGAGCACGAGCGAAACGCGACCGTCACCGGTCAGCCTTTCTTTCGCGAACTCGAAGATGTCTCTATATGAAAGTCCCTCCGAGGTATGTCTGGCTGTGCTTTTCCTTTCGTCCGGAGCTGTCAGCGAGTCTTCGAAATATGGCGGATTGGAGAATATGAGGTCGTATTTCTGCACCAGAGCATGTCCATCCATCTGGTCCGTAGCAGCAAAAGCGTCGAGGGACATGTTATGCGCATGAAGACATTCCGCCCAGGGGGAATTGGCAAAATTCTTAGCCGCTTCAGTAGCTGAAGGTTCATCGATGTCGACCGCATCGATCCTGATGTTACCGTGAGAGGCTTCCACTCCCACATGATCAGCCACCCTCTGCGCAGCCATAAGCGCAATGGTGCCGGTACCGGTGCCAATGTCAAGCATGCACCTGTCTTCCGGCCTTATGGTCATGGCAGCACCAAGCAGCACGCCATCGGTGTTCACCTTCATGGCGCTACGGTCGTTGACGACTTCGAATCTCTTGAATCTGAATGTACCCATGCTACTGCGAGACAAACTGTCCGTCGACCATGTAGAGGGACCTGTCACACATTTTTGCGAGATCAGGGTCATGAGTTACTATGATTATAGTCTGACCATACTTGTCCCTGAGAGTGAAAAAGAGGTTATGGAGTTCCTCCTTCGTCTTTGAGTCGAGGTTACCGGAAGGTTCGTCGGCAAAAAGGACTGAAGGGTTGTTTATCAGAGCACGCGCTATGGCAACCCTCTGTTGCTCTCCTCCAGACAGTTCGGAAGGCTTGTGGGTGAAACGCTCTGCAAGTCCGAGGTCAGTCAGCAAGGCTTTTGCAGCCTCTTCAGCATCCTTCTTGGATCTTCCGGCTATGAATGCAGGAATCATGACATTCTCCAGAGCGGTGAACTCAGGCAACAGATGATGAAACTGGAATACGAAACCGATCTTACGATTGCGGAACTCGGCCATGGCCTTACCCTTCAGAGAAAGGACATCAATTCCGTCAATCACCAGCGATCCCGCATCCGGAGTGGAGAGAGTGCCAAGTATCTGCAGCAATGTAGACTTGCCGGCTCCCGAAGCACCCATGATCGAAACAACTTCCGACTTCTCCGCACTGAAATCAATGCCCTTAAGCACCTTCAGCGCCCCAAACGACTTCTCTATTCCCTTTGCCTGTATCATATACTTTTATTTGCGGCCCAAAGATATACAAAAAAAAGAAGCAATCCTAAGATTGCTTCTTTTGTCGGGGTACTGTGACTCGAACACAGGACCCTCTGGTCCCAAACCAGATGCGCTAGCCAACTGCGCCACACCCCGATTATTGGTTTCCCTTTCATTTGGGACTGCAAATATAGAGACAAAAAATTAAAGTGCAAAACTTTTTTAAGAAATTTTGCACTTTTTTTTAGTTTTACCCAAAATTGAGAAAATATCCGCAGTTAGTAGCCCAGATTCTGCACCAATTTCGGGTTATTGTCGATGTAAGTCTGTCTGATCGGCCAGAGATAATTCTTGTCCTCGAACGAGCGCGTCATGAAATCTCTCCGGGTAAAGAAGTACGCATCATCGGTCTTGGCCTTGACATCAAGACCCATGATAGGCTGCCTGAAGACAGACTTCGAAAGAAGCCAGCGGCGAAGGTCAGTGTAGCGCTTGCCCTCGTCAAGAAGCTCGATGCGGCGCTCCATACGGATCAGCTCACGCATCTTCTCCTGAGTATATGAACCTGTATAAGCAGGGATGCCTGCCCTCTCGCGAATCGCATTGACATACTGGAGGACCTCCGTCTGGGCATCAACTCCATAATACTCGTTTAGTGCCTCTGCATAGCTGAGATAGAACTCTCCAAGGCGGAAGATGATTCCATGACGGTAAGGGTGGTTCTGCTTGCCGATCTCGGTAGCCTGCGGGTGCTGACGCTTGCGCATCAAGTAGCCGCACTGAGGCGAGTCATATGTAGGGCCACCGTTTGCTCCGCCGTAGAGGAAGTCGACATAACCGTCGAGCTGGGTAGACCACTCTCCGTGCCACATGATGGAAACATAGAAACGAGGTTCCCTGTTGCAATACATGTTAGGCGTACCGGCTTCAGTAACAAGGCCCTGTTCCCCCTTCGAGTTCGAACGGGTCCATGCAGTTCCCTCATAACGGATATCCTCGGTGCTGTAGCCATCTGCCACATATGAAGGATCTTCCGAAACAGGAAGACCGTTGCGGGTAAAGAACGCATCCACAAGATTCTGCGTTGCTCCATATGCGCCGTTACCGTCGCCATAGCCGTGAGGGGCCATGTTCTGATCCGCCTCGGCATAGTTGCAGTTATTGTTGATGAAGATAAGCTCAGGGTTGTTAGCACCGGTCGCAAAGTGGATGTTCATATATGAGAGGAACGGATCGACAGTACCTGCCTCATTGTATTCCTTATATAATGAATACACTCCCAGATCGAAGATATCCTTTATGGCATCAGCGGCTCTCTTCCACTTGTCCTTCTCATACTTCTGAGGGAACAGAGGCGTTCCGTCCGCATTCGTGATGCCGGCATACATCTGATTGCCGTTGAAGAGAGGGCTGGCTGCGAGCATATGCACATGGGCACGCACCGCAAGGGCCATACCTTTGGTCGCACGGCCATAATCCTCCGTCATGCTCGGACAGTGAAGAGGCAGCTGCTGAGAAAGAGCATAAAGTTCCTCATCAAGCCACTCGACGATCTCCTCGAAAGGAGTACGCTCAAGCATGAGTTCCTCATAGGTAGAATCTATGCCGTAGTACTCCGTCACCAACGGGAACGAGCCATAGAATTCAAGCAGCTGAGAGTAGTAATAGGCAACCAGGAAACGGGCCTGGAGCTTCATGTACTCCACATCGGCCGCAGTCTGCTCCGATCCCAGGGGCTTCACCTTCTCCTGGAAGATGTACGCCGCACGAACCGCCTTGTACACATCTCCCCAGAGGTCGAAATAGTTGGAGGTGGCACTCCAGTTGCCCTTCATGGCAGAAGCCGACCACCATCCGAATCCCGACCACTCGAGAGGGATCTGGACGTCGTCCACGAGTGTATTGAGCCCGTATTTCATGTTCCAGCCCATATATGGGTCCGGAAGGTAGCTGTAGATGTTGGCAAGCCATCCGTTGGTCTTCACCACATCATTGAAGACCATGTCCTCGGTAATGAGGTCGTCAGGCTCCTGATCAAGATAGCCGCAGCCGGCAACACCGGCAAGAGCGAATGCACATACTATTATATATAATGTCTTTTTCATGATAGCCTGATTTAATTGAATGAGATGTCAAGACCGAGCGATACCACTCGCGAAATAGGGTAAGCTGCGAATCCATAGCCCGAAAGCTCCGGATCCCAGAGCTTGAAGTCCGAGATGGTGAAAAGATTGGTTCCACGGACAAAGAGACGCAGGTTATTCACCGTACGAGGCTTGCCCATGCCTCTTCTGAGGAAAGTGTAACCCATCTCGAAGTTCTTCAGACGCATGAACGAGCCGTCCTTGAGCCACCAGCTTGAGGACTGGCTGTTGTTCTCGTTCACACCGAGTGAAAGTCTCGGCCAGAACACGTCCTGCGAAGGATTTTCCGGAGTCCAGCGGTCATCCACATTGGCGAGGATGTTGGCTACCGCACCTGAACCGGCACCAGGAATATAATACTGGTTACGTGCGTCATCATAGTCGCCACCCACGACAAAGTCCGTAAGGGCTACACCCTGGAAGAGGGCGCTGATGTCGAATCCCTTGTGACGGAACGAGAATCCGAATCCGTAGACAATCTCCGGAACCGAAGAACCTCCGATTGCAGTCACGTCCTCATCGTTGATCTTTCCGTCATTTGTAAGGTCAGCATACTTGATGTCTCCAGGCCTTACCTTGCCCCACGATGGTACAGGAAGACCGGGCTTGAGGGTACCTGCAGAAGGATCAAGGAAGTCGTCATCAGTGTAAAGTCCGAGCGACTCAAGTCCGTAGTTCTGGTTGATGCTGTTTCCTGTGCGGGCACGTGTGGTGCCCACGATTCCTGCCGCCTCGTCATATTCGAGGATGGTGTTGCGGGCATATGTGAAATTAGCCATCACCGACAGATAGGTATCCCGGCTGAACGCCTTGTTGAAGGTCAGCGATGCGTCTATACCCCTGTTGAACACCTTTCCATAGTTTGCATAAGGGGCATTCTGGAAACCAGAAGTCTCAGGGAATATCTTTCTCTGCATGAAGATATCCTTACGCACCTCGGTGAAGTAGTCCACGGTGAGGTTGAGGGCATCGAACAGACCAAGGTCAAATCCGACGTTGGTCTTGGTCGCAGTCTCCCATGTAAGGTCAGGCACACCGAACTGGTCCTCGGCAACTCCCGGATACGACACGCTGTTATTGTCTCCGAAAGCATGTCCTCCGGCATTGCCGTTGATTGTGGTCAGATAGCCGAAACGGCGGCCGCCGGAAATCTGGTCATTACCTGCGATACCCATGGATCCGCGCACGCGCAGCTGGTTGACCACATGCTTGACGCCATCCATCCAAGGCTCGTTGGACACCATCCATCCGATGGCTCCCGACGGGAAGAATCCGTAGCGGTATTTCTTGGCGAAGTTCTCGGAACCGTTGTATCCGAAGTTGAACTCTGCGAAGTAGCGGCTGTCATAGTCATAAGCCACTCGACCTGCGAGACCGGCATGGCGGTATGGGAACGAATATATGGCCGAAGAGGCGTTCTGGTCCACGTGGCTGCGCATGTTCCAGAGCAGGAGGGCATCCACGCTGTGCTTGTCGGCAAATGTCCTGTTATATGAAACCGGCACCTCGAAATAAGTGCTGCGGCTGCCTCCGAACGATTTCGAGAAGCCGAGGAACTCATCACCTGTGGAGACGATCTCCATGAGCAGCTCACCGGTCTGAGGGTCACGGCCTGTCGCATAGTAATAGGTCGGCTTCCTGGTGCGTTCCGACCAGTAGTCCTGATACACATCGAAGGAGAAGGTGACCTTTGCATGAAGACCTTCGAGAGGAGCCCAAAGCATGCCGAAGTCCTGATCGAGGGTCGCGACACTCTGAAGCTGGGACTTGTAGTTATCCTTGTATCCGGTCTGAGTGGCCATCACGTAAGGGTTGGCACGGTTGGACTGGATCGGGAACCTTCCGTCAGAATAAATGTGCGGATGCACGATAGGCGGAATCTCCAGAGCATACTGAAGGATACTGCTGACGTTTGAGCCAGGGGCATGCCTGTCCTGCATGTAACCTCCGATACTGAAGGTGAACAGGGTCGACTTGGTCAGGTTCAGGTCTATGTTGCTTCGCACATTATACTTTGTCAGCTTGAGCTCGGAGTCAAATGCCGCAGAAGGGTCTGTGGCTATGATACCGGACTCATTATAGACTCCAAGGATGAAACGGTAACGCAGGAGCTCCGTACCTCCGCTCACATCGGCACTGATGTGGGAGTTGGTTGCAAAATCATTGGTCACCAGGTCAAGCCAGTCGGTTGAAGGGAAGAGGTCAGGGTCCACACCGTTGCGCGTATTCTCGATCTGAAGCGGAGAGAACTGCTCCGGCATGCCGGAAAGGGCTGCCGCGGCATTGATCACCTCCATATGCTTGGCTCCGTCTACGAACTCTGCAATCTTCAGAGGTGCCGTCACACCGTAGTCAGCCTTGATGTTGACCTTGGCCTTACCCACGGAGCCTCTCTTGGTCTTTACCACGATGGCTCCGTTGGCTCCGCGCACACCATAGATGGCGGTAGCGGAAGCATCCTTCAGGACAGAGAACGACTCGATCTCCTCAGGAGAGAGCTGGTCGAGCGAACGCTCCACGCCATCCACGATGACCAGAGGGTTAGAACTGGCTCCGAAGGTGTTGATACCACGGATCCAGAAGTCCGACGCATCGTAGCCCGGCTCTCCGGAACGCTGGACGCCGATCACACCGGCGATCTGACCGGCAAGGGCGTTTGAAAGGTTGGCGGTCTGGTTCGAAGCGAGAGTCTCAGGTGCGATTGAAGCGATCGCTCCGATGACACTCTCCTTCTTCTGTGTTCCGAATCCGACAAGGACAGCTTCCTCAAGCACGGTGTCCGTCTTCATCTTGACCAGAATCTCGGTCTTGCCGTCAAGAACCACCTTCTGGTCCTGATAACCGATACCGGTCACAGTCAGCACATCTCCTGCAGGTACTGTTATGTAGAACAGACCCGCGTCGTTGGTTATTGTTCCGTTCGACCCGTCTGAAGATATGATGGCGATACCGATGACAGGCACGCCGGCCTCGTCGATGACCTTACCTGAAACCTTCACTTCATCAGGTCCTTCTGCCGCGGAAGCGGAAAAAGCACCGACAAAAGCAAGTATCACAGCTGCCAGAGCAGCCAGATAATGTCTTGATTTCATAGGGTTTTAGTTGTTTGTTACTTTATATGTCTTTTTCTCAGGACCTGCTCCGGTCACTGTCAGTGACTTCCAGTGGGCTGGAATCCTTGTAGGAAGCTGGATTATACCATGCTCGGTAACCTCTATACCCGCAAATCCGAAGATCACACTCTGAAGGATGCCGCCAAGACCGGTTGCGAAAGACACACGGGAATTGTCGGCGTTTTCCGAGAGGACTCCGAAAGGAGGGCGCAGCTTGTCCGTGTAACTCTTCTTGAAGACCTTGAATGCTGTTTCAGGATCACCAAGACGGGCGTGAAGCACAGCTATGATGGCATTGCTCATCGCAGGGCCATTGGGATCTATCCTGTCGAAATAATATTCTATATCACGCAGGATCTGCTCCTTGTCCGTGATGACTCCAAGCGGATAGGCAAGCATGTTCACATCGGTCTGCTTGATCAGGCGTCCGTCGTAGCCTGTATATTCCATTGTCACGCCGTCGGCGTCATAAGTGAACACAAGATTGTCGGAAATCTCCATCCAGCGAGGGTCAACAGGCTTGCCGAGGACCTCGGCCGCCTTAGTTACATCACGCAGAACGCGTTTGGCCGCACCATTGGTGAATGCATTGTCATCCACATTCTCGGCATATTCATCCGCTCCCACGACATTGATTATCGAATAGCTTCCGTCTGAGTTCCCCTGCACCCGGCTCACCCAGAACTCGGCTACCGACCTGAGCACAGGCCATGCCGTCTGCTCAAGCCACTCCTTGTCTTGGGTAACGCAGTAGTACTGCCACATGGCTATGCCGACATCAGCCGTGATATGGTGTTCATATGTACCCGTCAAAGCCCATACTGGCGTACACTCCTCTCCCGAAGTATCGGCCTCCCATGGATACTGGGCCCCCTTATATCCATGATTCAGAGCATTCTGACGGGCCTGCGGCAGACAGTTTGCGCGATAATCCATCAGCGAACGACCTGCCTCAGGGTTCATAAGCAGGATCGGTGGATACATCCAAAGCTCCGTATCCCAGAAATAGTGGCCGTTGTAACCTTCGCTTGAAGAGAGTCCCATCGGAGCAATGCCCACCGGACAGTTGTCACGTGTTATCGAGTACAGCTGATAGAGCGCATGGCGGATGTCAAGCTGCGACTCCGGATCACCTTCGATGATGACGTCTCCCTGCCAGAGTTCTTCCCACGCAGCGTAATGCCTCTCCAGAAGATGGTCAATGCTTGACTTGTAGGCAAAAGTGGCAAAGCGCTTCGACTCGTTTATCGGATCCTTGAAGTCCTGGGTCGAGCAGACAGCTCCGACAAGGGCAAATCTGTAGGACTCCCCTGCCTTCAGCTTCACGGAAAACCACATTCCGTCGCGGTCCATGTCACTGATCCTGCGCACCTGCGGTTCCTTCCCGTCAAACATGAACATCGACGAAGAACTGACGCGATGCATCTTCGTACGGGTCGCGGCATTGAGCTGATATACCAGCTGCGCTCCCTCGCCGAAGCTTGCCTGAAGGTCGCTCATCTCCTCTGGAATTCCGTAGACATTCTCCACCTTGAGGGTAATGTCCTTGTGCGGAGTGACCTCGACTACAGACATCGCATTATATGGAAGATGCCTCAATGCCAGCACAGTATACTTGAACGATGCCTTATCCTTGAGTTCCACGTTTGTGGTCAGCCGGGCCTTCTTCATGTCGAAGACCTGACTCCATCCCGCGAAGTCCCTGTCCTGGACCTTCTTCCCGTCCACGGTCAGTTCCATGTTCAGGAACACAGGACCGCGGGCTACACGGCTCACACCATTGTATCCCTCCTTGTCAAAGACTCCCGCCAGCACTATCTCACGGGCGGTGAACGGGCGGTCATCAGTCACCACGCCAAGACGTCCGTTGGCCATGGTGGCTCCGTTATAATCCTTGCGGGACGAAGTCTCCATAACCCAACCTTCCTGAGCCGCTGCCGAAAGGGCAAGACTCAGGAAGGCCAGTATAGATATAAGTTTCCTCATTGGAGAGACTACATAAGGTTCTGGTCAGTCACATTCTCTGCAAGCACTACGATCGCCTGAGGATTTGTGACATCGAATGTGAAGCGGATCACGATTCCCTCTTCCGGATACATGATTGCGTTAGGGTCAGTCATGCCTGTTCCCTGCTGGAAGTTACCGTTACCTACAAGGAAGTTAGCATAGATGTTTGTGCAGCCGTTGAGGTTGCTGTTGGTCATGTCATACTGTGTTCCGTAGATGTCACCCCAATCAAGCTTGGTGCAGAAGAACTTGTATGATGCAAGGTTGTACACGCGTACGGTAAGCTGGTACTTGTAATCATCGATCTTGGCCATGCAATATGAGTCATAAGTCTCCCAGTCCGAGAACACACGACCGTCACGGATCGCACGCTGGTCAGGCTTTCCGAAGTTGTAGTTTCCGCAGCACCAGATAGCCTCGTTCACTGTGATGTTGCCTGACTCATCCCATCCGAATTTGCCGAGATCGCCGTTTGCCGAGAGTCTTTCTGTGCGGAGCGAACCCCAGTCAGACTGGTTTGTAAGACGATACCTGCCGCCTTCAGCGCGGAATGTGTATGTGCCGTCACCATTGTTCTCAAAGAAGTCAACATCCACCCAGAGGTCGCCGAGACCTGTGAAAGCGACTACCTGTCCTTTCTTGAAGTCCACCTCCGCTGTTCCCGGATATGCAGCGTCTACAGTCTCAGGCACAGCCACCCAGAGAGCCTCGAGAGGGAACTTCACCTGGAATGAGACCACATCAAAAGAGATGGTACCCTGAGGGATCGCCGCCTCATAGCTGTAGAGTTCCATCACATCTGTGCTGCCGTACTCGACATTGTCGATGTTTGCACCACCGAATGTATATGTCTTCTCCCCTGCCTTAGCCTCGAAATATCCTTCAAGGGCAGCAGGAAGCTCGCCTGTGTATGACCACTTGTTCTCCTCAAGAGGCGAAGCCGCCACTGATTTGAAGAGCTCGATCTTCTCTGAACCATATACAAAAGCTACAGAAGTGAATTCAGGATGGGAAAGACCGATCTTGACAGTCTGCTCGGCACGGTCTGAGCCGCTTCCCATAGCCATGATCATAACGTCATACTCTCCGTCAGCGATGTTCTTGGTATAAGGTACATCAAAGGCTCCCGCGAACACTCCGGCCTGAGCCTCGCGCACTGTTGCGCTTGAGAGCTGCTTTCCGTCCTTGATAAGGGCTACGGTCACATTGGCAGCTTCCGCTGCTGTCACTGTGAAGTCCACATTGTCGCCGAACTCTGCAGACTCAGCGAGCGTATAGGCAGAGATCTCAAGTTTTGCAGGCTCCTGTGCCGGCTGGCACGATGCTGCCCAAACGAGTGAAGCAGCAACAAGAAGATAGTTGAAGATTCTTTTCATTTTCGTTATGCGCTTTTATTAACACGAAAACCCATAGTCCGTTTAAAGACTATGGGCTTATCACTCATCTGTCAAGATTAAAGGTTTGGATTCAAAGTCTTCCACTCTGATACTGGTGGGATGATGCCGAGGTTGATGATCTCGTCACGCATAACCTGGAGGTGTGCGTAAGATGCATCGAGAGCAGCGATCTCCTCCTCTGTACCTGTAACCTCACCGAAGTGTACGCCTGTAGC
>JAGBTT010000195.1 GCA_017631175.1 Bacteroidales bacterium
CTGCTAACGTAAGGTTGGTATCGTCTGACAAGACATCCCTTGTTTTCGCATGGGATGAGGTCAAGGGTGCTGATTTTTATGTTGCTAGACTTGAGACCTCTGAAGGTACGCTTGTCCCTGGCGGTCAGACCAGTACTAAAGAGACATCTATCAGGTATGATGACCTTGCGAAGGAAACAACATACAGCTTCAAGGTAAGGACAAAGGCAGGGGAGACAGACTCGCCTTATTCAGTCTCTATTACCGCTAAGACAGCAGGGGATGACACACCTGGTACAGAACCGGGTCCTGACCCGAAGCCAGATGATCCAAAACCGACTCCACAGCCGAACGAGTACTATGCTCAGTTCCAGATTCCGGTACATGAGGATGCCCACGCCGAGGCCTTGGCATTCCCAGGAGCCGAAGGCGGCGGAATGTATACTACAGGCGGTCGTGGAGGAAAGGTAATCCACGTGACTACGCTTGCCGACAGTGGAACAGGTTCTCTTAGAGCTGCCTTGAATGAGTCTGGAGCAAGAACCATTGTTTTTGATGTAGCTGGAATCATCGAGTTGAAATCCGCCTTGAGCATCAAGAACGGCAATGTCACTATTGCAGGACAGACTGCCCCAGGAGACGGTATCTGCCTTAAGAACTACGAACTGAAGTTTGAAAATGCAGATAACATCATCATCCGATACATACGTTTCCGTATGGGTGACGAGGCCAAGAGAGAGGCTGATGCGTTGTGGGGAAGATACAACCGCAACATAATCATCGATCACTGCTCTATGTCATGGTCGACCGACGAATGCTCTTCATTCTATGCCAATGAGTACTTCACCATGCAGTGGTGCATCCTGACTGAAAGCCTCCGCAATTCAGTACATGGTAAAGGAAAACACGGCTATGGCGGTATCTGGGGCGGAAAGAACGCATCGTTCCATCATAACCTTCTGGCAAATCACGACAGCCGTAACCCAAGGATTGACCATCCGCAGATCTATGGCAACAATGTAGAGACTCATCGCGGAAATGTAGACTACAGATGCAATGCAGTATACAACTGGGGTTCGAACCACACATATGGAGGAGAGGACGGCTGGTTCAATATCGTGAACAACTATTATAAGCCAGGTCCTGCATCATCAGACAGGAAGTATTTCGTGGATGCATACGGCTCATATGTGAAGGATGGCACTACATACGCGGACAGTTATCCGCAGATGTATCTTAGCGGCAATGTGAACACAAAATATCCGGAGCTTGGAGCTGCTAATGATGCAACGACGATTTATTGGCACAACGGCTCAGGATACGGCAACTACAACAGTTTTCTCGGAACTTCACTGGAGATTGATGGTCCTCAGCAGAAAGCCATCTATACGACCACCCATTCAGCTGAAGGTGCTTTCGACATGATATGTCAATATGCCGGTGCATCGCTGGTGAGAGATAATGTCGACGCAAGGGCATGCTCGGATGCGAAGAACGGCACAGCGACCTATAAGGATGGTGGTAACGGTTCGAAGGATGGCATCATCGACACTCAGTCTGCAGTTGGGGGATGGCCGGTTTACGATGCAAACTCGGAAGAAACCGCTAAGGTCAAGGATTCTGATGGTGACGGAATGCCTGACTGGTTTGAGAAGGAGTTCGGGCTTGATGCTTCAAAAGTATCAGACGCAGTTGAAAAGACTCTGGACCAGTACGGACGCTACACAAACCTTGAAATGTATCTCCATTATCTAGTTAGGGAAATTACAACTTCGCAAAACAACAACGGAGAATATATAAAACTCAATTAACTTAATTAATAACCAAAAACACTTCTTTATGAAAAATCTGACGTACAAGATTTCTCTGCTGATCTTGGGAATGTTTGCCTCAGTACTTGCGGCAAACGCTCAACAGATCAGAGGTGTCGTGTCAGACGTCAACGGAGATCCGCTCATAGGCGTATCCGTTTTCGTGGACGGCACAACTTTAGGTGTATCTACGGGTGTAGATGGTGATTACACTATCGATGTCCCTTCCGCAAAGGGCAAGACACTCGTGTTCTCGATGATCGGTATGGCGACAAAGGAAGTCGTTATCGGCGATGCTACGACCATCAATGTCGTGCTCGACGAGGACTCCAACTTCCTTGACGAGACCGTGGTCATCGGTTACGCAACCGTTAAACGTCGCGATCTCATGGGTTCCGTTACATCAGTCGGAAGCGAAGCTCTCGCTCAGATTCCGGTTGCTACGGTAGGGGAGGCCCTTACAGGTAAGATGGCCGGTGTACAGGTGACAACCACTGAGGGTGATCCTGATGCAGAAGTCAAGATCCGTGTCCGTGGTGGCGGTTCAATCACTCAGGACGCTTCTCCTCTTTACATCGTGGACGGTTTCCCTGTAGCAAGCATCTCTGACATTCCTGCATCGGACATCCAGTCTATCGACGTGCTCAAGGATGCGTTCTCAACTGCAATCTACGGTTCACGTGGTGCCAACGGTGTAGTTCTCGTGACTACAAAGTCAGGCGCCTCAGGCAAGATCTCAGTTAGCTACAACGCATACTGGGGCCAGAAGACAATGGCAAATGCAGATGCTATCCAGACTGGCTCACCTTATGATTTCGTACAGAACCAGTATGAGCTTGCAGTCCTCAGAGACCGCGTGGATGACGATTTCGTCAAGGTGTTCGGCGTATTCGAGGACATGGACCTTTACAAGAATGTCGCTAAGAACGACTGGGTGAAGAAGGTATTCGGAAACGTGGGAACAACATTCAACCATAACGTTTCACTGTCAGGTTCAAGCGATAAGGTAAAGTGGACTGCAAGTTATTCTCATGTGGGTGACAAGGCTATCATGATCGGTTCAAACTACAAGAGAGATAACCTCAATTTCAAGACCCAGTACAAGCCTATCAAGCAGATCACTGTCGATATCAATGCAAGATATTCACGTACTGAAGTTCTTGGTGCAGGTGCAAACTCAATGAACGACGGTGGTTCGACATCAAGCAATGGTCGTCTGAAGCATGCAGTTCAGTATACTCCATTCCCTATCACAGGTGTAGCTTCTGATTCAGACCTCGCAGAGGACTATGGCGACAACGCTCCACCTCTCAAGTCTGTTGCTGACAACGACAACAAGAGAATCCGCAAGAACTGGACTCTCAACGGTGCCATCACATGGCACATCATCAAGAACCTGAACCTCAAGGTAGAGGGTGGTATCGATGACTATTCACAGGAAGATAACCGTTACTACGGTCTCACTACTTATTATGTAGGCAACACCGCAACTATCAAGGGACAGCCTGCAACTCAGTACAAGAATGCGTTCCGCACAAACTATCGTACTACCAACACTCTGAACTACAACTTCTCAGAGGTATTTGCGAATGATGACCATAAGCTTGACCTTCTCGTAGGACAGGAGTACATTCTCACAAAATCAAATACTCTTTCGACAACAATCGAGGGTCTTCCTGAGTTCTTTGACTCGGAGATGGCATGGAACTTCATGGCTTCAGGAACTCCGGTAGCTTCCAACAACTTCTACAATCCTGACGGACAGCTCCTTTCATTCTTCGGAAGAGCAAACTACGAGTACGCAGGCCGTTATGCAGTTTCAGCTACAGTACGTGCCGACGGTTCGTCAAAGTTCGAAAAGGGCAACCAGTGGGGTATCTTCCCATCGGCAGCGGCTTCATGGACAATTTCCAACGAGCCTTGGATGGAAGGTGCGACATGGCTTGAGAACCTCAAGCTCCGTTACAGCTACGGTACAGCAGGTAACAACAACATCCCTTCAAACGTGTCTTCGCTCCTTTTCCAGGCTAACAATACGCAGTGGATCTCTATGGGCAACACATGGTGGGGAACAACTACAGTAGGCGGAAAGTCAATCATGCCTAACCCAGACCTTACATGGGAGACTACAGTTTCTCACAACATCGGTCTCGACTATGCATTCCTTAACAGCCGCATCAACGGATCGTTCGAGGTTTACCATAATACTACAAACGACCTCCTCATCCAGTTCCCTGTGGCAGGTTCAGGTTATGACTACCAGTACCGTAACCTCGGATCGGTTCAGAACCGTGGTTTCGAGGCTTCTGTGAACTTCGTTCTCTTCGAGAAGAAGAACTTCGGCCTCACACTCGGCGGAAACATCAGCTTGAACCAGAACAAGGTGACTAACCTCGGTGGTCTCGAGAAGATCGAGGCAACATCAGAATGGGCATCGACAGAGATCGGTCCTGACTACGTTGTAACAGTAGGAAGACCTCTCGGTGACATGTATGGTTATGAGTCAGACGGACGTTACTCGGTTGACGAGTTCACTCATGACGGAACATCATGGGTAGCAAACGAGGGTACTGTAGACGCTTCTGACATTCTCGGCAAGGAGTTCTTCCGTCCGGGTGCGATGAAGCTGAAGGATCAGAACGGTGACGGCAAGATTACAGTTGACGACAAGGTGATTATCGGAAACGCACAGCCTCTTGGAATCGGTGGTTTCAACCTTTCAGGTTACCTCTATGGATTCGATTTCTCTGCTAACTTCAACTATGTTTTCGGCAACAATATCTATAACGCAAACAAGATCGAGTTCAGCCACTCACGTAAGTATTCTAACCGTAACCTCCTTTCTTCAATGAATGTGGAGAACCGTTGGACAAACATCGATTGGGCTACAGGTGAGGAGATTACAGACGCTGACCGCCTTGCTGAAGTTAATGCGGGTACCACAATGTGGAGCCCTGGTGCAAACAAGGCGATCTTCTCTGATTGGGCAGTAGAGGATGGTTCATTCCTCCGCCTCCAGTCTGCAACTCTCGGTTACACTCTTCCTGAGAAGTGGACAAACAAGATCAAGATGCAGAAGCTCCGCGTTTACGTTACCGGTACAAACCTCTTCTGCCTCACCAAGTATTCAGGTTACGACCCTGAGGTCGACACAAGACGTAAGACTCCTCTTACTCCAGGTGTAGACTGCTCGGCATATCCTAAGAGCAGGGGTTATGTAGTAGGTGTAAACATCACATTCTAAAACCGGAATTCATATGAAACTGATAAATAAAATACTCATTGGTGTAGGAATGCTTGCTACGGCGTCACTGACATCTTGCTCAGAGGACGGCCTCAAGACACCGACCCAGTCGTCATTCGACGAGTCAGTGGTTTATTCCAACTACACTCTTGCAGAATACAACGTATTCGGAATCTATGAGGTATTCGGCCACACCAACTGTCACCGTGGACGTTACCTCCCTTGGTACGGTTTCAATACCGATATCGAGCTCTATA
>JAGBTT010000196.1 GCA_017631175.1 Bacteroidales bacterium
AGCCGCTACAGCGTGTTCGGAGAGATCGTTACAGACAGCGTGACCGACGAGTGTGACCTCGAAGGCGCAAAATACATCGCCGTGGAGTACCTTCCAGGCCAGTTCGACCAGCGTGCAGCATCAGCTGTAGACTGTGTCCGCCTTATCGACCCTGCAGCCAAGGTGAGCATCAAGAGCTCTAAGCTCATCATCCTTCCTGCCGACACGACCGATGAGGTGATCGCAAAGATCAAGAAGTATTACATCAATGCAGTGGAGTCTCGCGAGAAGGACCTCTCGAAGCTTACAGCGCTCGAACAGCCTGAGGTTACTCCGGTCCCTGTTCTTGTAGGCCTTACAGCATTGACAGAAGAGGAACTTGCTCCGTACTGCAAGAAGATGGGTCTTGCAATGAATGCTGATGACCTCCGTGAGGTTGTCAACTATTTCAAGGCTGAAGGCCGCGATCCATCAGAGACAGAGCTCCGCATTCTCGATACATACTGGAGTGACCATTGCCGTCACACCACATTCACGACAGAACTCGAGGACATCAACGTCGAGGAGTCATTCCTCAAGGAAGAGATCGACGGAACACTCAACCTCTACATGAGGATCCGTCAGGAGCTCGGTCGTGAGAACAAGGACATCAACCTCATGGACATGGCCTGCATCGGTGCCCGTTACCTCAAGGCGAAGGGGCTTCTCGACGACATGGAGGTCAGCGAGGAGAACAACGCATGCAGCATCTATGTTGACGTGGATATCGTTAATGACGAAGGTGAGATGACCACAGAGAAGTGGCTCCTCCAGTTCAAGAACGAGACCCACAACCACCCTACTGAAATCGAGCCGTTCGGTGGCGCGGCTACATGTCTCGGCGGTGCGATCCGTGACCCGCTCTCAGGTCGTGCTTACGTTTACCAGGCAATGCGTGTGACAGGTGCAGGTGACATCTATCTTCCTGTGGCCGATACAATGCCGGGCAAGCTTCCTCAGAGCATCATCAGCCGCAAGGCCGCTCACGGTTACTCAAGCTACGGTAACCAGATCGGACTCGCTACAACCCACGTGCGTGAGGTTTACCACGAGGGTTATGTCGCAAAGCGTCTCGAGGTAGGTGCTGTCGTAGGAGCCGTCAAGGCAGACAGCGTACGCCGCGAGAGCCCTGCTCCAGGTGACGTCGTTCTCCTCATGGGAGGCCGCACAGGCCGCGACGGAGTCGGCGGAGCTACAGGCTCGTCAAAGGAGCACACCGAGGAGTCTCTCGAGACTTGCGGAAGTGAGGTTCAGAAGGGTAACGCACCTGAGGAGAGAAAGCTCCAGAGACTTTTCCGTCGTCCTGAGGTGACAAAGCTCATCAAGAAATCAAACGACTTCGGTGCCGGCGGTGTCAGCGTGGCTATCGGCGAGCTTACCGAAGGTCTCGATATCTATCTTGACCGTGTGCCTGTGAAGTACAACGGACTCAACTCTACGGAGCTTGCGATCAGCGAGTCTCAGGAGCGTATGTCGGTTGTGATCGAGGCTAAGGACAAGGAGGCCATGATGGCATACTGCGCAAGTGAGAACGTTGAGGTTACCCACGTCGCTGACGTTACTGACCGCAAGCGCATGCGTATGTTCTATGGCGACAAGGTCATCGTTGACCTTTCACGCGAATTCATCGACAGTGCAGGAGCAAAGCACTATGCAAAGGCTACCGTAGGCGCAGTCGAGGCTAAGAATCCATTCGTGCGTACAGTTGAGGGCAACACTCTCAAGGACAAGGTGTTCTACAATCTTCAGGATCCTAACGTGACATCACAGAAGGGCCTCATCGAGATGTTTGACTCGACAATCGGCCGTTCGACAGTCCTCATGCCGTTCGGAGGTATGCTCCAGACAACAGAGACTCAGGTTTCAGTGCAGAAGCTTCCTACTGACGGATATACTGACACAGCTTCGATCATGGCGTTCGGATACAATCCGTTCATCGCAAGCTGGAGCCCATATCATGGTGCAGCTTACGCAGTAGTAGAGGCATGTGCAAAGGTTGTCGCAGCCGGTGCTTCGTACGAGAAGATGCGTTTCTCTTATCAGGAGTATTTCGAGCGCATGACTGACCGTAAGTCATGGGGTAAGCCGCTTTCGGCACTCCTTGGAGCCCTTAAGATGCAGGTTGAGTTTGGTCTGCCTTCTATCGGAGGTAAGGATTCCATGAGCGGAACTTTCGAGAATATAAATGTGCCGCCTATGCTTATGGCATTCGGTATCACTACCGTTGATGCCGGCCAGGTGATTTCGCCTGAACTCAAATATGAGGGCAACAAGCTATATCTTATCCGTCATACTCCGCTTGCCAACCATATGCCTGACGTAGAGCAGCTGAAGAATAACTGGGAGTATGTTCATAATCAGATTGTGGACGGAAACATCGTTTCAGGATATGCACTCGGATTCGGTGGTCTTGCTGAGGCAATCTGCAAGATGTCATTCGGTAACGGTCATGACGCCAAGATCGAGTATGACGAGAAGGAACTCTTCAACTACGGTTACGGTTCTATCCTCGTTGAGGCTGAAGATACACTCGACTATCCTAATGCAATCCTTATCGGTGAGGTGACAGACGGAGAGGAGAGCGAGCTCACGATTAACGGCACCAGGTTCGATATCTTTGAACTCATGGCGGTGAATGGAGCAAGATTTGCTGAAGTTTACCCTGACACTGCAGAGGCTTATCACAAGAAGCTCGTTCCTGCTGGAATGCAGGGCGTGAAGCCGCTCAAGGTGAAGAGATCGGAGATGAAGTATAAGGGTGAGCCTGTGCAGAAGCCTGTCGCTTACCTCCCTGTATTCCCAGGCACCAACTGCGACTACGATTCTGCAAAGGCATGGCGTAACGCCGGTGCTGAGGTGCGCATGAGTGTCTTCTGCAACCTTACTGAGGAAGATGTCTTCAGGTCTATTGCAGAAATGAAGAAAAACATCGATGAATGTCATATCCTAATGCTTTGCGGCGGATTCTCTGCCGGTGATGAGCCGGACGGAAGCGGTAAGTTCATTGCGAACGTACTGAACAACAAGGAGATTGCTGACGCCATCCATGCTCTTATCGACCGTGGCGGCCTCATCCTCGGTATCTGTAACGGATTCCAGGCACTCGTGAAGTCAGGCCTCCTCCCATACGGACGTCTGGGTCAGGTGACCAAGGATAGTCCTACACTCTTCCGCAATGACATCAACCGCCATATCTCGCAGATGGTGACAACCCGCGTGGGCACGACCAACTCTCCATGGCTCAAGGACT
>JAGBTT010000197.1 GCA_017631175.1 Bacteroidales bacterium
TAAGGAACGGAGAGTTTTTTCGACAGCAGCTTTGTTGTTTTTGTATAATTCTGAAAAGTTCATATGTTGAAATTTCTATAATTCTACTTTATGTGTAGCCCAGTCAAAGTTAAATTCCTCTGAAATTCGTTTTAAGCCTTGCTTGTCTGACTCTGATAGTACACCACCCCTGTCGGCTATGAGTGGCTCATATAACTCTTTCTTGAAATCCTTAACTTGTGAGAACGGGAAGAATATGAAGAAGTAGGTCTTGTGCAAGATTGCTACATCAAAGCACTTTAGCAAGGATACTTCGTTCTTCTTATACTTAAATGCATTATACTTACCTCTTTTGGGTATGATGCAAGAAAGTGATGGTGATTTCTCTAGCGAATGGAATATGATAGAGTTCTGCTCAGGAGTTTCGTCATACGAGCAAGGTTCAGGCTCCTGATTAGCATAATAGTTCCATTTGCAGAAATGGCCGTCTTCTGCTCGGCGGTTAATTCCAAAACTTATTTTTAAGCATCCTGGGGCATAGCAATCCAACTCATTTGCTTCAAATCGGGTATCATTATCCCATGCTGAGAGTTGCGAGTTGGTATTGTTGTTGTCCAGCTTAGTATAAACTGACGGTATATTTTTACATTGATAAGATGAATAACCAGATTCAGTGAAGCAGTTTACGGTGACATCCTCCTTAAGGATATAAGGAATAATAACTTCTGAATTATCAATGTGTTCTATAACCTTTTCATTACGACAAATCTCTCGAACTAATGTAGGGCGAAAGATCGGTATCTCAACACGTCCTTGGCCTGTATAAATTACAATAGTGTGAGTGGGATGGAGTGGCGTTTCTCCGAGAGTAATATTATCTTCAATAACATTCTGTTCTATCTCGCTTCCATTCCAGCTATTGTAAATGATCTGTTGGGTGCTGAAATCTCTAACAATAGGTTTCTCTACTGCAATAGGTGGCATATAGAAAACCTTGAGAGGTATTCTTCTCTCCTTGACTTCTATAACCAAATCATTGAGACCAAAGTCAGGCTTCTGAACGTCATTCCACTCTATGTAGTTACCATGCTGTTTGAATTTGATAATCTCGGCTTCGGAGTAATATTCAGGTGTGGCGTTTAGAATGTCGTCTTTAGTTGCGAAGTGCTTGATGATGATATCACTCGGGTTGAAAATGATTGCTACTTCCTCTTCAATTTCGCCATAGTCTTCATCATCCTCAAATAAATATCTGATGGATCCGGTTTCACTATATGATATAACGTCGCGGTAAAGTTTTGCCTTTACCTGATCGTATCCTATTCTGTTGTATAGGGTTGTTTTTGTGTCAGATTCATCTACGATTACTACCTGGTCATAAATGTAATACCAACCGTATGTCTCTGAATAACCATATAGCTTATCCTTAAACGGAACCCGTTCAGGATATTCGTTTGGAGAGTCCAATTCTAGTTTACATTTGTTCGTAAAAACGACAGCTGTCTCTTTCTGTGCTGCTGGTTTGCTGCTCCAGATATCTTCGTAAGGAGATACCCTCCATACTTGCATGAAGTCAGAGCAGGTCTGTTCTTGAATACACTTTATATTGCCTAAATTATCTTTCGCCCAAATCTCTATTTTAGAGAATCGTTTTGTTGGAATGTTATGGCAGACTGCGTACCTGTCAACGCCTTGAGCAATAAATCCAGTAGACTCGTCTCCTGTGTTGAGATAGGAAATTGTTGGCTTCTGGAAGTTTGCATCTTGAATAACAGTCTCGCCATCCTTAAACTTTAGACTGATGTATAGTCTTTTAATCTCTTCCGGGTGTGTGAAGCCCCAAAGAAATACTCTGTCGTATCTAAGGTAATGATGAACTCCCAGACCTACCTCTTCAATGTTGAACCATAAGCGTAATTTGCGTTGCATATAATCGCAACCAGCTTCGTGATGAATGAGCCATTCAAACCTAAATTTCTCTTTCATTACTTCATCATTCGCATGACGAATACGTTCAATGAGCTTGTTCGCATCTGAATAAGGGTCGACAAGATCAGAATCATCGAATGGTTTCCTTCCGTTTACAATCTCCGTGAGGAAGTAGTATAGACTATGGTAGTTCCTAATGGAATTACGGAACGCTATGGCTCTATCTTCATTATGCAAGTTTTCTAGTGTATACTCTTCTTTGTGAAGAATCTTGCATAACCCTTTCAGGAAGCGATTGTTTTGCTTGCTTAGCTCTAATTGTACAGATAATCCTCCTAAAACATAAGTTGAATATTGCCACAGTCGGTTTCCGGTACTTTCCTGTTTATACACATATTTTTCAATGTCGATACCGGAATTCTCCCATAGCTTTTTCAGTTGTTCTGAATTAAGGTCGATGGCTTTTGCATCAGACTTACCGCTATTGTATGATCGTTTGTACCATTCCGCTAGGTAGGTAATGATCTGTAGGGCAAAATCTGAAGTCAGAAGGTGCGAAATACTGCCATTGTGTGACTCAATACTTTTAGTGATTGAATCATGTAACGACTGATATTCACTTGACGAGATTTTAAGGCGCCAAATATAAGGCTCCCTTTTATCAAGTGAACTAATCTTGCTGTATAGACATTCTTTGAGTCTTATATCCTCACTCGTTAGTGACATTTTGATCTGCTAAATAAGTTTTAAGTAGCTGCCAGTCAGATGGGTCCTCAAGGCGATGTATCATGGAGTGGCAATTTGAGCAGAGTGGAATGAGTTCAGTCGCTGGATTCACCTCATGTTCTCCATCTGTTTCACTAATAGGGTTCAGGTGATGGACTTCGATAAACTCCTTTCCAATCTCGCCATACCTTTCTACAAAGTTCATTTCGCATATGATACATCGATACTCGTTACCGTAGTGAGCAATGCATAATTCGCGGAGTTTAGGATTGCGTTTGTGTATTTCGCGATCCCTCTCTTGTAGAATAGCTCCTTCAACCAATTTTATCTTTTTAGCGATAACCGGCTTAGGTTTAGCCTCTTGAGGTTGTGCCGTGGTATTTTTCTTACGCTCTCCTTTACCTAGTTTGATCTTGGTTCTTGAAGGATGCCATTTTGATCCAAGAAATCCAGTATAGACTTTTATGGATTTTATAAGCATGCCTCCATGTTTCTCATCCTCGGCCTTGAACGTATCGTTTAAGGCAATTTCTCTCATGACTGCGTTAAAGAAATCAGCTTTGGAGAGACCGTAGATGGATTCAAGATTGCCGATAAAATGAGACTTTATAAAATAGGCTAATTCTCTTTCTATAAAATTAATTAAGTTATCTTGAGATGCCGGGTCTCTGTGGCCCGACTTCTCAAGATGACTTTTAAAGGATTCCCTGTATCTATTTATGTCTATTGACATTATTCCATAGGTTTTATAATAGAGTCGATATATTCCCTGTCTTCTTTGCGAAGATTGTATTTAGCATACAATTCTTCATCTGTCCAGCTTTTTGACCAGTCCTGTAATGGAACAAATTGGAAAACATTAGCAGGATTATCCTGTGTTTTCTTGCGAATAGTTACCATATAGCGGAAGAATCTGGTCTTCATGTAGGAGATGATGTTTTCACACTCTTCTTTGCTGAAGTTGTGTTTTTGTGCATCATGGCCTACCACGATATAAGAAAACGAACACAGGCTATTTGGTTCACCATAGAATGGCGTTCCTATAACGTATGGGTCTCCAGCTGTTCCGTAAGCTTTCGGAAGGAATATCTTATGCAGAGGAATGGTGTCAAATCCTTTTGCAATATCAGCATGCTTTACCCATCCAAAACCACATGATTCCAGCCTTTTGTTGATGTAGCACTTGTATGTGTGAATAGCATCAGGAGTTGTGCTATAACCTTTCCAGTTGGTACCTAAGGTCTCATCTCTATCGAAGAAATGCAAAGGTCCAACGAGAGAAGAGAAATTGTTCTCATTAAAGTACTTGCCTTCTATACGTGAAATTTGTTTTACAATTTCACTTGCCCTACCATCCCTGATTACGATACCTGCACCTAACTCATTAAGATAGAGAGATTGCTTGTATATTTCCTTTTCCTGATGGAGGTTATATTGACACTTGTCATTATATGCGTCGCTATATAAGAAGAAGCTCACTCCTCCTCCAATACCTACTCCTTTGAAGCATTCGGTAAAATCAAGGAAATCCTCGATATGGATAAAATGGTTGGAGTTAAGTAACTCTTCTACCCATTCCTCCTTGATGCCCATTCCACCCTTGGTCATCCATCTACTAGGTGTAATCATGGATATATAATTAGGTTTGAGCTGTCTCGCGATTTCAATAAAATGCTGGTAAATGTTAACTCCTTGGAAACCCGTTGCTGATGTTTTTGATTGATATGGCGGATTTCCTACAATAGCGTTAAATTTCATCTCTGATTTATTATCTGTGTTATTCCAATATCCAAAGGTCTTGAGCTTATTGATAAGATTAACGCTGTTGGATGTTGCATTTTCTACAAGGGTGTCTTCCTTTATATTGTGGCCAGAAATAGTCCTGAATCCTAGAAGTGTTCGCTCCGTAATACGGGCTGCCATAGGTGTATTGCAAATAACGTATATGTTATTCTTTACTATGTCGTCCCAGATTACTTGTTCTTCTTCAACTGAATAATTGTTAACATCTTCAATAAGATCGTGCTTAGCGAAATCTTTCATTCGCTGACGATAAATAGAATATGTCACATATAGTGGATATAGTCCGGTTTTCGAGTTGATTTCCAGGATTCTTGTAGATGTGTTAAATACTTCATCAGTAACCTCATCCCTTTCGACAAATCGAGGCTCGGTTGTATCTACGTAGTCAAATAGTCTTCCTTCAGTTCCCTCTACTGCCTTTTGGTTAGGTCCATCAAATCTCTCATTATAGAAACAGTACCCTCCCAAAGTCTGGCTCATGTGCATATTGACTACGCGCCATGGAGTGAGAACAGTTTCTTTATCAGGGTTGTGGAAATAACTAAATATTTCTGCGATGCGCTTCACACGTTCGTCTGTATGCATTTCGTCCGCCTCACGTGCAAGCTGCCTATATCTTTTACCAGCTAGCGCAAACATCTTTGCATTAAAACATGGTTTGATTTCTTCAAAGATGTCTTTGGTTATACCTCGTGGCATGAATTCAGCCCATGATGCATTGTCGATTCTCTCAGTGAGGTTCTCGATGGTAATACCAATCTTTTCATCATCGACATTTGCGCCATAAATCAAGAGTGGGATTCTTAAAGCAATGCCTCGAAGTATAGAGATTCTATTCTCTTTCTCCTTTCTCTCGGCTTCTTTGGCTGCTCTTTCTGCTTCCATCGCAGCCCTTTCCTCTGGAGTAAGTGGCTTGCCTTCTCTTTTCTTCTTTTTTGCTAGTTTGGCAGCGTCCTTTTGCTGCTGAGTTAATCTGTTCTCTGCCAACTGAATCGCTTTCGCCGTTTTAGGCTTTTCCATGTTTGTTGTTTGCTCGATGATCTTGCCAAGGTCATTGAGTCGCTGCAACTGATTTTCGTCAAGTTGCATAAGGTATGTAGTGTCGTAGATAAGATTATCATTGAAGCCATTACGTACAACACGGTCAATGTAGACATGGTCGAGCTGCTTGAACAGTGTTTCAGCTTCGTACTCAACCATTTTACCACCTTCAAGTGAAATTACAGAGAAGAAATTCAGGAATTCACTCATAGTTGCGATATCATCTTCTTTAGATGTCGCGTTGGCGTTTCTTCTTTGTTTGCTAGACAGATTAGCGAACTTAGCAGTTTCTGCAATCATCTTGAGTGACCTATCCGGAGCAAAATCGAATACGTAGCACTCAGCTTTCATTTTGCCAGGATAAGTCTCTGTGTCAGTTGACTGTACACGGAAAATGGTCTGCATGTATGTTGCAGCCGATGTGTTCTCTGACCCTTTAAGATAGAATACAGCAGTCCATGGGTGAACAGTTACTCCGGTGGTTAATCTACCGCATGAGATCGTGATTGTCGCAGTTTCTGATGGGCGCTTTCCTATCTTATTAAGAACTAGGTCAAGTGCGTTCTCGCTCTTTTCATCGTCATCTGAGTTACCTGCAACATTGATGATCTCAAAATTAGAGAAGACGTCGTGTTCTTTCAATAACTGTGAAAGAGCCTTTGCTTCCTTTACACCAGGTACAATCCAAAGTGTATGATTGAAATTCTCTTGATAAAGCTCTGTAGAGAAAGGATAGTTGCTTTCTTCATCTTCCTTGCACATAAGATTGAGGAAATCAATAACCTCTTTTTCATGTACAAATCGACCCTTTGCTCCTTCCGGCATTTCTGCTCCATCAACCTCTTTACGGCCACTCCATGTCCTGAAGAATTCCTTGAACTTGAATGCTCCGTCTTCTGCAAAGTCTTTTCCTTTGACGAGTTTGGCTAGATCGTAAGTGAAGATATTCATGTGTGGAAGCACGGCATATGGGTTGTATTCGCCAGGGTGCGACTTGTCCCAATCTGCCTTTGCCTTCTGCTCCATTACATAATCCCACTGATAAATTTCTTCGTCTTTGTCGAAGTCTTCATAGAGATTGAAAGGAGTACCCGATAAGTGAAGAAGTTTAGTCTTCTCCTTTCTTAATGTAGAGATTACTCTAAGACCAAGTGATGTTCTTGTTCCCTCGTGTGCCTCGTCTATAACAACAAGATCCCAGTCATTCTCCAATATAGCATTTCTTAATGCTTCATTTTCCTGATCTGCCTCAGTTCGTTCTTCGTTGATGACTAGATTTGATCGGCGAAGGTACTGCATTGAAGCAAAGAAAACATAACCGTTATTTTCATTCGCTTTCGTATGAGCTTCAAGGTCGAAAAAGTTACCGGTAGAATCGTTCTCGAACTTTGTGCCATACTTGAAGGTCTCAGGAATGTCGCCAAAGATCTTATCAAAGTCTTCCTTCCAGCTCTGGTTTACTACCGGACGGTGTGTTACGATAAGGACTCTTCTGACCTTCCTGTTTGCTCCTCTACCTTCAGACATTTGTCTGGCTAATTCGAGTGCACACAAGGTTTTTCCGAAACGCATCTTTGCGTTCCAGAGATATTGTTGCATACCCTCTTTTCTTTCAAAATGCCTCTTTGCTCGAGAAATGGCATCTATCTGCTCCTCGCGAAACTTGATTTTCTGAGGAGTTTCACCGAACAGACCCGCAGAAGGTTTCTGCGGTGCATCTGTGTATACGGAATATATTTTGTTGGCCATATATTATGGGTTTTAGCTTATTAAAGTGTGGAAGAATACTTCTCCTACCTTGTCTTTTTTATATCCGGAATACCAGTTCATAATCTTACATTGAATTCCGTTATGTGTATGTGGGTTGTTTGTCTTGCAACCGGGGCAAGGTACTACTTCGATTCTTTCTTCTGGTTCGTCAAATAGTGATAATTGATCATCCCTTATAATCATTTCTCTTTCTCCACATGTATCCGGAATAACCATCTTAATACCGTCCATCTGCCATATGTTCCAGGATATAATATTTGCAACGTCTAATATGCTTTTCCTGCTAGGGAATCCACCGTTGAACTTTAATTGATAAAAATCAATATAAGTTAGAAGTATGTTCTCTCTTGCCAGTAGCAAGTTGTCTCCCTGCCATTCGTATCCATATGTGGACTGAAGAGCTATTTGTATCCATTTGAACCACGTCTGGAAAGTCATCTGCTCGCTATTCTCATGAATTACGCGGAATTTTCTGTCTAGTATTCCAACGCGGTTGAGAGGTGCGATTAGTTCTCCCGTTGTCGCATCGTATCTGCTAACGATGTACGGGGCCTCTCCGCATGTTATCTCAAGGCGCTTCTCCTTGATGTAATCCTGCCAATTTTCTGATTCAAGAAACTCGACTTTATTTGTACTGATCCATCCTCCTTCAATTTCTTCGTTAAAAACTCCGCTTCGTCCGAAATATGCGTTGTCAATCAAATTGTTCTGCTTGTTGCATATCCACGACGGCGTAAATACTTCCGCTTTGTCTTTGGATCTATACTCTTGAACAGCTTTGCTCTTTTTTACTCGAGGTTGGATTATCTGAACGTCGTCTCTGGTTATTGAACTTATCGTAATATGGGCTTGCGGAGAATATTCTGGTCCTAAGTCTGTATAGTTGTCTGTTGCCCAGATAATATTCTCATTCGAACTTCTATCAACTAAAAGGAGATTCAAGAGTTCTTCGTCATATTGAAGAATCTGACTTTCCTTTATGTCAATCAGTGTCGTGTCTATTATGCATTTCATAAGTATGCAATATGGTTTTGTCTAATATCTAATCCAAGCAGAGATTCTGTTCGGACTATTTAGCTGTATTTGTGAGGATTTATTCTTAACAACAAAGTTACTAATTATTTGGATAATCCAAAAGAAGCAATGCTTCTTACATGGTATATGCAATATCCCCAAATAGTTACAGCTAAATCTTCATGAGTCTTTGATATTGGCCAAAGTTGCCGGTTATTCTAAAGGTCTCCTCGAAAATCTTCATGTACATCTGAATAACAGCATCGCTCGGAGCATCTTTGAAATCATTCATATCTGCACTGTGGGATCCTTCGTTGAGCCACTCAATAAGATTCCTGAAACAGTCTGCCTCTTTATCCTTACCTTCATTTTTGAACATTGTAGCGATATCAAAGTTTGATAATCCGCAGGTGTTAGAGAAAAAGGTTTCATATATGCGCCTCATCGTGTTCTGAATCGTATACTTATACTCTTTGTTCTCTCCGCTGTTACTGCTGTTGATCTTCTCGTATGCACTTTTCATCAGGCTCCAAAGTGAGTTGTATTCACTCTCGACGTTGTTTTCCTGTGAACACGAATTTAGAACGGTTTTATGAGTGCAAAAATCCTTCTCTATAATGAAGAAGGTTTTCTTCTTCCTTTCTTTGTCGAACGCGACAGGGGATAATGAGAGTGACTTGTGGAAGTGTATGTTATGAGTCAAAACGATAACCTGTTTGATGTTGTCGTTGAAGTCGCCACATCGGAACATCAGATTTTTAACTTCTCTTGCTACGAATGAAAGGATACCATTATCCAGGCTGGAGATTGGGTCATCTATTACGGCAATGATATTCCTATTTTGCGTATTTGCGTTAGTGCTTCCGTCAAGCAGGTGAATGTAATAGAGGAAGGAGATTAGAGTTTCTTCTCCCTCACTAAGTGTGTTGGAAGCGATCTCTCCAGTTTGTCTTACAATCTGGTACGATGATTGGTCGTAGCTTTTAAGTCTGAAACTATTGAATTGAAGTCTTTCAAGTATCTGGTTAACGCGCTCAACTACAGCAGTCGAATCTGAAGACTGTGCACGTAATTCAGAGATTTCCTTGTTGAATGAAATCTCCTCTTGCTGTAGTTTATCTTGCTTTAGCTTGATGGCTTGCTCATCAGCTATGGCTGCGACTCTCTGCTGATAGTATAATTCAATTCCAGACTTGTATTTGTTTACTAGGAAATCCCATACTTGTTCAGGAAGTTTGCTTTTCAGCTTGTTCTTGTGTGCAATAAGGGAATTTCTCTCCGATACAGAGTTGTTCACTCCTTCAATGAAATCTTCAAGCTCGTCGTATAACATTGTACCATCCTCTAGGTCAATCTTATCGCTAGGAGATGTGGTCTTCTTTGCCATTGAAGCAAGATTCAGCTTATGGTGCTTCTTGAGTCCGGAGATGATTCCTTTCAATTTGTCCGCATCAACATATTCAGAGTATTTTGAGTTGTTGAGCAGGTTTGTTAAGAACTCAACTAAAAGAGTAGTAGCAGATTTGTACTCCTCAGTAAATCGTTCAATTTTATTGACTTCGTTCTTGTATTCGTCATTGAAGTAATTATTGAACTTCTCAATGAGGTCACCGCTTATTGTGTGTTGCTGGCAGAAAGGACATACTCCTTTAGTCTTATCCATTTTGCTGATTCCCTGTCTCACCCAGTCGCTGATGCCTAAATTGTTGATGAATCCTGCAAAGTCAACATCTCCGCTACCGATGATAACTTTGTTCCAGATATTCTCTTGTTCGATGGATTTGAGAGGAGCTAAGTTTGGAAGATTAATGGTGGAAAGAGGGTCTACATCTTTTGTGTTAACGATGCCGATTGTCTTTCTGATGTCCGCTTCAGACAATACTGTCACTGAACCGATCCTATGAAAGACCTCAAGAATCTTATCGATTCTTTTGTTGTTATCTCTCTTGAGACCGTCCATGGATTTGGCAAAAAGGCTATTAGCCTCATCGCTGATGCGAGAGTCGATACCCGCTAAGAGTGCTTGGAATAGAGAACCGCCAAAAAGGTAGCTCTCTTTAACCTGTTGTAGAGCGGTAGTTAAGTCTTCTGCCTCTGTTCTAATAGTTCTTAATTCGTCCTGGATTTCCTGGATTCTTTTACTGTTGTCAACGGCACTTTTACCCATAACGAAAACGCCTGGGATTGTCGTTTTTCCAATATTCTCTTTTTTGAAGGCTCTATTATAGACTATGATCTCAGGGGAAGCATCTCTGTCCCACTGTACCTGACAGCCTAAAAATTGAGGTGGAATCGCTTCACCTGCAATCCTATTCTTGCTGTAGTGTTTCAAATAGTTTGATATTGTGGTCTTTCCGGTACCGTTGGGACCGTAAATGAGATTGACTTTATTCAAGTCATCAAAAGTTACACCGACGTTGTCATACGTGGCAACGTTGCGCATTGTTATCGACTTAAGCATAGGGTTTCACCATTAAATGTTCAAATTTAACAATTTACCTCTACTTCTACTCGATAATTATATGAATGTTACAGCTAATGATAGAAAAAATGTTGTTAAGGGCCGTCGATAATGAATAAGGTGGAGAAAGAGCCCGAATCCTTCACCACCTTTCACAGAGCCGATAAGTGACTAATCGGATATCTGTATGAGAGTATACAAAAGAAGCGTGGACGGATCCACGCTGCAGTCCCTTGGCTTCTCGAAAGGCCATGACTATACAACGGAATCACGCCCACGCAAAACGTAGGCGCTCATGCACGTTGTCTCCTAGTCAATTAAATTTTTCGAGAATTTAGGGACGGATCCAACAGCAAAAACGCTATCTTTTTCAATATGTTTCTTAAAATTTCCTTGCGGATAATGCAAAGATAAAAGTTTTCTTTGAAATACGATATATCTTCAAAGTGCAACTCTGAATGAGCCTATGAGACTATCTGCACAATATTCCTTATATTTGTACATGTAAGCGTCTTATGACGCCATAGAGGCTCTTTTGTCATCCCCGGATTCGCAGGAACCTGTGCGCACTCCTGACATCCCATTGTTTCATCATACGGGCCCGATTGCGTATGATGAAATACGCTTTGCCAAAAGGATGCAGGAACGGTTCATGCGACGTCGTGGTCCCTGACTTATGAGCCCAGCCGCGTCATTCAGACGAATATTATCCACTCTCAGTGAGAACTGAATACCGGTACGATGTGCTTGCTGACCAAACAGCAAAGTAAAATGAAAAAACAACACAGAATCAAAAGTGACTCATCGGAGTTGATCCAGACAACTCAGCCGCAGAATCTAGAGCTTGCTCAAAAGAAGGCGCTTGACGACTGCGCAAAAGCGCTTCAGAGCATCACCGATCTTCACGAACTCGTGAAAGCAACTAATCACCCAACGCATGGAAATATCCGTGATTCAAAGGAGAGCCTTTGTGATGCTATGGTCAATCTTGCCATATTTGCCTCAAAGGGTCTTGGACGTGTAAGGATTCAGGAAATCCTGGCAGGGTATGGCCTAGAGGAGATCTTCTAGATGGCAGACTGATACGTATCGGTGGGGTGGCAGGTTGATCTGCCGCCCCTTTTGATGATGTGTTACATTCATAGAATTTGTAGGTCTTATGTAGGAAGTGCTTATTATCAAATATCTATAGCGTTCCAAATTGTCTGACGTTGACAAATGTTACTGGAAATATTAATTACCTTTGTTGTATAATCATGAAATATATGAGTAACGTAGACTATCACCTTACGGATTCAGAATTACTAAACAAGTACGGCTTCAAACCATGCGCTTCATATGGTAGTATGGCAATGAATATGATTGCCTTATATTGTGCAAGGCACGGGTATCATATTGAAATTTATCAAGAAGGTGAAAAGCAAAAGGAGTATTTGGAACAATTGGCTAGCAAATTACCATACAATCCAAGAAGGCTCTTGCAAAGTTCAGTATTGGATCTTGCCAGCTCGTTTTATGCCGAGCAGTTCGCATGGATAGATTATATAGTGCGTACAGTTCCTAAAGAAGAGTTTCAGTATGAGTATCCATTAGTCTTGTCGGTTCTTTGCAATCAATTGCATATCAAGTGCGATGATCTTGATCAACTCAAGTTTGAGTGGGCCGTTAAGTTGTATTTATCTGACGTACTTTCTGCCGATGAACCATATTATGCGGGTACTGGGGGTGTATTAGAAGATTTGATATTAAGCGAGCTGATATATTCATCGGATGTGCCCACTATAGGGATACAATCAGATGAATCTAATCCGAGTCAAACAACTGATGACAGTGATCTGGATGATTATTTCGATTGTTCACCTAGGGATATTGAAGTGTTGCAAGAAAGAGATTTCAATCATGAACTCATGCATGGGCTGGATAGGTGTTATGAAAGAGGTGGCTTTTATGCAATCTTTCATTACGACACTAAGTTTAGTACAGACACCATTAAGCATGAGCTAATAAAATCCATGCTTGAGCAGGGGTTCGTTAAGGAGGTTATAACAGACGGAATTCGTAATATTGTAGTGGTAGGAATTTATGGCGGGTATGATTCTGTTGCCTTCAAATATTTTGATGGACAAAATATTGTGGAACATGAAGAACTCCGTGACCCTGTTCCATATCCTATTATCGCAGGATACGGGTACAATCTATACCCTTCGCATTATATCGAGGAAAAGGCTTCTGATGGAAAAGAACTTGTGGCTATTGGAGATCTGTGTGAGATTGATGACGATAGTATGCAGGAACTTATAGAAGATTCCAGAACCTATAATTCTTTGCCGAGGTATTATTTCTCTAATGACATTCAAGAAGTATTAGCAAATGCAGAAAGTCCTAAAAACTATAGGGTTTCACTTCTTGCATCAATATACAAGGGTTCTCATCTTCACATAAATAGCCAGGGAGAGATGTTCCTCAATAACTTACCGGGATATTATATGTGCCCAGAAGATGCTGGATGTGCGTTAAGGATAAAGGATGACTTGATTTCATCAGATTATCTTGCTTATGTCCTTCATCATAACAAACTATTGGCAAAATTTCTTTCGACTAAACCCACAACAGAAATACTTCTTAAAAGAAAGATAGCCATACTGAAGGATCGTGATTCACAGGATGCGCTTATGGCAGATTTTTACGAGAAGACTTCAAGTATAGTAAGTTCTGACTCTATCTATAGGGTGGCGATAGTGGATTCAGTCTCTAGTGAAGAACAAGATTTCATGTCTTGGGGATTGGAGACGTGTTGCTATTGCCATATTCAAGGCGATGAGGGGCTGCTGTTTGCAATTGGAAAGGGGGATTATACTCCCGATGCCATTATAGTTGATGCGATGGTAGATTCAATAAGGGATAGATACAAAGGTTTGAGGGAATTATTGGCAGTGGTACGCAAACAGGAAATTCCAGTGTTTGTCTATACGGATGTTCCAGAGTGTTATCTCCAAGACGATTTGTATGATGAAGAATATAAGTACATCGTCAACGGACGTTACTTCAGTAAATCCGATGATGGTTCTTTGGAGAAGTTGGTAAAGACGCTGCGAGAAGAACTTGATGGTGAAGATAATGTCATCGCAAAGATAAAAGGACAGTATGCCCGTGAATTTGAAGCTGCAAATTGGCTTGATTCAAAATTCCCTAAACTAAATACGGCTTCAGCGTTGACGTATGCCTTGACTCAGCCTAATAAGTCTTTTACAACGCTGAGGGGAGTTCTCAACAGACTTTATCGTCTTGTTTTTGATGAGATTCGAAGAGGTTTTTCATCCGATCAAGTGAAGAACATTGGAATGCTTCCGGCTCTGTTAAGGGATGGCTCATTCATAGATAAAGATCAGGCTATCTACATAGTGCATGGAAACATTATGCCTTTACCGCTTGCGGTCGCTCTTCGCTATGCAAGTGATATTGCAAATGGAGCTGTGCATGAAGAAGATGTGGTGAAGATGGATGTGAAAGGCTATTTAAGCCTATTGCGTTCCGAAAATCTTGCACACACTTTGATAAGAATCATAATGGATTTTATCCTATGGCTTAAAGAGGTGAATTTTGAGTTTGACGGTTATTGCACAGCAGAAGATGTGAACATGCTGCACGACGTCTGCTGGTCTGGAATTCTGTCACAGGGGAATAATACTGAGGAGTATTATTGTGAGACGAGTGATGCGGGAAAGGTTCATGTTAATCTTAGGTTAAAGAAGGATCCGATTTATCTTGGTAAAGAAATAGTAATTACCAAGGTTAAACGTGAAACCAAGTATCGCCGCAAGTACCAATGGGTAACGTATACTTGGGAGTATAAGAAATAGTGAGATAGACTTGTCGTCCCGTCCTCCGCCTCTGCAATCCGCGAAGTTGCCACATCTCCAGGACTGCGCAAGGGCATCGCCTCACTCTGATGCTCGTGAGTGCGGACAAGTCCGCCGTAAACAAAAGCGCAGAAGAATCATGTGTTATCCATGAACTTCTGCGTTTTCTTTCGCTGACCCTTGCTCGTCTTCTGAAGCTGCGTCATCAAGGCTTCTGCAAGGGCGGAAACTTTAAGTAAATCTTGTTTCCTTTGGAATAATTCCTACCTTTGCAGACATCTAAGGATGGCCAAACGATTCGACGCTCTTGTCGGATGTCTTTTTCTGAAATCTGTAATGTACGCGAGGCCATCAATCAGTGTTACATATTAAATTTTGTTGTGGAATGAAGACATTATTCGACATGATCTTTGGCGTTGTCAAGTTTACGTTCAAAGTGACTTTCTGGATTATCGGTGTGGTCATAGCTCTGCTTATCGGCAGCTGTCCAGATTAATTTTCAAACACATAACTACGGTAGTGGAATGGTCTGAAAAGATCGCTCCACGCGTAAAGAACACCCTAAAGTCAAACTAATAGCTTATTGATTATGAAAAGTTTCCTGATCACATGCATATGCATGATGCTTTTGACATCTGTTGCCAATGCTTCCGAAAAGCCGGAATATTTTCAGAAGGGAACCTTCTTCTCGGTCGACCTTTCTGCCGGAAATATTTTCAATGAAAGGGTAAATACCTCGTATGGAATAGACATGGCAGCGGGCTATCGATTCTGCCCTCAGTTCGTCCTGGCCGCAGGCTTCGGTGGATATTCATATAAGAACGCTACAGCCACAGTAAGCGGCGGTGAGCTGCGCAATAATCAGACAACATCGGTTCCTGTATTCCTTCGGCTCAGAAGTGATATCCTTGACAGGAAGATCAGTCCTTATGTGCAGCTGGATCTTGGTTATTCATTCGTATTCCTGTACTCGCGTGATGCATCAGACAAGATCAAGTATAATGACCAGGTGTTCATCCATAGGGTGAAGGAAATGGGATTTGCATCGCTTGATCTCTACGAGGAGTTCTTCAGAGGAGAGTATGCTGATCATACTGCACAGACTGTCGATGCTCTTTGGAACGCTGAGCTCTCGCGCCTGAAGCAGTTCACTAACGGCAGATACGAATACATCCCGATGGAGGATGTACACATGCAGTACGGCAAGAAGGGGCTCTTCTTTAATCTTGAGTTCGGTGCATGTTGGCAGGTGTGCGACAAGATAAGGATGAATGCAGGTGTGTCTGCAGGTCTTTCGCAATCATACTACGGTACGTGTCTGAGAACGATTGACAACAGGTTTCTGCAGTTCGGCAGAGTTGATTTCCTACCGTATGAGAAGGAAGAGAATAAGGGGTACGTCCGGACTCTTGGAACTCCGGATTTCAAGGACAGTTTCGAGCTTGACTTGAAGGTTAAGATTGGTTTTACTTTTTAATGCAAAAGAGGAGTCCAGGTGGGCTCCTCTTTGTCTTGCTACTTGCGCTTGAGTCTATTGAAACTCCAGGTCGGCATCGATTTGGTAAGTGTCGGTGAGTATGTCGTTCCGTCCTGAGAATGATAGTATGACAGGTTGGACGCATTCCAGGTCAGCGTGATAGGGTAGAGATCGGCGGTAGAACCGGAGTTTACCTTGATCTTTATAGTTACACTCAGCGATGTCGGATGCGCAGCGTGCTGATAGCTGTTTGCAGAACCGATCGAGTTGTGTGAATCGAAGAATGTCTGAGCATAAATCGCATCCATTCCTGCCTTGATTGCACCTCCATCTATTGATGTCTTCGAGGTGCCCACAGTGATTCCGGTCAGAGTCTTGCTGATGGTTGCGGAGCAGTTGTTGTCCTTGCCTCCGAACCATGTGCCGTTCGGGAAGGTCTCGACATATCCGTTCACCGTTCCTGTGATGCTCACATCCAGCTTGATACCGTATGGATTGCCCTTGGTGCAGCTTGCATAGAGCTGGCCAGCGGACGAGTCATACGTCAGTGTAAGATTGTAAGGGCCGGAGTTGAACCTGCTGATCATGTTCGAGAGTTTTTGAGCTGTGATATTAGGGAATGAATCCAACGAAGTGTTTGGCTTCGAGATCAGGTTGCCGTTACTGTATAGCCACATGCCCTTGTTGTTCCATCCCGGATTCTCCGGATCATCTCCATAGATGATGCTGTATTTCATCGAACCGTCCTCAAGATTGTCAATCAGCTTCACTTCTCCACTGTAGAGTCTTCCTGAAGGCAGTCTTACATCGAAGAGGTGATGCAGGGACTCCTGGCCTCTTTGGTCAACCATCTGGACTCTGTAGCAATCGTTAACATCCAATCCATACAATGGATAAACCATCAGGTTACCATCAGATGAGAATTGGTCGCCATCTCCATTTCTTTCGTTGTAGATGGTCGTACCGTATCCATAGAGTGGCAGGGAACTGCCGTAATATGAACTTGTGATGTACGAGACTCTGTTGATGGTGATGTTGTTGTTCACATCATCCAGGTACTCGTTCCTGCTGATGGCATTCCAATCCGTATTAGACGTATTCACCTGCCATGCCTGTATGGTCAACGGCATATTTGACGGATTGTTTATCTTCAGCGAAGTCTGAGTCGAGTGGTATTTGGCCCATCCATTGTCAACCACGGTCAGAGTGATAGGCTCTATTCCTAAGTCTACGCTATAGACGTCATAGATGCTGTGATTGAGCTCGTCGATGTCGATGCTGATCACTCGTGTGCCTCTGACCGCACGGCTTAGCTCGTAATTCACATCTGGGTCGCTTCCGCTGTTCTTGCAGCTGATGGTGTAGGTTGCGGCCGGACCGTTGGATTCTGATGTACCAGGTGTCATGGTGACAGTGATATTGCCAAGCATGTCGTAATCAGACTCTATGTATGGATCTCTTTCGAAGGTGAATGGAGTCAGGTCGAATCCGGACAGATAGTCGTTATTGAGATTGTATCCGTCTTCATCTGTAAGATAGATATGTAGCTTCTCATCCCTTCCGTTGATGATTGCACATGGCTGCTCATCAATGGCTATGTCGCTGTCTCCGTATCTGACGCTTGAGTAGAATGATGCTACCATATTTGGCTTCTTGATGTTGAACCTCTCGCTGACCTCGGTAACCGGATTGCCGCTCGGGTCGCAAAGCCAGATGTTGCCAGTTCCTCTTGTCCAGCATGTTCCGCGTACGTAAATGACTCCGCGGGAAGAGTCGGTCTCATACTCGTCGAACTTTATGCTTCCGCCATCAATGGATACCAGCTTTAGGCTGCACTTGGACAGGTCTCCACCAAGATGTGTGACAAGGTCCGGATGCACGTCCATATAGTACCAGAACTTCTCGCCGATATACATGTCGTCAGCCGGATGCAGACTCTCGTCGATATAGCCGTCTGCGTATCCTGGTTGCACCTCCACGTCCGGTTCAACCTTCCAGGAGATTTCAGTCAGCCCTTCTCCTGTGAGCGTGAGGGTGATATGCATGTCGCTGTTGCGGATGACACTGAAGTCGGAGGTGTTGTCCTTTCCAAGATAGAAACGGTAGGTCACTGTGCCTTTGTACAGGAATCCTTCCTCGAACTCTCCGATGGCTTCGATGTATGTGCATAGTCCTGCCTTGCTGCCCAGGGCGTCAGGAATCTTCTGCCATGGGTCCTTGTTCTGCGGAAGCAGGTTGTCCTGTCTGTTTTCCAGTGTATAGAAGTGGATGGTCTCACCGTCATTGAGCCTCTCGAGATCCTGCTGCGTGGCGTAGTCGCCATCGAGGGACTCGTCCTCAGAAGTGATCCTGCTGCCGCCGGATTCGAAAGGACGCACAACGGAGGCGCTCTGACAAAGTCTGACTGATGTGATCTTGATGCCGTTCACTAGTGATGCATCAAGTGTGAATCCAATCCTTGCAGCCAGCCTCTCCATCTTCACATTAACAGCCTTCTGGCTGCTGTTGATGTTCACTCCCGTTGTCTTCCATGCCATTGGGATGCACTCTTCAAGGTCGTCGATTGTGGCAATCCATAGGTTGACCTCACCGCCTACCTGTGATTCATTGACCGGCATCTCTATCCTTCCCATGTTGGAGATGGCGTAGAAGTTATACGTATAGCCTTTGTTCAGTTCAAAGGCCACAGTGGTCGGGTTTGACTTGAAGACATGTTCAACCAGCTTGCTATCCCTATATGCGTAGATATTGATGTCATTGATCGCATTCTCGTCAGGCGATATGCTGCTCTTGGTACGGTCGGCGCTGCTTATGTTGAACGTACAGACCGCCACGCTGTCCGTTGACGGAATCGTGACCTCCGGGTTGATCGGAATGATTTCTTCCGGTTCAACTGGCAGCCTTTCGCACGAGTATAGTGCTGTTAACGCAGTTATGATTATTAGAATTCTTTTCATTTTCATTAGAGCTGTTAGTCCATATAAACGAGTGTCCATCCGTATGCTCCAAGATTAAGGTTGCTGGCTACCCAGTAACTGTAGTTTGAGTTTGTCTTTGCTTCTACAGGGACGGCCAACACACCGTAGGGCGCAACACCGAGGAAGTTATATCTGTAGTTGCCTCCAAGACTCGGAGTGATGAGAGGGAAGGATACGATATGTCGTAGGTTGCTGCAATCGCTGAAGCAATAGTTGCCGATATATGTCACACCAGCCGGAATGATGATTGATGCAAGTGATGAGCATCCGTCGAAGGCAAAGTCTCCGAATCGTGTGACACCATCAGGTATCCTTATGGTCTGAAGGGATTCGCAGCCGCGGAACATGCTGTCGTAGATTTCGGTGAGGGAATCAGGGATGTCGACGCTCTTGAGCTTCGTGCAGTCATAGAGCACTCCGCTGCCGAAGATCTGAACGGTTTCCGGTAGTTCGAAATGCGTTATGGAGGTCTTTGAGAACGCATAGCCTTTGATTTCTGTAACCTCATTGGAGACCTTCACATCTATCAGTGCAGGGCAGTTATCAAAGAGATCATAAGGTATGACATGATCCGTAAAAGAGTACTTGTAGGTGTATACTCCAGCTGTGCTGAATGTCTTAGTCAGTGTCGGCTGTATGTCCGTATCTCCTTCGCGCATCCTCGTGATCTTGGCAATGTCTGAATCGTAGAAATAACGGTAAAGCATCTGCGTTGCTGTACCTGCTGTAACCTCCCACTTTGCCACAAGATCGTATGTGTATGTGCCGGTGAAGTTCACGGTGACAGCAGACTTGATGTCTGAGAGAGTGATGGTTCTGATACCGGTCTCGATGTCAGAACTCTGCGTGAGGGTAGCGGTACCTGTGAGAGTTACCGGCTCCACTTCTTTGCATCTTGCGGGTGTCTTAGGGACTGCTGTGATCGTAACCACTCCATCGCTGACGGAGTTGTATACGGCAATGTCCTCAAGGTCTCCGGTGAGAGTCACCTTGTCGCTCACCTTGATGGCGGTGTTCTGCGTTTCTCCGTATGTCCACTCGCTGACGGTGATGTCTGAGAGTGAGAGCTCTCCGGAGTTCACGGTCAGATGGAACTGCGTTATCTCTCCCTGTCTGAGGATGATGTCCCCGAACTCCAGTGTGTAATCTGTCCCGTCTATGGTGATGACCACCTTGCCTGTTGTCGCTCCCGACGGGATGACAATGATCTCGCTCTCCTGTATCGAGAATGTAAGAGTCTTCGCTGTCATTGCCGGAGCAACTGTGCCACCCTTACCTGTAATGTTGAAGATGGATCCGTCTGTTGCGTCAAGATAAGCAGCTGTGCCGATACAGTCACCTCCAAAGGATACTTTCGTTACCTTGCCAGCACCTGTATATGTACCTCTCACATAGGAAATCTTCACAGCTGCAAGAGCGTGTTTCATTACGATTGTTGCGTTCCGTTTGTCTTTGTTTACAGTCACAGGGACTCCGTACATGCAGTCCACTTGTGTGACAGATGTTGCTCTCAGAGGAATTGATGAGATCTGGTCGAACGCTTCAGAGAATGGGTAGAATGCGAACAGTGTTCCCATCTCTGATGATAGCAGGATAGGGGATTCCGAGGACCATACCTGATTACCGGATTCCTGATTGGCGGTATACTTAACATTGGTGAAGAGTTCACCGGTGTATACTCCGTAGTCATCCTTTATCGTGATTCCGACGGAGGATCCGTCAGGAAGCTTTGTGTCCTTGACGAGTGCCTTGGTAAGCTCCGCCGTGCTCATGGATAGTTCCAAGGCTACAGGCTGCTCCGCCTGGGGCTCCTGCGGGAGGAGCCCCTCGGCGGGGCTGCAGCTGCACAACAGTGCGGTAAAAGCAAGAATGTTTACATATAATCTTTTCATTGTCTGTGATATTCTAGTAATCAAATACATAGCTATACTTTACTATGCCTTCGCTCTCGCTGTATGTGGTCACTACCGAAGGACTGATGGACTTTCCGTAGAAGAAGTCTGGCACGAGATCATCATATGGCATGTAGTCCATGGAGATGCTCTTTTTCGCGCTCTCATACGCTCCCTTGGAGATGGTGTAGGCGTTGCCGTGATTATCGTAGATGGTCATGTTCTGAAGGGCAGGTGAAGCCAGTCTGAAGTAGACCTCGGCTAGGCCCGGTCCGGAATCCCCGGAACTGTTCCCCGTAGATGTCACCCTGGCATAGCACCAGTAGTCCACGGTATAGGTATTTGTCGGAGCTGTCTTGCGGGTGATCGTTGCCGAGTAGGTCTTTGAACCGATGTGCACATAGACTTTGTACGTGCCGCCGCTATATAGGGTATCGAATGAGAGGGTGCGAGTGGCGTTGCCCTTTCCTGACGCTCCGCCGCTCATGGTGAAATGCTCATCATCCGAGGTGAAGCTCCAGCCCTTGTTATCTGGATCACTGATGGTGATGCTGAGACTTCCTTTCTGCCATGATGCAGTAGTGGAACTTAGCGTGAATCCCTCCGACAGGTACTCCACGTCAAAGGTGAGTGAGGCGTACTTTGTCACTCCTTCGTATGTATACTCGCAGTAGATCTCGAAGGTGCCGCTCTCGTCGCTGTTGCCGGCGATGAACACGCCCGGCGTGCTAGTCCCGAGGCAGTCGTCGTAGCAGTCCCAGCTGCAGAGCTCGGTCACGTCCTCGCTCGTGCCGTCGCTGAATGATGCCCAGGCCGTGAAGTAGGCGTAGTCTCCGGCGTAGTAGTCGCTGCGGTCTGTCTCCAGGGTCAGCCCAGTGAGTGTCTTCTGACTGCGGATGACCTTGATTGTAGAGGCAGCCCGGCTGTTGCCTATCGATGCGGTGATGACCGCTGTGCCGGGTGACTTGGCCGTCACTGTTCCCTTACTTACAGTGGCTACGGAACTGTTGCTTGAGCTCCAACTCACGTAAGAGGTGTAGTCGCTCTCCCAGACCCTCAGTCCGTCGGCGGTCCTGAAGTAGACCGCCTTGAGTGCAGTTGTCTTGCCTACGTTGACGCTTGCCGAGACAGGAGTGCACTCCAGCCCGTACTCGATTACCGGGAGATCCTCCCCGAAGTCTACCTTCCAGCAGTGCTCGAAGACATTGTCCTCGCTGATGCAGAGATTCACGTTGATATCCTTATTCCTTACGATGTTAAAGTCCGTGCAGTTGTCCGCTCCTAGGAAGAATCGGTACTTCAGACGTTCTGATTGTACCTGAACTCCGCCGTAGTCTCCGCTGTAGGATGCGGTTATCTCCAGGTAGGAGCATAGCTCCGAGCCGCTGGAGAGTTCCTCCGGTACCTTCAGCCAAGGGTCTGTGTTGTCCGGAAGGAGGACACCCTGACAGTTCTCCAATGCATAGAATGTCACGCTCCGTCCCGAGTTCAGCGTGGCGATGTCATCAGCGCTGGCGAAGTCGCCATCTGCGACCTCGCTACTGCTTATGGCTCTGCTCTGGTCCTGGAACGGGTGTGCCTTTACAGCTCCCTGACAGATGCGTGCATCGGTGATGGTGAGTCCGCTGACGTCTGACAGGTCGACCGTGAGGTTGATCCTGGCGTGAAGACGCCTCATGGTTATATTGATGTTGTTGCCACTCTGACCGATGGTTTTGTCGCTCAGGCTCCAGACCATTGGGAAGCCCTCTAACATGGTGGCGGATGTCACAGACAGCTGATATGACTTGATCTGCTCTTCATTAGTCGGAGCGTCGATCCTGCCCACGTTGGCAAGAGCGTAGAAGTTGTACGTCCTTCCCTTGACCATATTTGCGGAGATACTCTGCGACTCCTGGACGTAAAGCACTTCTGCCAGCTTTCCTTCATGGTAAGCCAGCAGGTTGATGTCACTCACCACCTGTGAGGACACAGTGATGCTGCTCTTGGTGGAGCCTTCAGGCGGGTCTATGCCGATGGTGAAACTGACGAGTGCAGAGTCTGCCTGTTCTTTCTCTTGAGGAAGGGTTGGCTGCTCATCCGCTGAACAGGAGCACAGCATGGCGGCAGCTAATAGGATTGTCATTAATCGTTTCATGATGAATTAATATTTAGATTTCCACTTTGAATGAGTATCCGTCATCCCATCCCTTGATGGAGATGCTGACCTCTGCCTTGGCATAGTCGACGCCGATGTATATGTCCTCAAGGTCCTTCTTCAGCCAGTTGTATCCCATCTGGTTGATCCACTCGGCCAGAGGAATGGTTTCGATGACTTCTCCCTTGTCATAGATGAGGAGCCTCAGCTGTCCGCCGTTCTCCTTCTGTCGCGGGAGACAGAACATGCTGATGTTCTCCTCATCTAGCTCCAGGTCAACCTTGAACTCTCCCTCGACGGGAGAAAGGTCTCTCATGTCCATGCCGCAGACATCGCTGCAGGCTGTGAAGGTGTAAGGGTACTGATGTCCCTGCGGTATCTCCACGTTCATGAATACCCTCGCGAACTGCTTGTGCATCACTGCGGTGTCCTTGGCGAACTCCCCGAAGCATTCCACTCTTGTGGCATGTGCGTAGATGCTGTCCGCATCATGTCCCAGAGGGATGTTCAGATGCGCTCCGCTTCTGATCATGTCCCTCTCTCCGCTGACCACGGAAGTGTTCACGTATCCTTTCGGTACGGTCTTCTCGTAGCTGCCTTCGTCGGGGTAGTCCTTCACAGCGATCCTTTCGGAGAAGATCTCCGAGTCGCCCCAGGCCGCCACCGTCACGTTCTTCTGGGAGCATCTGCCGAAGTCTATTGTCAGCCAGCACGGGCAAGGAGTGCGGTCCTCCTTGATGCTGCACGAGGCAGCACCTATGAGTGCCGCCACGAGGATGATTAGTGTCTTTCTCATTGCCATTGTATAGTCTGTTTAACGTTGTGGGAACGAGGGGAGTCGAACCCCTGATCGGAGTGGCCGGCCCCGCATCTGCGTACCCCGCTCCTGGCCCAGGCAAGTCGCCTGTCCCGCGTTCCCTGTAGTCTAGTATTCTACTTCCTTGGAGAACCCTGTGCTCCAGTCAGTGACGGTGATGCTCACCGAGAGCGAACCCTTCTCGACAAGCTTGTCAGGAGAGTCGCTTCCCAGTCCTGTGATCTTCATGTTGGTGATTTGATACAGCGTGTTGGCTGCAGGAGTCTGTATGTTCACCGGGTAGTAGTAGGTCGTTCCACCGAGGGTGGTCTCCACGACCAGGCGGGTGTACCTGTTACTCCATGAGCTTGACGAGCTGTCGGTTGTCACCGGATTCGGATAGCAGTACAGATAGTGTGAAGTGGTGTATGGCGTAACCGCATCAGCTGATGCCTGTAGTGTAACAGGAGAGCTGAGCTTGTCGCTGATGAGCGCGTTGCAGTCTCCGCTGACATACTTCATTTTGTTGTACCAGTAATCGCTTGCCCCGGCTGCCGATGTCAGTGTGTACGGACAGCTTCCGTTCACGTTCACCAGGTAGATGCCGGTCAGCTTGAACTCCTGTGCCTTGTGTGCCGGAGCGGTGAACGCCGGAGTGATCTTGTCGATCTGCACCTTCGCGGCGAATCTCTTCACTGGGATGCTCACGCTGTTGGCTCCAGCTGCGATGGTCTTGGATGCGCTTCCGATCATCTCCATCTTGGTCACGGAGTTGTTCTTCAGGTACGACACCTTGGATGTAAGCGTGCTCTCCTTTGATACGGACGACAGGTCCTCTGAACTGTTTACAACCGCATAGCACTTGACGGTGCCGGTCGGAACACTTATGCTGATATTGCTGGACGATGCAGCGTTCTCTCCGAATCCTACCAGGTTTCCTGCCGAGTTGAACACCAGCACCTGGATGTCACCTGTCGCAGTGCCTATCTGGCTGTCCTTGACAGATGTCGCTCTGGTGGCGACGCCATCGCTGACATTCACCTCCAGAGTTGCCATCTGCGTGCCCTCAGGCACCTGCTCCGAGGGATTCTCCTTGCTGCATGCAAGTGTTGCGATGGCCACGAAAGCCATGAATAATCCTCTCTTGAACATGATTTTTGGGTTTAGATTGTTGTACCTTCGGTTACAGGAACCACTGTCCAGTCGATCACGTTGATGCTGAATGTCGCATCAGCGAACGATACCGGCTCATCCGGATTGTCAGAACCCGGACGGGTGATCTTCACCTCCTCGATCTCGTACGACTTGTTGGCCGCCATCTCAGGGAGATTGATCGGGTAGTAGTACTTGGTCTCGCCGAGAGTTGTCTCGATGACAAGACGTGTCGTGTTAGTCGCGAGGTCGTTAGGGTATGCATAGAAAGTGTGTGCAGTGCTGTATGACTCTCCGTTTACGATAAGGCTTGCCGGTGCGTCATAGATAAGGCTTGCAAGCTCGTTCTTGTTCTCGGCAACGTTGTACCACTTGGCTGGAGCTGCTGAGAGGTCATAGCTTGTGTTACCTGCCACGTTGATCAGGTAGATTGCGTCAACCTTGAAGTTGAGAGCCTGGAGAGCCTCTGAAGTGAAGCTGCGTGTGATCTTCTTGAGGATCACTCTCGAAGCGATGCGGTTCACATCGATCGACACCTTCTCGCTCTGAGGAAGGGTCACGCTCTTGCTGCCGACCATCTCGAAGTTAGAGAGGCTGTTCGCGCTGAGCTCTGATACCTTAGCGAGGAGAGCTGCCTTGCCAGGAACAGCCGAGTAGTCAGGTGCGTTCACGAGTGCATAGACGACTCTGTCGCCGGCAGTACATGAGAGCGTCAGCTCCTGTGCGTTGTCCACTGATGCGTATGCATCGAGGTCGTCGCCACGGAAGACGAATACCTGAAGGTTGTTCACCTTGGCCTCGTTGTCAGCAGATACTGCCGTAGCTTTGGTCATGGCTCCGCAGATGCCTACCGTGAGCTCGCATGGTACGAGCGATTCCTGGTTCTGAGGCTGCATAGGTGTCGCCTCGTTCTTGTTGCAGGCCACCAATGCTGCAAGGGCGGCTGCGAATGCGAAAATTGATTTCTTCATTTCTTTGTTGATTAAAGTGGTTTATAGGATTTAGATTGTCTCGTTGTATACTGCTCCTGAAGCCCATCCCTCTACGGTTACCGATGCTGTGATCGATCCCTTCTGTACCGGCTTGTCAGGGTCTGTAGAACCAAGTCCTGTGATGGTGAGCTCTACGGTGTAGGCTGTGTTTCTCGCAGGAGTGTCAATGACTACAGGGTAGTAGTACTTGGTGCCTCCGATGGTGGCTGCGACTACAAGTCTTGTCTTTCGTGCGGTGAATGACGAAGACCAGCCTGTAGCATCGCTTGTCGTAGGGTTCTGGAAGGTGTAGAAGAGATATGGGGTAGTCGGGGTGAGCGATCCGCCGTTGGCTACCGCCGAGCCTACGCTCTTGAATGTGAGTGTAGGGTGTGATGCCACGTATGTGCTTCCGTCGATGATCTGTCCGGTAGCTGTAGCTCCGTCCTTGCGTCCCATCTTGTTGTACCATGTAGATACTGATGCTGTTCCTGCAAGGTTCTGATTACCAGCGACATTGATAAGTGTCACATTGTTCACAGTAAGAGCTCCGTAAGATCCTGGAAGAGAGTTGTTTATCTTCTGGAGTGCTACTCTGGCCACAAGTCTCTTGACCGCTACGCTTGCTGTCGCTGCACTGCTACCCACTGTGCATGTGGTAGAGCCGGCCATCACGAATCCTGTGGTCTCGGTCGTGCTGTTCGCGCCGAGGTCCACAGCTGTGCTCTGGAGTGCGGAAAGGGTAGTGATTGATGAGAGGTTGGGACCGTTCACTACAGCCCATACGGTCTTGCTGCCGGCAGTCGTGCTGATGCTGATGCCGCTGGTCTTCGTGTCGGCATCCACATAGGCGTTCAAGGCTCCAGTGGAGTCGAACACGAGCACCTGGACATCGTTGACCTTGGTCTCGTATGTCTGTGCGGTTACGTAGCTGGTCGCTCTGGTCTGAGGCTCGTCCTCGAAGTCCAGAGACACATTGAGGGTGGCCTTCGTCTCGGCCTCCTGACAAGGCTCGCAGTCGGAGTTCTTGTCGCATGAGCATGCCATAGCTGCTATGGCTGCCATGATGAAAAGTGTCTTCTTCATTTTATCTGTGATTAAAGTTGGTGTTGGCTAAAACGAGTATTCGAATTCATCCTCCGGCTGTGCGTTGAGCCCGTATCTGCGTATCAGTACGGATATCTCCGGATCGAGGTTGCCTCGGTGGACGTAGGTGGGATCCTGCGAGCAGGAGCGTACATAGCACTCCACGGCTTTCTGCTCTTCGCCTCTGCGGCTGTACAGCACGGCAAGCATGTAGTTGACCTGCGCAGTCTTCTCAAGCTTCTCGAGAATCTGCAGCGCACTGGCGTTGTAGTCCATGCAGAGGTAGGCGATGGCGGTGTTGTAGTCCTCATACGGCCTCAGGAGAGTCAAGGCTCTCTCATAGTCACGGTCTCTGATAGCCTGCACTCCGTCCATGTAGGTGGAGTCCAAGACCGTGGTATGCACTGTATCCTTGACCATTCCCTTGCGGTGAAGGTGGAAGTCGAAGCGAACCGTCCTCAGACGAGGGTAGAACTTCTCCCTCAGATGTCTGTAATACGGGTATTTCTGCATGGCGCGCTCCCTCTGGTCGATGTCCTTGACAGATGCCAGCTCCCGGTAGGACTCCTTCTGCTCCTGGGTCAGGACTGTGTCCTTTTCGACGAGTCTGTCGAGCATCTGCCAGTTCTCGCCGCTGCTTCGGCCGACCATCGGAATCTCTGCGCGCTTCTCAATGATGATGTTGCCCTCCTCGTCCACCGCGAATCCTCGTTCTCTCTCCAGGGAGTCCTGGTAGTGATTCATCCATCTGCTGAAGTACTCGGAGATGCCTTCCGAACGCCTCTTGGAAAGTCTGTCGTTGTATTTGAGGTTTCCTTCCGGTGATGCAGACGATGTTACCACGATGGAGTCCAGATCGAACTTCTCGTTCTGCATCAGCGATACAAGGTTATCCTTGATGCGTCCGATCTCTTCCGGATTGTTTCCCATCCTCTCGTCGACCTCGAAGCTTCCTGATGCGAACTCGATATAGCAGGCAGTGTTCTCCTCGACTCTTCTCTCGATGACCTTGGTGAGGTATTTCTCCCTGTTGTCCACGAATGAGGACAGCGACGAGATATAGAAGGTAAGAGGCTCGCTCATGGGTATGTCATAGATCTTCCTGTCAGACTCGTATATGTCTCCCGAGAGGACCACGTCGACCTTCCTGAGCTTGGGGCGTGTCTGGATAGGCTGCACATATCTGTAGATGAAGTCTCCGTTGAACGACTGTATGACCGTGTCCAGACGGAGCCCGTCCTTGACGATGGGGACCTTGACGAACTTGCGGTACATCTTCTCCCTGCGGGAGATCTTCCGCGAATTGGCCTTCCTGGCCAGCTTGTCCGTATAGTGCTCGATCGCTTCCTTCTCAGTCACGCCGTAGGCCGAGGCGAACTGCTCGTCGCTGACGTAGGTGGAGTCGCTCTTGAAGGCGTAAAGCTCCGGCATGTTCCTCTCGATGAACTGCTCCAGCATCCACCAGTTGACGAATTCGTCGGGGTCTGTGACTATCCCGGCGAGGAACTTCTCGTACTGCTGATATCCTCGAAGCTGCGCCCTGCGGTAATCCGCGCCGGTAATGATGACTGGGTCAAGGTCCAATGTATCCTGCATTATGTACATCTGAGGACGGAACCTCAGCTGCCACTTGCTGTCCTGCATGCTCTGCGGCACGATGACCTGGAACTCGATATCCACACGGCCGTTTCGCTCGGCCACGTTGCGGAATCGTGCGGTGATCACCGCCGCATCAAGCACGTCATGTGCCACCATCTCTCCGTCCTCGTCCTTGATGGCCTTCATTATGATGAGCTCGCGGTCTCCGTCCTTGACGATGAAGGTGTCCCTCTGGGCCTTCATGTCAGTGCGTATGTCGGGGATGTAGTCCTGCTCCTGCGCCAGTGTCAGAGACGGACGGTAGGCACCGCTCTGTAGAGCCTTCATCTTGCTCTGTGAGGCACACGACGCTATCAGCATGAGCAGGGCTGCCGCTAAGAATATGCGGTATATTCTCTTCATCTGAATATGATTTCTTTGGGGATAAACCCGGAGGTGCCGTCTCCGGGATTCACAAACAACAGTAATTATTAACCCGATTTTCCTATGAAAAAGATTCACTCCGCCGGCACTGCGAAGTCTATGGCAGATTTGGCTCGTCGTCGAAGTTGTATTGGTCACGCGCATCTGGATCAAGCTCCATCCCGCGCTTCATCTTCATCAGAAGTGCGGAAGGGACCGAAGCGTATGAAAGTGACACGAACGCCTCGTCACCCTGCTCGTAGCTGAACATTATCTCGTGGTATGTCAGATCCGCATGGAATGAATCATCGAAAGTGACAGGCAACTCTATCTCCTGCTGACCATATGGGTTCCTGTAGATGAACGCGATGACCCCGGATTCTTCATAGAGCTTCATTTTCCGAAACAGAGTGGTGTCTATGCACTCTTTGCCGAAGATGATATACATGATGTGAACATTTTGTGTGAAGCCCCGGGGGTGCCGACTCCGGGGCACACTACAAACTACTAACCTAGCATTAACTAACCTATGAAATCTAACACGCCCGGCACTAGAGTGTTATGCTTGTTGTTCCTGATGTGGATTCCTTTCCGTTCAAGGTCATCTTGCCGATCTTATTGGTGACCACCAGACTGACTCCCGGCACTTCCTCGCCTGATATGTCTATCGAGAGAGCTTCGTAGTAGATCTGATAGAAAGCAGGTGTGGAGCCTGAGATGTATGAATAATCTTCACCGGAGTCTTCACCACCTCCCGGAGTAGAGTGTGAACTCCAGATGTAGCTTGTCTCCCATTGAGATGTGATCTTCTTTGCGATTCCGTCGCGGTCTGTCAGATTGACCGAGCAGTCTGAACCTGTCTCAGAAAGAGTGCGCTCGTCCTTCTCGGTAATGTATTTGTACTCGGGGCTTCTCCACCAGAAGTCTTCCTCTTCGTGATAGAAGGAAGACTGGCCTTTTAGCTCCAGGAAGATGTCGAAGTCTACCCTGATGCCATAGGGGTTATATCCGATGTTGGCTACATGATAGCCAGTTGTTTTGTCGTGCGAGAGCGTGACCGGTATCTCCGGATGCCTTATTGGCTCCTGAAAATCAATGCTGTACTGCTTTTCAGTCATGCTGTCACTGACATATAGCGTCAGTGAATGCTCGTGAGGGCGGAGTGTCTTCGGTAGAGCGATCGTGCAGATTGGACTTCCACTGAAGTCTATAGCCTGCTTAATGTAGCTCTCTCCGTCGATATGAAGCTCGACATCGTATGAGTATTTCGTATCTCCTTTGGTAAGGCTCATCAGTACTGAAGAAGATTCTGTGCCGACCGTACTAACTTCTGCATGGATGTCGTATTTCTGCCTGGTGACCTCGTAGGGAACCTCTAGGCTCTGGCAGAATCCCTCGGTACTGATGGTCATCTGTATGAGGTGGCTTCCTACCGGTGCTTCGGAGAGGATGTAGGTGCGGGAATCTGTGTCGCTGAACGAAGCCTTGAACCAGTCATTATATGTCTGTCCGTTCATGTCGGTGAGCGTGATGACGTTCTCTCCGTCCACATGGAAGACCACGTTGTAGAATTCCTCGCAGGAGCGCTTGTTGCAGGTGAGGGTCAGGCGATGCTGGTCTGCCTCTGCATCATACACTACAGTGCCGGAGAAGTCGAATGAGTAGTCAGTCACCGGGAACTCGTGAATGCATGAGGATAGGGCGGTGACTGCAAGGATAAGTGAAGTAAGTATTCTTGTTCTCATGATTATAGGCTGATGTTAGTCGTTCCTGAGCTGTTTGACTTTCCGTTAAGGGTCATAGTGCCGATTTGGTTCTTGATTCTGAGTGTCACGCCAGTGACCTTCTCTCCGGTAATGTTTATCTTGAGGGTCTCTTCCTTGAGGACGTAGTACTTCCTCTCTGTTCCGGTCTTCTCGTACCATTCTCTGCCTGAGTCTTCTCCTCCTGAACCGGGATCGTAGAAGTACTCGACAATGTCGCTCATCTCGTATGAGCCGGTAAGTTTGGTGACAAGAGCATCCCTGTCAATCAGAGTAACGGAGTTTCCCCCGTAAATACCTGAAGCGGTATTGCTGTCGCTCATAGTCTTGGTCTTCGTCTCGTATCTGGTTTCACCCCAATACCCCGAGTCGTATATGGCTATGGTCGTCTGGCCTTTCAGAGCCAGTGATGTCACGAACTTTAGCTCGATGTCGTATGGGTTAGAGCCGATCTCAGCTATATGCTTTCCGGAGTTCTCGTTGTACTTGAGGCTGATGTCTATGTACGGATGCCTTACCGGTTCGGTATAGCTGACATCCTGAGTCTCGACGGTGTACATGTCGGTAAGATGTACCGACACCTCATGTCTGCCAGGTCTTGTGGTCGGGATCGTGTATCTGTAGATCGGACTCTTCGAGAAGTTGACCTTAGGCGATGCCACGGTAGTGCCGTCGACCTGGATCGTAGCGTGGTAGTCTGTTGACGAGTCTCCTTCCGTTAGGGTCACCATCACCACAGTCCCGCTGCCGGCGGTGTCCATCTCTGCGTGGATGGCGAACGGGAGAGCATCCACAGCGTAGGGGACGTCAAGCACCTGGGAGTAGTCTTTGGTGCTGACTATCAGCTGCATGTTATGCTTGCCTTTCTCAGCGCGTGACAGGTCGTATGACCTTACTGTAGCATCCTTGAAGCTCTCGCTGAATGAGGCTCCGAGCTCCTTGCCGCCGATGTCGGTGAGCTTGACCGAGTGCCCTCCGTCGACGGTGTACGACACTGTGTAGGTCTCGTCCCTTGATCCTCTCAGAAGCGACAGGAAGAGGATGTGCGAGAGGTTTGCGCTGTCGTACTCGATGTCAGCCTTCACCTCGAAGGAATAGTCGTTCACGGTGTACGGAAGGTCAGCCTTCTGAGAGTGCTTGCCGGTACTGATGATAAGGTTCACGGTATGGTCGCCGGGCTCCTGTACTGCCAGACTGTAGGTCTTGACTATGCTGTCGGTGAAGGTCTCCTGGTAGGTCTTCCTCGGTTCCTGGTTGTCTATGGTGTAGCTGATGGTGTATGTCTCTGCTGCGGCGCCCTCCTTGAGGGTGATCTCCAGCGAGTGAGCCTTGGTGTCCTCGTCGAACAGCAACTTCGTGTCGAAGAGGAACGAGAAGTCCTCTACGAGGTAGACCACCGCCAGTGACTGCGAGTACTCCTGCGTGCTGATGACAAGCTCCAGCGTGTGCTCTCCCGGAGCTACCCTGGAGAGTGTATAGGTTCTGGCTGAGACCTCGTCGAAGCTTTCGTTGAGCTTGCCTTCATTGATGCGCCCGTCCATGTCCTGAAGGGTGAGCGTGTTCTCCCCGTCTACGGTGAACGCGATGGTGTATTCGTTGTCAGCAGCTCCCGCCAGGCGTGTCAGCGTGAGCCTGTGCACGTCCGCCTTGTCGTCATAGATGACCTCCGCCCCGAACTGGAAGGAGTAGTCGACCACGCTCAGCTGCTGAGTGCATGAGGCAAGCGCCGTCAGCAGGACTGCGGCAAGCGTGATGAATATGTTCGCCTTTATTCTCATAGTTCCATTAGTCTTGATGATTTGTGTTGGATGATCTTTCTGTATGTGTCCTTCGGCCAGCGGCAGCGCAGTCCGATGAAGCTGATCCGGTCCGCTCCGCTGTTCCTTCCCCTGAGGTAGAGCCTGAACGCCTTGCGACAGTCCCTGGCAGTCCTGAAGGTCATAGGCACCTGAACGATGTATGTGGGGCCTTCTCCCTTATCCTCTTCGTAGACGTAGCCGTACGAGAAGGTTATGACACCAACCTGTTCGTGTAGCATTATCTCCTGGAACAATTCCGTGTGAAGGGTCCCCTGCAGAGTTTTTATCTTCATTCTTTGGCTTTTGGTTTTTCTTGTTCTTTGCCGACTTGAGTCTTAGCTGCTGAGTGTGCAGCTTGAAGTAAAGGGTCCAGCAGAAGGATGTCTTCTTGTCCAGGCACCAGATGGCTTCCGAGCCGTCAGCAATTGCGTTCCAGCTCTCTTCGTAGAACCGCTTGGCCTCCTCTACGCTGCTGAACAGCAGCGGGAGCGAGAACTCTCCGGAGAATCCCTCCTTGGGCTGATGGATGAAATAGACCATCTGCAGGTCTTCGTTAAGACACCAGGTCCTGAAGTATGAGGTGTCTATGTATCTTGTTCCTATCCAGATTTTCATGACGTCAGTTTTAGAAGATGTATTGTAGGGCTACCCTTATCTCGTTGGGCAATATGAACCATCTTGAACCTTTTCCTGTGATGCGCCCGCATGAGGGGCAGGCATAGGTGATGTAGGTCTTCTGACCGCCCCAGATGCCCAGGCCGAAGTCCAGGTTGAGATTCTCGTGTAGCATGAGCGCATATCCAGCTCCCAGAGCCAGACCGAAGGCGTCGCCTTCCTCGGTCCTCTGCGAGATGATGCCGCCTCGGTTGTATTCCTGATACTGGGCCATGCCCGATATCCACCAGCCGGAGTAGATGTGCCATGGCCAGTAGCGGATGCCGGCTGCATAGGTCTGATGGCGGTTCTGCATCTGGCTGTCCGGGTCGCCTTTGTGGAAGGTCCATGGGTTTACTCTGGCGCTGGCCTGCAGGGTCACCCTTCGTCCTACGCCGACGCCGCCTTCGGCGTTCAGTGTGCCGAGGCTGACGTAGTCGACCAGGTTGGTTGATACTGACCAGTTCTGCGCGGGGCAAAGCAGCGGAACCATGATCAGCATGAGTGTGAAGATGATCTTGTGTTTCATATCTCTTGTGTGTTGTTTTCTAAGGGAAAGGCAGCTGCGTCTCACGACGGGACTGCCTTTGATGTGTAATATTGATTCTTATAAAGAACTTCCTTGGAGAAAGCAGACGCACCTCTCGGCGGATCTGCTTGGGAGAAAAATGATTGTGATATGACAGGCAGACCGCCTGCCGGAAGATAGCTAGATGTCAACCCTCACGCCCATTCTCAGATTGGGACGGAGCTTGACAAGAGGTGAAGAGAAAGATACGGGAAAGCATCCGCCGAGAATGAGTGCGAGACGCCTGGTGAAGAAGAATTCTGCCTCTATCCTCGGAGAGATTCCATACAGGAAGCTCCCGGTCGGCAGATTGGTGTTGATGTTAGCCGGCAAGTCCTTTCTCGGATCATAGAACTCATATCCGATGAATGCCCCGCCTCCGGCATAAAGGCTGACAGATCTGCTGCGTGTGGCGATGAGTCTGTACATGAAGTCTCCGCCGATGAAACAGTCCACATACTCCATGAGGGGACCGCGGTCGGTCTGGATGTGGTTGTCGCCGGCTGAAGCATAGACCTGCCAGTAAGAGTTGAGCAGATACTGGGAATAGTTCAAGCAAAGCCCAAGGTCTCCGAGGTTCGGCACGTCTGCGCTGACCTCGGCTCCAACAGCATGCTGTCCCTTCATGGTCCGCTGGGCTGCAGCGCTTGATGCTGTGGCCAGAAGCAGAACAGATGTGAGGACAACAATCAGGAACAATGCCCTGCTATGGATGTTACCTATCATTAGAAACTTTTTACTTGCTGAATGCAAAAGTATAAAGAAACTAATGTATAAACAAAAATTTCGAAGAGAATTTTAAGAGAAAAATTTCTTTATAGAATAATATTCTATAAGCGCTTAGAGCAGCTTGTCGGACAGCTTGCCCTTGAGGGTCTTGATGCACCAGCCGCAAGGGTTACTCTTGGTGCGCGACTTGCCTTTGATCAGTGCAAGCTCATAGATGAAGTCTAGCGACTTCTTGCATTCAAGGAAGAGTCCGAGATTGTTCCTGATGCCGGTATCCGAGAAACCTATCTCCCTGAGGAACCTCATCTCCTCTGATGAAAGGCATGCCCCGGCTCCGTACTTGCGTACGCTCTCCTTGAAGAACGCGTCCGGAAGCTGACGGCTCTCCTGTCTTACAGGAAAGAAGATGATACGGGTATATCTCTTTCCTTCCTTCAGGGGAGTGTAGGTGAATGTCACTGGCGACTTCTCGTCAAGCTCGTTCTTGGCTGACTCAATCACTCTTCTGATGAAGTCCTTGGTCAGCTTGTACTTGTCCTCCAGCTGGAACTCCTTCCTGAGGGTGTCGATGGAGTAGGTGATCGGCTCCTTCTGTCCGGCCATCATCTCGTAGAGTCTCATGGCGTAGTTGCTCTCCAGCGTGAAGGCGATCTCAAGGTCGTATCGGGAGAACCCTCTGGAGAAGTCAAGCAGGACGTCCCATACTCGTGCGTCCACGATGAACGATACCTTGGATGAACGAAGACGTATCCTCGGGTTGGCTATGATCGAGAAACATTCCCATACCCCGTCGTCAGAATAGGTGAAGGTCTTCTGATGGAGTGACTTCAAGGCCTCCTTGACGCGGAAGTGGTTCTTGTCTTCTCCGTCTGTAAGGAAATCCGACATGGGCAGCTCAATCAGGACGAACTCCTTGTAGGCGTGGTCGATCTTGTACAGGCTGTTGGATAGCTTCACCCCTTCGATCTGACTCTGGGCCAGCTTGACCAGGTTGTATAGGACGCGCTTCTCATAGACATTGAAGTCGTAGATGGCTGTCGTGAAGATATAAGACTGCACGACCTGTCTCGATGAGCGGGCTTCACCGGGCTTAGGAAGAGGTATGATGTTCTTATTCATATCCTTGGAGATGACGCAAAGATATAAATAATTTTTACAAAACATTAGCAACTTTATACCGAAGCCTTTGCAGGAATTCATGAAATAGTATTCAATTTGTCCCATTTGGATGTGAAAAACGGGTGTTATTATATACAATTAATCGGTCATAGACCGATTACCTATACGAAAGTTGATCTAATCGAGCCTTTTTGCTGGGAATAATAAGAAATTTCATTCCCACTTGAGAGTTTCCGGTATTCAAAAAGTCCTTTTTACAGGTTTTCAACAGTATTCAATATGTCCCATTTGAGTATTCAGAAAGTCCCATCAGTGTTAAGTGAGATATATCTTATATGTTGATGCATAAACAGTTGCGCAAAAGTGATGATTACTGATAAGCATAAATAAGTCATGCTCCTATAGCAATAAGCATATAGTCATTACAAGAGAGAGAAAAAGGATTCGGACGATTCAAGATTGAGTTCTGAAATTTAGGGACATCTCCCGCGATGGCTGACTGAATTCGTCGCGAAGGTGGACGCTTGAACTCTTTCGGCAAGGGACGCTGCGCTCGCTGGCCGAGAATCTTCCTCCTGCGGATAGTATTCCCTTCCGCGCTCCTTGACGGTAAAGCCTTCCGCTTCCTTCCGGTGCTTTGAATTCAAGTCAAACCATCTAAAGGGAGAAAAATATGCAAGCATTGGAAAGGCTGGGTCTGAAGCTCAAGGAGCAGATAGGACTCGACGAACTGCTGAGTGAGAACTTCAATCCTCAGCTCTACTCACTGACAAGGTCACAGGAAGAGAAGATAAGCGCACTCAGGGATGTGGTGGCGGCTTATGTCAGCATCCGTGAAGACATCACCGGAAAGATTATCAAGGATTCGCAGCAGGCGGCTCAGATAGCAGGCGACAGGCTCAGACGACTGGAGCATGAGGAGTTCTGGGTAGCCTTTCTCAACAGGGCCAATGTGGTTCTGTCGTTTGAGATGATCTTCAAGGGTTCGCTAGATGCAGTGAACATAAGCCATAGGGACATCATAGCGAAGGCCTTGAGTAAGAGCGCTACCAACATCATCGTCTTTCACAACCATCCGTCCGGATGCCCGACACCGGGAACTGCCGACATCGAGCACACCAGGATGCTACAGAAGGCATGCAAGATGATGGAGATAGGAATGCTAGACCATATCATAGTAAGTCCGGGGAGCTACTTCAGCTTTGCGGATGAATGCACTACCAAATTCAACAACAAAATCGACAGATAAGATGGAAATCATGAAGAAAGGAGACAAGGTCAGAATCATCCGGATGGATGATAGTAACGGCAAGGACCAGCAGGCCCGTCAGATGAACGGCCGCGTGGTGACAGTGAAGTTTATTGACGGTATCGGACAGATACATCTGGAAGAATCCGGGTTGGCCCTGATTCCTGGGGTGGATGAATTCGTGTATGTTGATCAGCAGGGTGCCCATCCCCTGCTGAAGTGACAGAGTGGAAATAGTGAAGGCACCCAAACAGGGTGCCTTCTGTCGGAATTTATGGGTGGATCGGGAAATCCCGAACTATCTCCTCTTCAGATAGGGGCGAGAACCTCCTGAAGACCTTGCCGTCTCTCTCGATGACTTCTTCGAACATGGACCTGGGTCTGACTCATATGCCTGCTTCGCCATACATCGCCTGATATACGACCATATCCTCAAGGGTTTCGGAGTGCTTCGCCACATGAAGGACCTTGTATATGTTGCCCATGAAGTGTCTGTAGTACTGATTCATGGCTATTATTGTTTATCAGCCCAGTGAGGCCACAGTGCATGTGATAGTGCTGGGTCAGGGGCGCATCCGCGGCCCTCTTCCGTCATCAGTGAAAGACATCTCAGGGCTTCAACGTGGCCGTGGTCTCCAGCTGTGAAGTAGTATCTGTACGCTTCCTCTGGTTCCGTCCATTCATACCACTCGCCTAAACAGAATGCTGCTTCTATGTGTCCTAGTGAGTACGCTTCTTTGAGTAGCTCTACGTATCTCTCTGTATCTTTTTCTACGCCATTGGTGCCGCTGTAATAGCACATGGCCAGATCAAATATCTCCTGTGCAGTCATCTAGTCTGATGTTATAATTTCTGCTAAGTTCGCAAATTTTTATCAAATCTAGCGCAGCCTTAGCCTAAATTTTTTTTTACTGCCTGACGAATCTCTGGTACACAGAAGTAAGGTCGATACCGAACTCCTTGACTCTCTCGAGCTTCTTCCTTACCGCGAAGTCATAGATCTTGCGGGCAATGGCTTCATCATCCGTAGGAAGGCTTCCTTTCTCCTCCAGATACAAGTATCGCCAGGATGCCGGAGTCTCGATGATGCTCCTCTCCACATCCCAAAGGCTGTACCTCAGGAACTGGATGGCACGCTCCTCGTCAAGAAGTGCATTGACGTCGTGAGGGTTGTCCATTTCCCCTCTGTAGATGAGGCAGAGGTCCTTCAGATGCTCCTCGATGCCCTTAGGCTGGGTAGATTTCCAAGATTTCTTCATACTACTCACCCCAATTACTGTTTCCACCGCACATGGTGCCAATAACATTTAGGCACAGAACTAAAAAAATGATTACTCCCATAGACTACCTCCTTTTACCCGTTACGAATACTGATATAAATACTTCTAACACAATACCGATGAATGCCAAAACTCCCCAAATCATAAATGTTTCCTCCATATTTTAGTCTTCAATGTGCAAATCTATTGTGAGATATTGCCAAACTGTGGCACAAATTAATTTCTTTGACAAAAAAATGCTTCTGCCGAGTTTTTGCCGAAGGTCTTTCTATATTTGCATAAAATAATCAGACGATGGCAAAGGATTCATTCAGAATATACATATGGATGCTGGATACCATTCAGCGTTACGGCAGGATAACGCTCGCTGACCTGAAGGACAAGTGGAGAACCTGCAGTGCCAATGACGGCAGGAAGGAGCTAGCCCCGCGAACGTTTGCAAACTACAAGGAGAACATTGAGCAGATTTTCGGCATTGAGATAGCTTGCGACAGGGCGACCAACGAGTACTACATAGTCAATGAGACCGACCTGGGTGGCACAGCTATCCGCGACTGGATGCTGAACTCTCTCTCCTTGAGGAATATGCTCCATGAAAGTGCGGGTCTGCATGAAAGGATAGTCATCGAGAATGTGCCGTCAAGCCATAGGTTTCTTACCTTGGTCATGGATGCAATGCGCGATAACAGAAAGCTCGTTCTGCATTACAAAGGATATTCTATGAATGACTACGAGGATATGACCGTCCATCCGTATAGCATCAGGCTTTTCAAGAGAAGATGGTACCTCATAGGCTATTCGGAATACTCGAAGGGTATGCGAATCTATATGCTTGACAGGGCTACTGATGCGAGGATGCTCGGAGAGTCGTTCGATATGCCGGAGGAATTTGATGCTGAAGCTTTTTTTGAAGAATTCCACGGCGTACATCCGAGCAGAAGTGAAAAGGTTTGCGTGAAGGTGAAGTTCCTTGCGTCAAAGCGTGATCTGGTAAGGACCATACCGCTTCACAGCACTCAGAAGGAGATTGAAACCACTTCTTCATATTCGGTGTTCGAGTATTATCTCAGACCGAATTTTGACTTCAAGCAGGAGATACTCTCATATATGACTTCAGCAGAGGTGTTGGAGCCGGCGGCACTCAGAAAAGAGCTTGCGTCCATTCTGCTGGACATGTATAAACTATATAGATCTGACTTAGTAAAGGCTTAATGATATGGGAAACGTAGTTGCAAAAATGGCAGACAATCTGCTTAATCCGAACGCTCCTTTGTTCAAGATTCTGAGGGATAATCCTCCTGTATGGTGGGAGATGCTTAAGAACGATCCGGAACTGTACATAGATGTCCGTAAGGATAATATGGTGATGGCTTATTATCAAGGTGGTAGAGTAGCATGCTTGACCTATAAGAGAGGATATGGCATCTCTGCAAAGACTCACCCTAAATACGTAGGCGTGAATTCAGATAAAGAGCAGGAAATCTCTCATGATCTTGATGCACAACTATTGATGACGATCAAGGCTAATATCAGGGCAAACTATTCGCAGAAATCTGACAACGATATACAGGAAAAACTGATTCAAGGTGAATGCGTGATAGCGCATAGAGACCTGTATCTTGACTCCGAGTTTGCTCATAGGCGCTATGTCGGTCAGAATCATACTGTAAGAATTGATCTTGTCAAGATTGCCGGAAGCGAGATCATCTTTGAGGAGCTGAAGAAGATTAACGACCCTAGGCTAAGAACCTCTAAAGGGCAGCCAGAAATCATCGAGCAGATGAATGCCTACAAAGAGTTCATTCTGGAGAATCATAAGGTGCTTGAAGCTTATTATAAGACCCTTATGCAGATTAAGGTTTATTTGGGATTGCCGACGCCTCCTGTGTCAGAGATTGATTGCCTGCATGTCAGACTGGAACCTGAACTGACAATCTTTAATACCTATACCAAGGTTACAAATGATAGGATTAAAAGAATACAAGCTATAGAGCGTGAATTGCAGGGATACGATTATAAGATTGTAAAATATTAGAAAGTTTGCAGCTTTTGCCGAGTTCTGGCAGAAGCTGCTTCTATTTTTGCAGCAAAATCAAGAATCATGAAACGTTGCAAAAATGGCAGGATTATCCCATTCCTGGAAGCCAAGATGGGATTTGATTCCGGACCGGGAATCATGTACAGAGGTCAGGCACTCCTTCTTTGCCAGGTAATCGGCAAACTCCCATTGACCGATGCCGATCTGGTCATCAAACATGCTTCATCAAGGAGTTATGCACTGTTCGACTACTTCAAGCCAGAGTTCATCAAGTCGGCCCAAGAGCAGGGCTATAGTTTCCTGCATGCCACCAAGGAGTGGTACAGGATCGCCTTTCAGGCTGGATACATGGGATATGCGCCATGCAATCAGCTTATGGAGGAGAAATACGCTCTCATGAGCAAGATCTATGAGACTCTACGTGCCGATCCGGATATGACTGATGAGCAGCTCAGGGCGTCCTTGGAGCCGGATGACCGTAAGCAACTCAAGACATGGGATGATATGATCCACACAGTAAAGATGATAGCAAGAAATCAGATAAGAGATGAAGATACTAATCCATAGGGGAGCCAATCAGATCGGCGGATGCATCACGGAGATACAGTCTGCTGCAGGAACAAGAATACTTATTGATCTCGGTCATAATCTTCCGGGGGAGTCAGAGACGCTGGACAAGTTCGACGATCCGTCGAACCTGTCAGCTCTTCTGGAGGGAGTGTCAGCCGTAATATATACCCATAATCATGGTGATCATCTAGGCTTCTTTGATCGTGTGCCGGCTGATGTACCTCAGTATATTGGTGAAATGTCACGAGAAGTTATGTGTAATATTCTTGATGAAAGTCTCAATAAAGCGATCCGGGCAAAGCGCAAGCCTCTGATTGAAGAGTTTGTCAATAAAGCCGTGAAGATTAAGTCTTTCTGTACATATGCAAGTGGGCGACCTTTCAGTGTGGGGGATATATCAATAACCCCTTACTTTGTCAGCCATTCGGCAGCGGATTCACACATGCTTCTGATAGAGTGTGACGGTAAAAGGGTGTTGCATACAGGTGATCTGAGAGAACACGGGTTTCTGGGCAAGGGACTTGAAAAGACTCTCAAGAAGCATGTAGGGCAGGTGGATGTTCTCATTACTGAGGGCACGATGCTCTCCAGAGATGACGGGCATACCAAGACCGAAAGCGAGATTCAGGCAGACATGTCTGCCCTGATGGCTCAGTACAGAAATGTCTTTGTCCTCTGTTCTTCGACAAACTTTGACAGACTGGCCGGCCTGCACAAGGCTAACGCAAGATTCAGGAGCAGGCCGTTTGTGTGCGATGTGTATCAGAACGAGCAGTTCAAGACGCTGACAAAGTACAGCGGTCAGCATTCGGACCTATATGTGATTGATGATGCCGCTGTTATGTCGCTTCGTAAGGTGAACCTGCATAAACGTATGGTCGAGAAGGGATTCACAATGGTCGTCAGAGATAATCCGACGTTCCGTAAATGGATAGCATACCTGACGCTGATGCTGGACCCATCGCAGACCGTGCTGGTATACTCACAGTATAAAGGCTATCTTGAGCAGCAGGAAAGGCTGCAGGAGTTTGTCAGGATGTTCGGATGCAGGGTGGAATATGTCCATACTTCCGGTCATGCCACGAGAAAGACCTTGGCGAAGATCTGTACTCTCACGAATCCTACAACCGCGATAATACCGATTCATAAGGATGCGGAAGCAGATTTCTTGACACTGGATATCCCCAAAGACCTAAAGGCCAGGATTGTTGACGGATTCTGTTGCAAAGATGGGGTTGAAATGGAGCTATCTTAAATTTTAAAACTCCCACGGCCCTTTGAGAGATATCCGTGGGAGTTAGATGTAATGCATGTTCAAACTATAAGTAGGGGCTATCCTCTATGCGGCTATAAAGTTCAGCAAGGTCTACTGTGCAATTCCTGCACCAGTCCTTGAGCTCAGTCCAGAAGTACTCGTCATTAGGGTCTTCCTCTTCATCCAGGTCTTCAGCTCGCTCTCCGCTCAACCATAGTTTTCCGTCCATGACCTTGACAGAGTTGATGTCATGGTTGATGAAGAATCCATCAAGGTCATCCGGTTCATCTTCATAGTAGTAGTCGTCCCAGTCTAAAGTGAAAAGAGGATCGATGCCTATATAGCCGACATTCTTCTCTGCCTGCTTTTTCTCTAAGAATGCGATTATCTCCTTTTCTGCGTTTGCCCTTTCCTCAAGATGCTTGTCAAGCAGTTCAGCAAGTCTGCTGTCTGGCTCCGTGCCAAGCGTGTCGTATATTGCAGCGAAGAAATCGATCATGTCGACAAAGGTATATCCACCTAACCAGTCCTCCAGAGCCTCTCCATAAAAACCTCCATCCTCATCAATCATCTCTTCGTCATATCCAAGGCAAAAGCCGTCTTCGTCAATACCGAATGACAGCATCTTTTCTACATCCTGGTCCTCGCTCCAGAACTTCAGAGGTTTCTTGAATAAAAAATATCCTTTACCCGTTTCTTGCTGTGCCTTAGCGACATCTGCTTTGACAATGTCAAGCATTTCATTGATTACACTTGAGTCATTCCATACTCCGTAGTGTTTTCTGTCAAATACTCCCATGACTTTATGTTTATGTAGTGATTACCTATCTGTCAAACAAATATAAGACTTTATTTGCTTTTCGCAGCCATGCCGTCGGCTTTCTGTATTAGCCTGATCAGATCCTTGCCAGGCGATTTGAGCGCGGCATAGAAGTTCTCTGCGTCGACGCTGTTCTCCTTGAATGTGTGCTCTCCCATGTGCCATCTGATGGCAAGCATCTCATCTTCCGAGAGATCCAAGCCAAGTCTCAGAAGCATGATCACAGACTTTTCTCCATGGCCTATAGGGAAACTTCTCATCGATTTGCCCGGTCTGCCATCAGATTTGATGAAGTAGACGTCCGCTTTGCATATGTCGTGAAGGAGTGCTGTCACTGCTATGCTCTCGTCGCTTACAGAGCCGTAGATCTTAGGATGAGTCCTTTTCAGATCCATGGCATACCTGTATACATTCAGAGAATGCTCAGCAAGACCGCCTCTGAAGTTGCTGTGATACTTGATTGAACCAGGAGCATCATAGAACCCGTTCTGCTCCAGTTCGACCAAGACTCTATCCATTCCTGCTCTTCCGGCTGCCGAAAGAGTCTGGATGATGACTTCTTTATTAGAACTGCTTTCAGTCTTCATTGTTGAATACGTTATAGAAAGCCTCGAAGTTGCCGTTGGAGTTGTGATCATTGATGACCGCAAAGTAGATATAGTCAAAGAGGCCGGCGAACTCAGGTTCCGCAATGACCTTCTTGAATATCTCTGCTACATGTTTCGGTGGATTGTGGAATGCGCCGCAGCCGAGAGCACCGAGTATAAGTGCATTCTGACCGTTTTCATGTGCGATTCTAAGGATGGTTCTCGCCTTGTGAGTCATGTATTCCTCTTCGGCCTGTGTGTATCTTGCCTCGCCGTCTGGCTCAATGACGGTTGCCGGGTCCTTGTGGGCAGCAATCGCTATGAAGTTGAGCTTCAAAGGTGTCATGAGCTGATATCCTCTATCCTGAGGACCTCTGAACGCAGTGACCCCTCTTGAGAAGACCGCACCGTAACGCTCATGAAGAGGATATCTGTATTTCGGATGCGGTGTGACGCCATATTCAGCGGCATTTCTTCCGAACTGATACAAAGACCTATAGTAGTCCGTGCATCTGAAAAGGTATTCCTCCTGAGCACCCGCTCCGCGGATTACACCGCCGCCCGGAGTGCTGTAGCTTGCGAGATTGAGTACGCAGACTTGAAGATCCGGATGACACATCTGAAGATCTCTTGCGAGTTCGAGGCAGTCTGCACCATAGACTGCAACCTCTGTCTTGCGGCCTCTGTCTTCTGTCTGCACAGGTGCTACAGGCGAGTCGTAGAAGACTGTCTGTGCTTCGATGTCCGGATTGAGCTTGAGGTCGACGTAACCCTCGAAGTTATCCCAACCGCCAGCCTTGACTCTGGCTACGGTGTCCTTGTATATCTGGACGAGGAGCGGTCCTGTGTACTGTCTTCTTCTGAATTTTGGCATTACCTTGACAGCCTCTTTCCAGCTGGCAAGCCAGTTTGCATGATCCCAATACATATCCTGTGAATTTGTGTGTCGCTAATTTAACAATTAATTCTCAAGATACAGATACTGCAGAAGTGATTTGTGGTTACACCAGATTGGTGAAACTTTGTTATAATTCTATTTTTATAGAAATATATATTTATATAAAACGCGTATAAATTGCTTGTATTCGTGTTTTATATTAAAATACAAGCCTGTTGCCGCACTTGACGACGGTATAGTTGTCATCCACTACGGAACCGTTTGAGAACGCAGTATACTTGCCGGCATGGATGCCAGTGCTGCTGTGGATGTGTCCGAAAAGGTGAAGTCTCGGGCAGATTTCAAGGACTCTTGCAAGCAGCTCGTCGCTTCCGAAGCCGGTCCTGCCGTTGCTGTCCATTATGCCCAGAGGTGGTTCGTGGGTAATCAGCACATCAGTTCCGTCAGGTATCTCTGAATACTTAAGCGGCATGCTGCCTTCCATGACATCCTCCATGAAGAGCGGAATTCCGTAGAAGGTGATGCCATGAATGGTCACGCCGGAGCAGTCCAGATAATGACAGTTGTCCGGGAGTCCCTCGATTGATTCTCCCCTGAGGCAGTCGTCATGGTTGCCTGCGACCAGTATCTTGTGACGGTGGGGAAGCTCGATGAACCATTCGAGGAAATCTATGGCTTCCTCTTCGGATCCGGCCATAGTGAAGTCGCCTGAGTGCACAAGGATGTCCGCCAAGGGGAGTTCCCTCAGCTGATGATGCTTGCCATGTGTGTCTGATATGTGCAGGATTGTCATCTAGTCTTCTGTGATTTCTCTTTTGAATGCAGCCGCAACCCAAGAGAAGTTACCTTTGACGGTGCCTGGAACGGGGATGTCAAATTCATTGACTTCATTGCTTACTTCCATGGCATAAGGAGCGAACCCTACGAGTTCCCATCCTTCCTGGCCGAGTTCATTCCATTGACGTGTAGTCTCCTCATCGAGTTCCTCAAAATAATGAAGAACCTTGTATTCAAATCTACGCATAGGGGCTAAGTATATTAGTTATTGCTTTCTCAATTCTTTCTATCAGAGGTCCGAAGTGATTCCCTTCATTGTACTCGAAGAACACTTCCTTTCCGGCTGCCTTCAGTATTGCGATTACCTTGTCAGTCTCTTCTTGAACTGCAGCGAGCCTCGGGTTCTTTCCGTCCTTCTCCTTCTCGCCAAGTGAGAAATAGAAACGGTTGGCGGTGGAAGGATGGTTGGCCATCCACTCTGTGAATCCGTCGTACCAGAAGGAACCGGAAACAGATGCGACACCTTCGAAGAGTTCTCTTCTGCATGATGCCCATACTCCGAATAGACCCGATAATGAGACACCGCAGAAGAAACGCTCTACCTTGTTGATTCTCAAGGAACTCTCAACATTTACCAAAAGGTCTGCTGCAAGTATGTCGAGGAAGGATTGTGCCTTTCCCGCGAACTCACCGGCCTTCAGTCCCGGTGCCTTCCATGGGGTCAGATCTGATTCCCAGTCCAGGTTGGATACGACCACCATGTTGGCAGACAAGGCGTCCGCCATACGGTCAAGCCACCCCTTCTCACTATCCTTGAGCTTCTCGGGAAGCACGATGTAGCAGATGCGGTTTGATTCGTTTGTGGATATGTCCAGATGGACTGAATGGAAGATTCTGGATGTACTCATAACTACACAAAGATAACCAATTTTACCCACAATACAAATCCCCTAAAGTTGAAGCTAATATCGATGATGCAGTGTCTAAATCATTGTCTTCTTGTGAGATAGTGCGGGTAACCTAAAGTATGGGTGCGGGTGCATAATTTTTGTGGAAGTAAACTAGATAATCAATGATGTCCTACAGATACCTGTAAGCATGATTTTTATTCGAATTTTGAAAATTTGCAGTAAAAAGAAACTAATGTATAGTAAAAGTTATATATTCGCACTGGAACTAGTACTGGACAAGTAGCAAGATGGGCGTTCGTTAAACAAACGCGAAGTTGCGCACCTCTGGTGCGGGCAGGAAAGCTCCAAAGTCGCCTTCCTTTCCAGTGCATAATATATATATGCGGGCAATGAGCGAGAACAAGGAAAATAGATCAAGGTACGTCGGCATCCGGTTTACTGAAAAGGAGTGGGAAACTCTCAGTAACCAGATGAAGAATTATGACTACCTGTCCATATCTCGCTTCATCCGTGACAAGGTTCTGGATAAGAGAATTAAGATAGACCGCAGTGTTGTGCTGACTGACCGTGTTTTCAGAAATCAGATCAATTCACTCAGCACTATTGTTTCGAGAATAGGCGTGGACTATAACCAGGCCACCAAGAGGTTCAATTCCCTCGTCAAGCAGAAACGTGCAGACGGCTCCCCAGTGATTAATGCCCGTGCTGCCAATTATTATCTGCATCAGCTTAAGACCATGACTCAGGAGCTTAAGCAGGCGATGGATCACATCATTGAGATGGTTGCGAATCTCGAACTCAAGCAGACGGCTCCACAGGAGCAAATCAATAACAATTAAAATCAACAACAATGCAAAGAATTGATCTTATCGGAAACCTAGTTGCGGATGCTGAAATCCGTACAGGTAAAGACGGCAACGAATTCATCTCCTTCAGGGTTGCCGTGAATGACTACCATGGTGAGGAGAAGCGTGCTACCTACTACGATGTCTCTTACCGTAAGTCAGAAGTCATCAAGCACCTCAAGGCGGGCCTCAGAGTCTTCGTAACAGGCCGTCTCTCCATCAACACAGTCGTCAAGGACGGCAAGACATATCAGAACAACTATGTGTTTGCTTCGGATCTTGACCTATGGCTGCCTCCAAGAGACTGAGACTTCAATGTAGACTTCACTTTCAGGAGGCTCTGAAATGGTGGTGAAGATCATGCAGCCTGCAAGCTCATCCTGCTTCTCCCTGGAATACAACGAGAAGAAGTGCGCCAGCGGGGAAGCCGAGCTTCTGCACAAGCACGCCATAGACGAGGCTCTGGGCATAGAGGACACCTTCAGGCTCTATGAGAGACGTAACATCCGCACGGAGAACCTCTCCTTTCACATGTCGATCAATCCTTCGCCGGGAGAGCATCTGTCAGATGACCAGCTCAAGTCTTTCGTGGGTGAACTGATGGAAGGTCTCGGCTACGGAAACCAGCCGTACGTCGTCTACCGCCATCAGGATATCGACAGGGAACATTACCATGTGGTTTCTGTAAGGGTCAACGAGCATGGGCGAAAGATCCATGACTTCCAGGAGAACCGCAGATGTATGCAGCTGCTTGCCCAGCTCGCACCAAGGTACGGTCTCTCTGTCGGCAACGGCAACGGACAGGGCTATGGAGCCTTGGGAATCGATCCTCGCCGCTTCAACCCTACCGCAGGCAACATCATGGAGCAGATAAGGGTCATCGCGGAGGAGTGCTGTAAGTATCATATGACTACGTTCGCACAGTTCCAGCTGATCATGCAGGCCCATGGCCTGGAGGTTCAGGAACGCACCGGGAACACTTCGCAGGTGGTCATACGCGGTCTGAATCAGGACGGGATACCCTGCACCGCACCGCTCAGCGAGGCTGAAATCGGCAAGGCTCTCTACAGGGATTACGAGCAGCGCGCGATGCAGTGCATCGGACGCAGCGGCATCAAGCAGCGCGAAAGAGGACGTATCTGCGGCATATCAGCCTCCTGTCTTGGGCATTCCACTTCTGAAAGGCATTACCGGAACATGCTTGCCAGGTTCGATATCGATGTGTTCCTGCATCGCACAAGAGAGGGCCGTATTCACGGCGCCACATTCATCGATCATTCCACCAAATGTGCATTCAAGGCATCCGAGCTTGGCTCGTTCAGGCTTGATGACCTGATCGCAGCAGATGAGGGCGGACAGTGGCAGAAGCACTCTAGACCGGAGCAGAACAGCTCATCGGATACCGAGCTCGGCCTTATCGGAGCCGCACTGGCCGGCATCTCCAAGAGCAGTTCGAAGTCACAGGAAAAGGACATGAAGGACAAGAAGAAGAAACGCAAACTAAAACGATAGAAGTTATGGACATTTATTTATTCCCAGAAAAGAAGGAAGGAGGGATCGGAAGACTGAACGATCCCAGGACCGATGTTGCTATGCTTATGATAGCGCCGTTAGAGGACTACGGTGAGATGTTGGCTGCGCTGGATATCTGCAGCACCAATGTCTATCATCAGACAAGGTATATCCAGCGGGTTCTGAAGCATATGTGGACGATCTATACCAAGGACCTTAAGACATACAAGGGACCTGAAATGCTGCTCCTGTACGCCAACAGGGATTCGCTCATGAATCTCGCAAAGGAGCTGGATATCGATCCGTATACCACCCTCATGGATGATATCGAGGAGATGAGAAAGGTCAGAAATGAGTTAAGGTGTGTCCTCCATATAACGGAGCCGTGTGACTGCAGCAATCCGAAGAGGCTGGACTACATGAACATCCTCCCGGCATGCTTTACGGCGATCATTGACAACGCAATCCCTAGGAGGAGGCTATACAAGGTCATCCATGATGCGGTTCTGGACGAGCAGATGCTGGAGATCATGAATGACTTCAGTTTGTGTTTCAGAAGTGTTCGTGACCAGGATGAATAAGGTTGTCATCAGATGGAATAGCGCCTACTATGGAGTGGAAGTGCAGACTGACAGAAAACGCTTCGTCATCTCCGGAATGCCCAATATGGTCGGACGGCTCGATGCTGCGGTGAAGTGCTGCGAGACCATGGGCCACTGGCGCCTGCCTGTCTTCGGAGAGATGGACATCATCGCTGCCAACCTGCAGCAGATCAATGCGGTCATGCAGCAGAACGGAGGTCATCGCATGGACCAGGAAAGCGTTCTCTGGCTCAATGGAGACTACGGGCATTCGACAGCTCTCAAGAGAGACGAAGGGCTGTGCTATATACTCCAGCTCCGCAAGGACACCCTGTCCGAATGGTGGTGCAGGAGGGAGATAAGACTGGTGATGTCCTTATAGAGGTCATCCGGCTTAAAGTAAAGTTAATTAAGTAGTTAGTAGTGTATTTTCAATTTAGGGACAATGGCAAAGGTTAGAATGTCATCTTGGAACAGTATCTATCGCGGAGTGGAGATCAACTGCGAGGATGCGCACATCATCGTATCGTCAAATCCGGCCAGGTCGGCCAAGCTCGACGCGATTCTCAGGGTCGAGAGCAGCGGAAGCGGATGGCGTCTCCCGACAGAGAAGGAGGCGCAGGTCATCAGGAGGTTTCTTCAGCCGATCAACGAACTGATGAGGAAGAACGGCGGACATGAACTTAACAGAAAGGGGACCATCTGGCTGCATGGAAAGTACGGGTCGCCTGACATGCTGGGATCTGTGCAGGGCCGTATCTTCTCTCTTCGTTTCGGCATCTGTTGCTGGAACTGGTGGTGGATAGAAAGGGATTACATCTTGATCCGTACTGTCGACTAAACCATCTCTATGGCTCACAGAAGTGAGTATGACAAGTATTACAGTGCGATGACTCTGGTGGGATGCCTGCTGGTGATCGTCAATCTGTACTATTATGTCCATCCTCTCCTGTCCCAGCATGGGCTGACGGCGGAGATTGCCGACCTGATCGTGAGGAAATTGCGGTCAGGCGGAGTCTTCGTCACGCCCTATAGGACCAAGCTGATCGGTATGGCTCTTATTGCAGCCGGACTGGTCACACAGACTGGAAAGGGAACTGCCGTTGGATGGATTACGGTCATCGTTGCAGCCGTTCTTGGAGCCGGACTCTATCTCTTTCCGTTCTTCTCTCCTCTTTTCTACCTGGTCACTACCTGCGTCGGAGCATTCGTCTTCGGATGGGCCATAGCTACTGCCGGGCGTAAGTTCAGTGCCTTCAATGAGGCTATAAACGACAGGAACGAGACCTTCAGCCAGTGCAGGAAACTGATGAAGACCAAGGACTCCATCAACATCCCTATGAAGTTCCAGTATCGTTACCGCTGGAGGAAAGGATGGATCAATGTCATCAATCCCTACAGGGCCACGATGGTTCTTGGTACGCCAGGATCTGGTAAATCATTCTCTGTATACGGCCCGTTCATCGAGCAGATGATAGCCAAGGGATACTCGATGTTCGTGTATGACTACAAGTTTCCGGACCTTACTGAAGTAGTTTATAATGAATATCTTGGCAATATCAATAACTATGACGTGCTGCCGGAGTTCTGCGTGATCAACTTCAATGATCCGACCAAGTCCCTGCGATGCAATCCTCTGAATCCGCTGTACATCAAGGATCCTGCAGATACGACGGAGATTGCGGACTTGGTGATGCTCAATGTCAACAAGGCAGCTGTGGAGAAGGAGGACTTCTTCACTCTCTCGGCCAAGGTCTATCTGGATGCTCTCATCTGGTTTCTCAAGATATACGAGGACGGCAGGTACTGCACCTTCCCGCATGTCATTGAGCTCATGGCTCAGGACTATAAGAAGGTCTTCTCTATCCTGTCACGCTATCCGGAGCTTGAGGCTAAGATCAAGCCGTTCGCCAACGCATTGGAAGGTGGAGCGCAGGACCAGCTTCAGGGACAGATTGCCAGTGCCCAGATTCCACTCAACAAGTTCGTCTCTCCTAGTCTTTACTGGGTTCTCACAGGTGATGACTTTACCCTGGATATCAATGATCCTAAACACCCAAAGATACTCTGTGTGGGTAATGATCCGGACAGGCAGGCCATCTACGGTACGACCTTGGCTCTGTTTACCTCCAGGATGTTCAAGCTCATCAACCACAAGGGTAAACGCAAGTGCGGAGTCCTTCTGGATGAGCTTCCTACCATCTTCCTGAAGGGCTTGGATAACCTCATAGCCACTGCCAGATCCAACCTGGTAGCCATCGTCCTGGGAGCTCAGGACAAGAGCCAGCTCAAGCGTGACTACGGCGAGAAGGAGTCCGAGGTTATCTTCAATACCGTCGGAAATATCTTCGCTGGACAGGTCAACGGAAAGACTGCGGAAGACCTCAGCAAGTCGTTCGGAAAGGAGTTCAGAAAGCGTGAAAGCCAGACCAGGGGTATAGAGCAGGACTCGGTGAATATCTCCTTTCAACATGAGGAACTCCTGCCGCTTAGTACCATCGAGACTCTGTCGCAGGGTGTCTTCTTTGGTAAGGTGGCTGATAACAATGATTCAAAGATCAAGGAGAAGTTCTTCTGCGGAGAGATCCAGAGGAACTTGGATGAACTCAAGAAGAAACGTAAAAGGTGGCAGGGGATACCGAAGTTCACTGACTTCGGAGAGGATGAAGCCAGGGATGCGGTCTACAACGATCCGGACGGAACGTTGGTTGAGTACTTCGTAAATGACCTGCGCAAGGGAGTCGTGATTTATGATTCGGAAGATATTAAGATAGAGGCTGTCAGACTGCGTGATTCTCTGTCGGAGGCTGAACGGGATGAACTGCTGGAGAGCATTGCCAAGGAGCGCGCTGATAAGATTGTCAGAGAGATTATCGAGAGTAATTTCAAGAAGATTCAGGCAGAAGTGAAGGCTATCATCGACCGTGAATGCCAGCAGCCACAGGACATCAGAATGGTGGATCCGTTTGCCTGATTGGGTAGCCTCCGTTGTGGCCATTTTAAATAATATCGCTATCTTTATCACAGTTTACGAAATACTGTTGGATGTATGGCTATGTTAGAGGAATTGCGTAACCAGCTGCAGGAGTCTCTGAGTGATCCGGAGTTTGTTTTTACATGCTGTGGAGTGAAATTCGGAGCGCTATATGAGTTCAGGCAGCATGTGTTTCAGCATCATCGTGATATTTACGATGGTGTCTTTGCTGGTTTCCATAGAGAGGTCCCTGTTCCGACAGTTCCGCCTCGCTGTCCTCAAAGGAAAAGGCCGGGTTATAAGCGTAAGATTAAGGGAACGAAAACCACATTGTCCCCATATAAGACTAACCGCCCTCCTATTTCTACTCCTATGGGTGGTGCAGTGAAAAAGTGATCGAGACGAATTTAAAGTGGAACTATGGCAGGAAATACATTGGGCGATTTATTAAAAGCGGGTCAGCTAGATTTGCTTAAACAGGTGTCTGCTGATAGCAAATCAGCTGTCAAGAAACCAGTTGCAGATACGGGCAAGAATAAGACTACAACTTCTCAAACTCCAACTGCAGTAAAATCTAGCGTTGCAGAAGACTATAAGATATTTCATTCGTATGTAAGGGCGGTCGTGCAGAAAAGTGAACTGTACGACACTATGTTTGATTATGGAGATGAAGAGTCATTTGCAACTATATCAGAGTTATATGATAATCCAGTGTGCAAGGATATCATTGACTATTTTGCTTGTCGCTTCTTCGACGGAGAGTTTGATTACTTGGATTCTATCGCAACTGATTGTGAGCAAGGAAATGATAAGACTCCTGATGAATATGCTGTGGTTTTGGGTCACAAAGTTCCTATCACATATCAAGAGGAATATGATCTATTGTCATTGTTGTGTTCGACTGCTGTTAGTCTAGACGGTCGTTTTGATGATGAACCTGTAGAAGAAACGGTTATTGTCTATAAACGCCCTCTGTCATCAGATAAAAAAGTAGAAGAGACACAGCGCGCTTTACCTTATCAGTATCCTAAAGTTCAGCCTGGTGCAAAACAAAACCAGGCAAAGAGCACTAAAAAAGATAAGCCTGCTAAGCCTGTTGTGGCGCCGTTAGAGAAACCTAAGCAAGATTTAGTAGTTAAGCGTAAACTTTCTCTTGAAGAGCAGCACGAGCAAAAGACTTTGGAATTAAGGAACCATCTTGAACATGCATACCCACAGTTGGGTATAACGGACATAGTTGCAGACCTTTACAGGAAAGAAAAGTATGGTTCTATATTTACGCTCTTTAAGACTTTGCAAAAGGAGTACTATGCAAAACAAAGCTCACTAGATGTCTCTACATTCAGAATTTATTGGGAAAACGCTCATCATTATGTTAATGTATTTATTCGTGGAAAGAGGCGAGTATCGACTGGCTCGGTAGTAGGGTATAGAAAACGTAGTTTTAAGTCGCATGTCGCAACTTCTGGAGTTTGGAGTAGAATGGCCCTTTATGGAGGAACAAATGGAAGAATTATTCGCATAAATGCAGGACACGGAAGGAGATAAAAGCTTTCAAATTAAATAGTTATATATCTAAATGACCGATTGCGCTAATGTGATCGGTCATTTTATTTCCCCCTTCGTTCTGATTGGTAAAAAATGTCAAATTAACTTTTGACTTTCCATTAGATAAGTTTGACAAAACTGATAAACTTGAGTATATTTGTAAGAGCTAGCGGAGTGATCCGCAAGCGTAATAATGATGTGTAATATATGATGAGAGAAGACAATGCCGTACAGGTGCAGAATGTATCCTGGAATGGCCTGCAGACTGTCGGTGAGGACGACTGGAGGTTCCTGCTTGAGATGTTCCTGAATTCTCAGGACATCAGCGAGAAGAGCCGTCAGACCTATTCGTGGGCGCTTATGCGCTACTTCGATTGGCTTCGTGTGACTGGTCGCAGGCTGAGCGGGCTTACTCCTGCAGACATAGTCGGTTATAAGAGCTATCTCCTTGGCAGGAAACTCTCACCGCTGACCGTGAGTGCTTACATGAGCGCTCTTCGCCAGTTCTATTGCTGGACAGAGGTCTGCATGTTCTATCCGAACATAGCAAGAAGCGTCAAGGCTCCCCGTTCGAAGAAGGGATTCGTAAAACTCCCTCTTACAGCCGAACAGGCAGGTGAGCTTCTTGATTATCTTAAGAGTAAGTCACCGAGGAATTACGCCATTGTCAATCTTATACTCAGGACCGGTCTGAGAACTATCGAAGTGTCTCGACTGGATGTCAAGGATGTCGTTACCAAGAGAGGTAGGCGAGTACTGCAGGTATGGGGAAAGGGAATGTCCGGAAAGGACAGCCTTGTTATCCTTAACGAACCTGCATGGAAGCCTATAAAGGCGTATCTCGCGACTCGCAAGGCAGTTAAAGGTGATGAACCTCTTTTCGTTACTGACGGAAAGGGCCATAGAGGACAGCGTCTGTCTCCAAGAAGCATCCAGGATATCTGTAAGCAGTCACTCAGAGCAATCGGTCTGGATAGCCACGAGTTTTCGGCTCATTCACTGAGGCATTCGGTAGGAGTAAATATCCTGCGCGCCGGAGGTGATATGAAGGATGTCCAGCGAGTCCTCAGGCACTCTTCACCGGTCACATCGCAGATCTATACGGCTACTGTAGAGGAAGAGATAAGACTCGAAAGGAATCCGGAGGCTCTGCTGAACGATATGTTTTGATTGAGCCCTTCTGTTTGAAGAGTACAGTTTCAATGGGTTAATCAGCGGACCAAGATTAACCAAATATACACATCATGAAACTGTATTTAACTAGAAATGAAGCTGCCGAGCTGCTTGGTGTATCGCCGCAGACTGTCAGCAATTACTTGGCCAAAGGCCTGCTTGTGGAAAGCACCACACGAAATTCCGAATCAAAGGCACTCCGCATTCTTGCCTCTTCCGTTCGTAATCTTATGAAGGAGGGCTACGATGTCATTGAACAGTATAAGGCAATGGAGGCCTGCCAGAAGGAGGTGAAGCAGATGAGAGATGATTTGGCCATGCAGAAGGATGAACTGGAGAAGACTCATCAGTTGATGGTCATCAGAGACAAGTTCTACAATAATATCAGAGAGGTGGCAGAGATTCTGACCGCTTATCTGAAAGGGAATGACATCCTGCAGGGTATCCGTGAGGAATATGTGATAGACTTGTTGTCCGGAAAGCGATGGGAGCATATCGCCTGGAGAAAAGGTGTGTCCAAGGCTAGCATAAGAAGTATATATGTAAAGGCTTTGAAGATACTGTCTGATGGAAAGAAGCCATCTAATGCTGAGCTGAGAGATGAAATAGCGAACCTTAAGATTCAACTAAATCTGGAGAAGAAACGAAACGCTGTCCTGGAAGAAATCGTAAGAGAAAAGCAGGTCGATGATGACATTATGAAGATTGTTGATGAGCGTGTCATCAAGATTCCAAATGAACTAGTAGGTTTTCGATATATTCCTATGAGCGTCCGATTGTATAATATCCTTAGGGCTAGAGATATAGAGCATTTCTATGAACTGGCACTAGTGAATCGCAAATTTTTCACTGGTTCACGAAACTGTGGAAACAAGACATTAAATGAGGCTATCCTGTTGATGGAGAAGATGGGGCTGGAGTTCAATGATATTGAATCTCTCAATAGTCCGAAAGTCCAGTCATTGCCGGGACCGTATATTGAAGTCTCAGTCGGTGCCCTAAAAGCTAGAAACAAGGAGTTAATAGAGAGGTTTGGATAAGCCTCTGAGAAATGAATAGAGCTGTGCGATTGCACAGCTCATTCTCTTTACGCGATTCTAGCATTGCGCTTAATGGACAATAGGCGAAATGTAAGTTCGTTAATAGCATGATTACTATAGCTTAATAGTTGTTTACATATTTATTTAATCGACATTAAGAGTATAAGATTAAAGCAATGGTTTCTATCATAAAACATTTCTTATCTTTGTAGTAACCTATACATTAATAAAAAAGCTACAATAATTATCATGATGATGCAGGTTGGGAAGAGAAACTCGGTTCGAGTTTACGAGTGGTCAATATGGCGAGTATCTAAGAGGTCCAATTGATTCTGATAAGTTCAGTTTATAGGCATCTATTTAGATTAAATTAAGTTAGAATATGGAAAATTACCGACTTACCCTAGAAGACATTCTTTCTTTAGATTATTACGAAGACTTAGTTTATTTTATTGTTGATAAAATAGATAAGG
>JAGBTT010000027.1 GCA_017631175.1 Bacteroidales bacterium
ATGCTGCTGCAGCGTACGCAAGCTTCTTACCGTTCTTCTCGAAGAACTGCTCTGTCTTTGAAACGGCCTCAACTACTGCCTCAGCCTTTTCGTTTTTGATTTCCTTTGCCATATTTTTATAGTTTTATATTTGTCTTAGGTGCTCATGCGCGGGATGCGCCAAAAAACAGGCGGCAAATTTATAAAAAAATGTCAAGAATCACAAAAATTCATTTAATCGGAACCATATGTTGAAAATTTGACTACTTTTGCGCCCGTTTTAAAGATGTAGAATGTACTTCAGGACCTTAATATCATTGGCTTTCTATGCTGTGTTTTGCCTGCTTTCCTTCGTTGAGGGGAAGGAGGATACCGGTTTTGCCGATGAGGCGGAGCTGTCTCGTCTTGAGGAAATGGTTGTCGTACAGCATTCGGCGACATCAAATACATATTGTGAGTCTCCGGTTTCATCCGGAGCCTCAGCATCGGAAGTCAACAATCATAGAGGTTCGAGGATGCCGGTAAAGAGGAATCATACAGGATCATTCATGATACGCAGTAGAGTATCCATAAATCCTCTCATGCGTGATCTGGACCAGCATCCGCGTATGCTTCTTTTCCCATCGGGAACTCTTAAGGCTGCGCATCATCTGATAGGACTTGGAAAGCTTATAATTTAAATCGTGCCCATCAAAATATCTGTAACCTGATTTTATTCAAACTTAACTTCTAAATCCTATGGCACAATCAAACTATAGTTTCCTCAGTAAATTCAAAAGACACGTGAGTTCAAGCATGGTGCTTATATTCTTTACCGTGCTTGCTCTTATATGCGCCAATCTTCCTGTAGTAAAGGATTGGTATTTCGGACTATGGCAGAATGAGGTGATGTTCTCTGTCGGAAATTTCAACCTCTTCAGCCACAACGGTCATGCGATGAACCTCGGTGCGGTCATCAATGACTTCCTCATGGCGATCTTCTTCCTCTCGGTAGGTCTCGAGATCAAGCGAGAGATCCGTGTGGGCGAACTTTCGACCAAGGAGAAGGCTCTTCTCCCTATTATCGGCGCTTGCGGCGGTATGCTCGTACCGGTTCTTCTCTTTGCGCTTGTATGTCCAGGCGATGCGGCCATGCAGAGGGGTCTCGCCATCCCAATGGCGACAGATATCGCTTTTTCTCTCGGAGTGCTCGCAGTCTTCAAGACACGCGTTCCTGTAGGCCTTAAGGTCTTTCTGGCTGCTCTTGCTGTAGCTGACGACCTTGGTGGAATCATAGTGATCGCTCTTTTCTATTCTTCGGATATCAATATGATGTTCATGCTTCTGTCAGCCTTGTGTGTCGCTACCATGGTTGCAGGTAACATCATGAAGGTGCGTTCTAAGGCATTCTATGTGATCATCGGTCTCATTCTCTGGTACTTCATGCTCAATTCCGGAATCCATGCAACTATCGCCGGCGTGATCGTGGCGTTCTGCATCCCTGCGACCCTCAAGAAGGGTACAGGAGTTTACCTCGAGCGTATCAGACAGAATATCAATAAGTTCCCTGTGATTGAGGTTGATGATCTCCATAATACTGTCGTACTTACAAACGCTGAGATCCACACCCTCAAGAGCATTGAGTCTGCGGCTGACAAGATGATCAGCCCGCTTCAGGACCTCGAGGACAACCTGCATTTCCCGATCAACTTCATTGTTATTCCGCTATTCGCTTTCGCGAATGCCGGTATTGATATGTCTCAGATGGATATGGGCAGTCTTTTCTCAGGAGTCGGTCTCGCGGTCATGGTCGGTCTCGTACTTGGAAAGTTCCTCGGAGTTCTCGGCTTCTCGTGGCTTGCTGTCCGTCTTAAGTTCGTCAACCTGCCTGCCGGAACTGATTGGAAGTCCTTTGCCAGCGTCTGCGTAGTTTGTGGAATCGGCTTTACGGTATCTATGTTCATAGCCGACCTTTCGTATGCGGGACTTGGCGCTGCAGGTGCAGCACTTCTGAGCCAGGCGAAGCTAGGAGTACTTTGCGGTTCTGTTATTTCCGCAGTACTCGGATGTGTCCTGCTCAATAAAACTCTTCCGAAGGAGTAGGTTCATCAGAAACTTGTGCATCTTAATGCCTTCCTGAAGCGCTTCAAGCATCTTCGGGAAGGCTTTTTCCATATCTTTCATGGAGTCGCAGATGTTCTCACAACTGAACATGATCGTCTTCCTGTCATCAAGCACTACCGGCCTGACCATGAATACGCTCTGCATGCAGGAGTTTGACCCTTCCAGGAAATTGAGGTACTCATCCTCTTCAATGCTGAAGAACATACGTAAGGAGATGTATCCTTCGTCATATTCCATCACGACCGTGTTGTTGCCGACATCAAAAAGGATGTGGGTGTTCTCAAATGCAGGCTCATAGCCGTTTTCCATCAGATACCTGAACATCTTTCTCAGGGTCAGTGCTTTCTTATTTTCCATGTCTGTCTTGTAAGTTCTCGTTTCTCAAAGCATAGATAATACCGCAGCGGGAATCTTTTGGATTTTTTCGATTTATTTTCTTAAATTTGGGAGATTTTAAACCGCATTGATGAAACACGTCATATTACCGGACAATATCCGAAGAAGTCTCGCTTTCTACCTTGCCATGGAGGAGTTCGTGGCAAGGGAAATTGAAGGTGAGGCTTTTTTCGTGTGGCGTGTCGAGCCTACGGTCATATTCGGTCGCAATCAAGTGCTTGAGAATGAGGTGAATCTGGAGTATTGCCGAGAACATGGGGTCGATATCGTAAGACGTAAGAGCGGGGGAGGATGCGTGTATTCCGACCTTGGCAATATAATGGTTTCATATATCTCACGCCGCGGAGATGTTTCCGAGGTATTCGACCGGTACATGACCGCTTTGACGGAGGCGTTGAGGGCTTTGGGAGTGCCGGCGGAGAAGTCAGGACGCAATGATATCCTGGTCGAAGGGAGGAAGATCAGCGGAAACGCGTTCCATCAGTTGCCTGACAGGAGCATAGTTCATGGAACACTGCTTTATTCAACGGACCTGGAGGCGCTGACCGAAGCGATAAGGCCTCCGGTGGAGAAGCTGCAGAGGCATGGAGTCGAGTCTGTAAGGCAGAGGGTAATGAACCTTTCTGAATATGTGGCTTTGATGACTGAGTCGGATGATGCCCTGAAATCTCCGGAAGCCCTGGAAGAATATTTGGTGGGGTATTTTACCGACGGTGAGATCGTCTTGAATGAAAATGACCTTGAAAAGATAAAACTAATAACCGATACATATGGAAGATAACCTTTTAAAGACCTGTCTATACGACAAGCACGTGGCCCTCGGCGCCCTGATGAGCCCTTTCGGAGGCTTCATCATGCCGATCCAGTATACAAACATCACAGATGAGCACAACGCAGTGCGTAATGCTGCCGGAATGTTCGACGTGTCTCACATGGGTGAGATCTTCGTGAGCGGACCTGATGCCGACAAGTTTGTAGGCCATGTGTTTACAAACGATATCGTGCCGATGAAGCCGGGCGACATCCTTTATGGAATGATGCTCTATCCTAATGGCACTACTGTGGATGACCTGCTTGTATATAAGGAGTTCGAGCCGCAGAGCTATCTTCTCGTAGTGAATGCGTCGAATATCGGAAAGGACTATGAATGGCTTTGCGCCCAGGCCGAAGGTTATGATGTGAAGATAGACAATCAGTCTGACATCTGGGGACAGATCGCCCTTCAGGGACCGGAGGCTGAGAAATATGCTGTCGAGACTCTTGGTCTTGCTGATGCTGCAGGGCTTGGATTCTATACATATTATAGGACTGCCGACATGATCGTAAGCCGTACCGGATACACAGGAGAGGACGGATTCGAGATTTACGCTCCTCATGCTGTGATCAATCAGATGTGGGACACTCTTCTTGCAGCAGGAGTGGTTCCATGTGGCCTCGGATGTCGTGACACCCTCCGTTTCGAGGCGGGACTTCCTTTGTACGGACATGAGCTCAGCGATGAGATTACACCTCTCGAGGCTGGTCTTGGAATGTTCGCGAAGATCAAGGCAAAGGATGAGTTCATCGGCCGTGATGCGCTTGTGGCGCAGAAGGAGGCTGGCTTGACCCGTAAGAGCGTCGGTATCGAGCTTCAGGACAAGGCTATCCCACGTGCGGGCTATCCGGTTGAGGTGGATGGGGTACAGGTAGGAATCGTGACTACAGGATACCGCTCGATTTCAACAGACCGCAGCGTATGCGTCGCTATGGTCGACAAGGCGTACACAGAGCTTGGAACTCAGGTGGAGATCCGCATCCGCAAGAAGGTATTCCCGGGTATCGTGACCAAGCGCCGTTTTTATGAAACAAATTACAAAAAGTAATAACGTTACAAATTAATAAGGCGCATAGCGCCGCGGCGCAAGCCGCCCGACAGAACGAAGTTATGTCGGTATGCCCCTCGGGGCTGTCGCGTCAGCGACTGGGGGTGGAGGTTGTCATAATTTTCCAAAACATCCTCCAACCTTCAAAAAAGTGATAACATCGGATTAAAGTACAACATTTAATAAAGTGAAAAATTATGGCAAAGACAGTTGAAGGACTCTACTACAGTGAGTCACACGAATGGGTAAAGGTAGAAGGTGATGTAGCTATCATCGGTATCACAGACTTCGCTCAGCATGCGATGGGTGACCTCTCGTATGTTGACATGCCTGAGGTTGATGACGAACTTGAGGCAGGCGAGGAGTTCGGTGCTGTTGAGAGCGTGAAGGCTGCCAGCGACCTTTTCTGCCCTGTATCGGGAACTGTTGTCGAGATCAACGAGGCTCTCGAGGATGCTCCTGAGCTCCTTAACGAGGATGCGTTCGCAAACTGGATCATGAAGGTGAAGATGAACGATCCTTCAGAGCTTGAAGGCCTTATGGATGCTGCGGCATACGAGGCTATGTGTGCAAACGAGTAATACATACGCATATGGCATTCGCTTATTTTCCACATACGGAAGATGATGTGCGCCAGATGCTGGACAGAATCGGAGTAGGGTCCCTGGAGGATCTCTACTCCGATGTGCCTGGGGATGTCATCTACCGTGAAGAATACGACCTCCAGGACGCAATGTCCGAGCACGAGGTCCGTCAGTATTTCGAGGAACTTGCCGAGCAGAACACTTCTCTGTTCTGTCTTTGCGGTCTTGGCGCATATGACCATTATTCGCCTGCCGTGATTCCTCATATCATCTCACGTTCTGAATTCCTTACAGCATACACTCCATACCAGCCTGAGGTCTCTCAGGGTACGCTCCGCTATATCTTCGAGTATCAGTCAATGATTACCGAGCTTACCGGCATGGACTGTACCAATGCCTCGATGTATGATGGCGCTACAGCCGCAGCCGAGGCCATGATGATGGCGATGGCTTCTACAAAGAAGAAGACACGTGTGCTGCTTTCGGAAGGTCTGCTGCCACAGGTTGTGAACGTTGTGAAGACATACGCAAAGTTCAATGGCGTGGAGCTTGGCTTCATCCCATGCGTGGACGGTGCGACTTCATACGGTGCCATGCTCACAGAGGTTGCCAAGGGTGATGTCGCAGGTGTTCTCGTGCCGGGCATCAACAAATATGGTATCATAGAGGATTTCACAGGCTTTGCTGATGCGGTTCATGCGCAGAAGGGTCTGTTCATGGTATATTCGGATCCGTCATCGCTCGCAGTGATCAAGACTCCGGGCGATTGGGGAGCAGACGTGGTGTGCGGCGACTCGCAGTCGCTCGGCATTCCGCTCTGCTACGGCGGTCCGTACGTGGGATTCCTTGCATGCAAGAAGGACCATGTGCGCAAGCTTCCTGGCCGTATTGTCGGTGCGACAAAGGACGTGGACGGAAAGCGTGCGTATGTACTTACGCTCCAGGCACGCGAGCAGCATATCCGCCGCGAGAAGGCGACCAGCAACATCTGCTCTAACCAGTCGCTTATGGCTCTTTATGTGACTGTATACATGTCACTTATGGGACCTTCGGGACTTCGTCAGGTCAATGAGCTCAGCTATGGCGGAGCGCATTACCTGCATGACAGACTTCTGGAGACAGGCCTCTTCGAGAAGGCATTCGACAAGCCTTTCCTCAAGGAGTTTACCCTAAAGGCGCTTGTGCCTGCGCAGCAGATCCAGGATGCACTCCAGATGATCGGTGTATTCGGCGCTGTCGAGGTTGAGGAAGGCCTTGTGAACTTCTGTGTGACTGAAAAGGTGTCAAAGGAGAATATTGACGCGGTTGTGGGATATCTTAATGAGATGAAGTCATGAAGTACTACGACAAACTGATCTTTGATCTTTCCAAGGCAGGAAGACAGGGATATTCATTGCCTTCACGCACATGGGATGCTACTTTGGCAGATCTGCCGGCAGGTTTGACCCGTTCTGAGGCTCCGGCATTGCCGCAGGTGAGCGAACTTGATGTAGTGCGTCATTACACCAACCTTTCGCAGATGAACTTCGGTGTGGATTCTGGATTCTATCCTCTCGGAAGCTGCACGATGAAATACAATCCTAAGATCAACGAGGAGATCGCGGCCATGCCGGCTTTCGCGGGCATCCACCCGCTCCAGCCTTCCGAGACCGTTCAGGGCGTTCTTCGTGTCTATAAGGAATTGGCTCATGCACTTTCTTCTATCACAGGAATGGCTGAGTTCACTCTCAATCCGTTCGCTGGTGCTCATGGTGAGCTGACAGGTCTGATGATCATCCGTCAGTACCATCTGTCCCGTGGAGATGTCAAGCGTACACGAGTTATTGTTCCGGACAGTGCGCACGGTACCAATCCAGCTTCAGCTGCCGTCTGCGGTCTTGAGATCGTGCAGGTCAAGTCTAAGGAGAACGGTCTTGTCGACGTTGAGGACCTCAAACCTCTTCTCGACGACACTATCGCAGGTATCATGATGACCAATCCTAACACTTTGGGATTGTTTGAGAAGGATATCAAGGAGATTGCTGCCCTTGTTCACGAGTGTGGCGGACTCCTTTACTACGACGGTGCAAACATGAACCCGCTGATCGGTATGGTACGCCCTGGCGACATGGGATTTGATGTGCTCCATCTTAATCTCCATAAGTCATTCTCGACTCCGCACGGCGGTGGCGGTCCTGGTGCAGGCCCTGTTGGTGTGGCTGCGCATTTGGTGCCGTATCTCCCTGTGCCTAAGGTCGTTGAGGATGAAGATGGTCTGCTGTCGGTCGTTGATGCAGATGGACAGGCATGCGGTCAGATTTCCGGCTTCATGGGTAACTTCGGAGTGCTCCTTCGTGCCTACACTTATATCCTTATGCTTGGTAAGCAGAACGTCCGTATGGTAGGACCTCTTGCCGTTCTTGGTGCAAACTACATCAAGGAGTCGCTCAAGGACTGCTATAAGCTGCCTATCGAGTCAGTATGCAAGCACGAGTTCGTGTTCGACGGTCTTCTTGACCAGTCAACCGGAGTGACAACTCTGGATATCGCCAAGAGACTGCTTGACTACGGTTTCCATGCTCCGACAATCTACTTCCCACTGCTCTTCCATCAGGCGATCATGATCGAACCTACCGAGACAGAGTCAAAGGAGACATTGGACGGCTTCATCGAAATCATGCGACACATTGCAGCAGAAGCTATCGCTGATCCGGAATCATTGAAGACTGCACCGCACACAACGCCTGTGCGCCGTCTTGATGAGACCACCGCTGCCCGCCAGCCGGTTTTACGCTTCTGTGATATGCAATAGCCGTGTTCGCTTAACCTCTTGAATGCCAGTTGTTTATGCTGGTGTCCTGCCTTCCTTGACATGCAGGATGTTTGAGTAATCTATTGATGTTCAAGGTGTTAGGTGAAACGGGTTTGTTAGGATTGATATTGACAAAATATATGAAACTTATAATCATAGGTGCCGGTCCGGGCGGTTATGAGACCGCCCTGCTGGCTGCGAAGAGGGGAGTTGAGGTCGTGCTGATCGAGTCAGGACATGTCGGAGGCACATGCCTGAACGAAGGCTGCATCCCGACGAAGGCGTTCTGCAAGAATGCCGAAGTGCTGGACGGACTGCGTGAGGCTGAGACCTTCGGTGTGACCGGATTGTCGTATGGCTTTGATTTCAAAGCTGTGACTGCACGTAAGAATGCTGTCGTTGAGCAGCTTCGTGGCGGCGTTGAGGGACTTCTGGGCCATAAACTCATCACCCTTGTCCGTGGAAATGCCTCTTTCAAGGATGCGCATACCGTTGTCGTGACATCTTCCCCTGTCATGTCGAGCGAAGTCGAGACATCTGAATACTCGGCCGATTACATAATCATTGCAACTGGTTCAGTCTCAGCATCTCTCCCGATTCCTGGCGCTGATCTTCCGGGAATTCTTACCTCGCGTGAGATTCTTGACCTCGAGGAGGTTCCGCAGAGATTATGTGTGATTGGAGGCGGTGTCATAGGACTTGAGTTCGCATCGGTATTCCGCAGTTTTGGCAGTGAGGTTACAGTCTTGGAGTACTTCAAGGAAATTCTTCCACGCTTTGACTCAGACCTTTCCAAGAGGCTTAAGCAGAGTCTTGGAAAGAGAGGAATCGAGATCAATACACAGGCTCAGGTTACTGCTATCGAGGAAGTTGACGGCGTGTACAAAGTGTCCTTTACCCGTAAAGGCAAAGAGGAAGTCATTGAGGCAGACAAGGTCCTGATGGCAGTAGGCCGAAAGGCGAATGTCGGCAGCCTTAACCTTGCTGATGTCGGTATAGAGTTTACTCCGCGTGGCATCGTAGTAGATGAAAAGACCATGCAGACCAATATTCCGCATATCTATGCTGTCGGTGACATCAACGGCAAGATGATGCTGGCACATGCCGCTACATTCCAGGGTATAGTCGCGCTCGATCACATTATGGACGTGGAGAACGGAATTGACCTTTCTGTGATGCCTGCAGCTGTGTTTACATCTCCTGAAGCCGCTTCAGTCGGTATGACCGAAGAGGACTGCAAGGATGCCGGTATCCCGATCAGGGCCCTGAAGTCATTCTTCCGTGCAAACGGCAAGGCCGTTACAATGGGGGAGACCGACGGATTCTGCAAGGTCATTGTAGCGGCTGAGCCGAAGGAGGGTGCTGAGAGTCCATATGAACCTGGACGAATCCTCGGCTGTCATCTCTTCGGACCACATGCCTCTGACATCGTCCAGGAAGCATGTGCCCTTATTTCACGTAAGGCGACCCTCAATGAATTCGAAGATATTATCCATACCCACCCGACTCTGACAGAAGTCCTTCAGAGTGCGGTGCATAACTAAATTATAGAAGTGGCAAAACTCAAGGTACCAAACACTTACGTAATCATATTTGCTGTTCTGCTGGTCTGCGCTGTCGCCACCTGGCTTGTGCCGGGAGGCGAGCCGCAGACCTGGCAGGTTTTTTCAGCTCTGTATGAAGGCTTCAGCCAGCAGGCCGGCATCATTGCATTCGTGCTAATAATCGGCGGAGCATTCTGGGTAGTCAACAGCACAAAGGCTGTGGACGAAGGAATCATGAAGTTCATCTCCAAGGTGCAGAATCTGGAGCGTCATGCGCTGGTGCGCAAGCTTGGTGTGGGCAACATCGTGATCACTCTGGTCATGCTGCTCTTCGGACTGTTCGGAGCCGTGTTCGGCATGAGTGAGGAGACGATCGCATTCGTCGCAGTCGTGATTCCCTTGGCTCGTTCTCTCGGCTATGATGATTTTGTCGGAGTATGCATGGTATATGTTGCAGCCCATGTAGGATTTGCCGGTGCCATGCTCAATCCGTTCACGATCGGAATAGCACAAGGAATGGCTGAGCTGCCGCTGTTCTCAGGCATAGAATATCGTATCTTCTGCTGGGTGGTCCTTATGCTCATTGCCGTAATCTTTGTGTTGTGGTATGCTAATAAGACCCGTAAGCCTGTGGTAATCAAAGAGGAAGATAATGTCAAGACCTCAGACTCTGATGTGTCGAGCAGCAAGGTCCATGCATGGATCTGTTACGCTGCACTCACAATTATCCTCGTGCTTTTCTCGATCTTTTACGCTTCGGATTGCGTCATAAAGCTGGGAGAATCGTCGTTTGAGACTCCATGGCTGCTGTGGGTAGCTACAGGGTTGTTTGCAGTGATTTCGTTCTTCGCGTTGTGGAACTCGGTGAGGATGTTTATTCTGAACATGCTTATGTTCACGATACTTTTCCTCGTGATCGGAGCTATGGGATACGGCTGGTATCTTTCGGAGATCTGTGCCCTGTTCATGGCATTGGCCATTGCGGCTGGATTTTCTGCAGGATACTCGGCAGACACAATCGCAAAGGAGTTCATAGCAGGAGCAAAGGACATATTCTCAGCTGCACTAATCATCGGTTTCGCAGCGGGAATAATCGTGATTCTCAAGAACGGACAGGTTATCGACACTATGCTCGCCTCTATGGCCTCTGCCCTTGAGGGCACAGGCCGCGTCGGTGCTCTAGGCTCGATGTACGGCATCCAGACATTCATCAACCTGTTCATTCCTTCAGCCTCTGCCAAGGCAGCTGTGACCATGCCTATTATGGCACCGTTCGCTGACATGATCAATGTTTCGCGTCAGGCGACCGTGCTGGCCTTCCAGTTCGGCGACGGATTTACAAATATGATTACCCCATGCTCTGGAGTTCTGATGGCAGTGCTCTCGGTAGCAAAGATACCTTATGAGAAATGGGTGAAGTGGGCTTGGAAATTCATCCTTCTGATGGTGGCGATTGGTTTCCTCTTGCTTCTGCCTACATTGTTTTTAGATTTACCGGGATTTTAAGATATGAAGACAATGACACGCGTCATGGCAGTATTTGCTGCCCTTACAGCCCTCGTGAGCTGCAATCGCGAACCATCATTCTGGCTCGGTGCCGATCTTGGATGGATCACAGAATACGAGGCATATGGCCATAAGTTTTATAACAAGGATGGTGTTGAGATGGAATGTACAGCTCTGATGAAGGAGCTGGGACTTAATGCTGTACGCCACCGCGTATGGGTTGACCCTTCAGCCCACGGAGGATGGTGCAGCAAGGAGGACCTCCTTGTGAAATGTCAGCGTGCAAAGGCGCTTGATATGGCTATCATGGTCGATTTCCACTACAGCGACTGGTGGGCAGATCCGCAGAAGCAGAACATTCCTGCATCATGGAGCGGTCACTCTTATGAGCAGATGAAGGAAGATCTTGCAGCTCATACCATCGACGTCCTGATGTATTTGAAAGACAACGGCATAGAACCAAAATGGATCCAGGTAGGAAATGAGACCAGAAACGGTTTCCTCTGGACTGTTGAGTCCAATGAATACGGATGGCCTAAGCTTGACGAGAACGGAAATACAACCATTATCGAGTCCATGGGACATGTAGACCGCAATCCAGAGCAGTACGCCGGCCTCTTCGCTGCTGGCTACGATGCCTGCAAGCAGGTTTTCCCTGACGCTATAGTCATGGTGCATCTGGACAACGGTTTCGACAAGGATCTCTACGATTATAACCTTGGTGTCCTCAAGGCTGGAGGAGCCAAGTGGGACATGATCGGTATGTCGCTTTATCCATACTGGGCTATGGACGGAGGCTTCCGTGATGATGCTGAGACTACAATCACAGACTGCATAGAGAACATCCGCTATGTCAGCGAGAAGTTTGGCTGCGATGTCATGATCGTAGAGACCGGTTTCCTCGTGGACGAGTCTAAGCCTGAGGTTCTTGAGGAGAGCCGCCGCCAGCTGGCGCGTGTCATCCGCGAGTGCATCGAGGAGACAGACGGTCGCTGCAAGGGAGTCTTCTACTGGGAGCCGGAATGCAGACCGTCGCAGTATAAGCTCGGCGCGTTCACAGAGGACGGTCGTCCGACCGTGATTATGGAAGCGTTTTCAGACTGGTCTGAGTAAAGAATACCGTGCTCTCTTCTGGTTGCTCTTTTTCTTCCTTCTTCAGGCGTAATTCGCCGCCAGAGAGATAACTGAGAACTTCAACTGCGAGACATACTCCAATGATAACTGCAAGCCACATAATCTTTATCGTTTAATGTTTACGCTTGCAAAGGTATGGTGTCATTGTGCTAATGTGTGGCACAAGATTAAAAATATGAAAATAACCAACACGATAGTCTGGGCCTGCGGCGCCCTTGCAGTCATTCTTACATGCTGCATATACTTCGGATTGTTCACTTCCGAGAAATCTGTAATGAAGATAAATATTGGTACATATGGTGACCATATATACAGGTATGCGTTAGATACCGAGACCATGGAGTTTACTCTTCTGGAGAAGACTGAAGCACATAATGCCTCATATGTAATTCAGTGTGGTTCTCATATCTATGCCGTCAGTGAAACCGGAGCAGAATCTGGCGTTTATTCGTTTGGCTGTGCAGACGGCCTGATGCAGACCGCGGAAAAGAGGCAGACTGGAGCCGATCCGTGCTTCATCATGTCGTACGACGGAAAGATACTGACTGCCGACTATTCCGGTGGCTCCGTCAGTGTATTCCCGCTTGTTGATGGTGTTATAGGAGACTGCATCCAGCAGCTGCAGTTCACCGGCAGCGGACCTGTTGAAGGAAGACAGGAGTCGCCGCATATCCATCAGCTGAAGCCTGTGCATGGAACTGACATGATCCTGGCTTCAGACCTTGGATCAGATGTAATCAGGCAGCTTAGATTTGAAGATGGAGTGCTGGTTCATGTGGCAGATCTGGAGTGCCCTTCAGGATGCGGTCCAAGACACATGGAATTCAATGATGCAGGGGATAGACTATATTGTATCTGTGAACTTTCGGGTGAAGTATTGGTTTATGATGTCCCTGCCTTCAAGCTGCTCCAGCGCATTCAGGCTGACGAGGTCAACGCCGGAGGCAGCGCAGACATCCACATGCATCCGTCAGGAAAATACCTCTACACATCGCACCGTCTAGACAACGACGGCATCTCAGTCTTCGCTGTTGGAGAGAACGGTCTCCTTGAAAAGATCGCATACACCAGAACAGGCCGCCATCCTCGCAACTTCATGATCACCAAGGACGGCAGTCTGCTGATGGTCGCATGCATGCACGACAACCTGATTCAGGTCTTCCGCATAGCAGAAGACGGCACCCTGACACTGACCGATGTCGTCCTACGCTTTGACTCCGACCAACCTTCGTGCATTATGTGTCAGGAGGACGTCATTTAATGCTTTGTGTATCAATAAATTAAGTGGGGTAGAGTAGTGTTTTTAGAGGTACCCTCAATTGCTTAAGTTCTTGATGTGCAGTAGTTTAACTGCTGCTTGGATTAATTGGTCATTAGAAAAAAGTTTTAAAATAATGGAAGAACCGATACTAAATGCTCATAACAAAGCCGAATTTGAGCCGGCTCATACAGATGCGTTTGACACATATCCTTTTTAGGATTACAATCCGAACTCTTTCTTAACTCTCTGAACGGTACTGACTGAAACACCGCACAACTTCGCTGTATTGCGTATAGATTGCCCCTTTTTAAGGTGTTTGATGACGTTTGAATACTCGTCAGTCTTCTGCTCCTTCGACTTGACAGAACCGACTTTTCTGCCCATTTTGACGCCCTTCGCCTTGGCGAGTTCTCTACCGCTGTTGAGGCGGTATTTGATATTGTCTCGTTCAATTTCGGCAAATGATGAGAGTACCGCTGTAATCATCTTGGCAATTGGGTTCGGTTGTCCGTCCTCGTTGAGGGTGCAGAGCGGTAGGTTCTGAATATAGACGTTAACTCCCGCCTTTGTCAGTTCATCAAGAGTGTTCACGACTATCTTGGTGGAACGTCCGAGACGACTGATTTCCGACACGCATAGAGTATGTATCTTGTTGGTAATGCAGTATTCAATACACTCCGTCAGAACGGGGCGGTTCTCCTTTGCACCGCTCATCTTTTCCTCGAACACCGACACTAACTCCATTTCGTTTATGGCGATGTACTTCTTCAAGTCTGCTACCTGCCTTTCGGTTGTCTGCCTGTCTCCTGTTGAGGATACTCGTGCGTAAATTACTGCTGTATTCATACTGAAAATGTCTATGATTAACTTCTCAACAAAGGTAGTGAATTTATTTGGTATATTCAAATAATTCTTTGATAAAAATGAATACAATATAAGCATTAAAAAAGTGTATTCAAATTGATTTATCTGAATACACTTTATTTTTGAATACGTTAGTTAAATTCGAATTTAGTTGCCCTCTTGAACACCGCTCAGTATGGTTATCCATTCACCCCAATCGTGCGTGTCGACGTTAAATAAATCTATAATTGGCGACCCATTCTCGCACCTATCAATACTAATCTGTGCAACTATACTTCGTGAGTTAGATGTTTCATTATGGGGAATATTGACAACAAGGGTTGATGCTTTCTCTTCTACACTATCAAAGTGGTACCCTACAACATCATTTAGATAGGCATCGAAAACTTCACTTATGGAGTCATCAATAATCATCCTGCTTCTGACTTGATGATAGTTTGGCTCTATAGCCATTTTTGTTTGATGGTTTTTATGATGTATCGAAACGAATGGGATTTCATATGTCGCTCCTTCAGACGGGATAGTGAGATTGTGATAA
>JAGBTT010000028.1 GCA_017631175.1 Bacteroidales bacterium
ACCCACTCTGTGAGCTCGTCGATCTGCTTGCGTGTATAGTTTGCAGTGCCCTCAACGTTGATTGCACCGATGTAGTCAACGCCATCGAATACTGAGAAGCCGTAACCCTTGACGAGGTCTGTGATCTCGTGGATCTTCATGTCAAAGCGGATATCCGGCTTATCCGAACCGTACTGGTCCATTGCGTCGTACCAGCTCATGCGTGGGATGCGCTCAGCGATCTCCACGTTGAGTACGTTCTTGAAGAGGGTCCTCATCATGCCCTCGAATGTGTTGAGAACATCCTCCTGCTCTACGAATGACATCTCGCAGTCGATCTGAGTGAACTCAGGCTGACGGTCTGCGCGGAGGTCCTCATCGCGGAAGCAACGTACTATCTGGAAGTAGCGGTCGTAACCAGCCACCATAAGAAGCTGCTTGAATGTCTGAGGAGACTGTGGGAGGGCGTAGAACTGACCTGGGTTCATACGTGACGGAACCACGAAGTCACGTGCTCCCTCCGGAGTAGACTTGATGAGGTATGGAGTCTCGATCTCAAGGAAGTTCTGAGCATCGAGGTAGTTGCGTACTTCATGTGCGATCTGGTGACGGATCTTGAGCGCTCTCTGGAGAGGTCCTCTACGGAGGTCGAGGTAACGGTATTTAGCTCTGAGCTCCTCACCGCCGTCGCTCTCCTCCTCGATTGTGAACGGAGGAGTGTTTGCCTTGTTGAGCACCTTGATCTCGCTGAGGCTGATCTCGATGTCTCCTGTAGGCATCTTGGCGTTCTTGCTCTGGCGCTCAATCACCTGGCCTGTAACCTGGATCACCCACTCGCGACCGAGGCTTGAAGCAGTCTCGTTCAGCTCCTCTGCAGCATGTGCATCAACTACGAGCTGAGTGATGCCGTAACGGTCTCTGAGGTCAACGAATGTCATACCGCCAAGCTTTCTTGACTTCTGCACCCATCCTGCCAGCGTAACTGTCTGGCCTACATTTTCAATGCGGAGTTCTCCGCAGGTGTGTGTTCTGTACATATATGTGTTGTTTTATATTTTCCTAAAATCCGACAAAAATACGAAATAAATAAGAATTGTAATACATTTGCACCCTCAAATTGACTTTTGCATATGTGGTTAGTACTCGCATTCGTATCCGCGACCTTTCTCGGATTCTATGATACATCAAAAAAGGCGTCCCTGAAGGGCAACGCCGTCCTCCCCGTGCTGTTTTTGAACACGGTCTTCTCAACGCTGATCTTCTCCCCCTTCCTCCTGGACTACATCGGCGGCTTCGGCTGGTTCTCCGGCACCTTCCTCGACACCGCCCCGTTTACACCTGGCGCCCCTTTTCCTGGTGGCGCGCAACCCCTTGACACACAACCACTTCCAGCAACCTCCTGCTCCCCTTTGGCGGCAGGAGATCTTAACAACTCGCTGAGCAACAGCGAGTTAGGCGCCACGGCTTTCGTGGTGCGGGCGCATCTGCTGGTGGTGCTGAAGGCGTTCATAGTGCTGTCGTCGTGGATCTGCGGCTATTTCGGGCTGAAGCACCTGCCGCTGAGCATCGTGGGGCCGATCAACGCGACCAGGCCGGTGTTGGTGCTGGTGGGAGCGACGCTGATCTTCGGAGAAAGACTGAATCCATACCAATGGGCCGGTGTTCTGGTGACCATCCTCTCCGTCTTCCTGATGAGCCGCACCGGAAAGAAGGAGGACATCGACTTCAAGAGCAACAAGTGGATATGGTGCCTGGCCGGGGCTGTGCTGATGGGAGCTGTGAGCGGACTTTATGATAAGTTCATAATGAAGCAGTTAAGCCCGATGTTCGTGCAGAGCTGGTTCAATTTCTACCAGATGATCATAATGGCGGTAATCTGCGGACTCCTGTGGTATCCGCGTCGCAAGGAAAGCACCGCGTTCACATGGAGATGGAGCATTCCGCTGATATCACTGTTCATCTGCATCGCCGATTTTGCCTACTTCACGTCGCTGAATGATCCGGAGTCCATGATTTCTGTGGTTTCACTAGTGCGCCGCAGTTCAGTGATCGTATCATTCGCATGCGCCGCCCTCATCTTCAAGGAGAGGAACCTGCGCGCCAAGGCCGTCGACCTGGTGCTCATCCTCATCGGTATGGCGTTCATCTGGATCGGAACCCGTTAATTCTACAAATTATTACTATATTTGTGAGATTTTGAAACCTCACGAATATGGAAGTTAGAGCAAAGAAGGCCCTTGGCCAGCACTTTTTGACAGACCTGTCTATCGCGCAGAGGATTGCGGAGGCGCTTATCGTGCCAAGTCCCGGTCTGGAGACCGTACATGACGCATCGAACCCTATGCCGGCCCTTGAGGTCGGCCCGGGCATGGGAGTGCTGACCCAGTATGTCCTTCAGAGACCGGAAGTGGATCTGCGCATGGTAGAGATTGATACTGAGTCGGTTGACTACCTCCTCGTACACTTCCCTCAGGTGAACGGCAAACTGATCGAGGCCGACTTCCTGAAGCTCAAGCTCGAGACATTCTTCCCAGGCCAGTTCTGCGTGATCGGAAACTTCCCTTACAACATATCCTCACAGATATTCTTCAAGGTGCTTGACTACAAGGAGCAGGTGCCACAGGTGGTGTGCATGATCCAGAAGGAAGTGGCAGAGCGCATCGCTGAGAAGCCGGGCACGAAGACTTACGGCATCCTTTCGGTGCTGCTGCAGGCATGGTATGACATCGAATACCTCTTCACTGTAGGCGAAGGTGCATTCAACCCGCCTCCGAAGGTGAAGTCAGCAGTCATCAGACTCGTGCGCAACCAGCGCACCGAGCTCGGTTGCGATGAGGCACTCTTCAAGACCGTCGTGAAGACCGGCTTCAACCAGCGCCGCAAGACCCTTAGAAATTCATTGAAACCGCTCATCCGCGCAAAGGCAGACCGCCTCGGATGGTCAGAGGAGCAGCTGGCTGAGTTCGTAGCAGATCCTGTATTCGAACTGCGTCCGGAGCGCCTCAGCGTGGAGGATTTCATATCTTTGACACTCAAACTGGCATAATAAATGTTCATCGGGCCTATGCTATGAAACGTTTATTATCCATACTGACAGTTCTGATGTGCCTTGCATTTTCCGCAAGAGCAGAAGAGCCGGCTAAAAGCCCGGCCGTGAAGTTCCTTGAAGCCAATGACGGTGTCAAGGGAGCAAAGTGCATGAAGATTGATGGCCTGATGCTCAAGATGGCGAGGCCTACCCTAAAGAAGACTCCAGTCGCTGCCATTATAGATGAACTCGAAACACTACACATGTTCTCGTTCAAGGAAGGCAGAGAAAGTGAGGAGAAAGCATTTGTGACAGCTGCGGACAAGATGCTCAGATCATATGTGAAGGTATCGGAAATCAACGACGAAATATCACGCATGGTCATATATGTGGATCAGCCCAATGACAATGCCTGCCATGAAATGGTACTGCTGATCACATGGCCAAGCACCAGCATGATGGTCTTCAATGGAGATTTTACCGAGGATTCCCTCCGACGCATGGACGAGATATCAAAGAAGCAAAGAGCAGAAGGCGGAGGCATGCAGAAAGGTCTCTACCGTAACGGAGAACTACCTGAATAACAGTCACTTACACCAGTATCCTGCCTTCCCTGCCATGCAGGACAAACCAACAAAAGACTGTCTCTCAACAACTTACATGAAACGGTAACGTGGACATATTTTCATATTTATGTACTACGTCAAATCAACGAAATAGAGAAACCAAACTTAACGATAACATTTAAACATTAGAAAATATGAAAGTACTATTGGTAAACGGCAGCCCTCACAAGGAAGGATGCACATACACAGCCCTCAAGGAGGTAGAGAAGGAACTCATCGCCGAAGGAATCGAAACCGAAATCATATGGCTCGGCGTGAAGCCGATCTCAGGATGTCTGGGATGCGCCCAGTGCATCAAGAGAGGTCCGAACGGCGAGAAACCGTCACTCAGATGCTTCATGAACGACTGCGTGAACGAGTTCCTCGACAAGGCGGAGCAGGCAGACGGTTTCATCTTCGGAAGCCCAGTGCACTACGCCGCACTCTCCGGAGCCCTCACTTCATTCATGGACCGCGCCTTCTACGGCAAGGGCAAGGTGTTCCGCTACAAACCTGCAGCAGGTATCGTAAGCGCACGCCGCGGAGGTACTACAGCGGCATTCGACCAGGTCAACAAGTACTTCACAATCTCGTCAATGCCGGTAGTGTCATCAAAGTACTGGAACATGGTACATGGCAACACCCCTGAGCAGGTTCTTCAGGACGAGGAAGGCATGCAGGTCATGCGTGAGCTCAGCCGCAACATGGCATGGCTGCTCAAGTGTATCGAAGCAGGTCGCGCAGCAGGTATCCCTGACCCTGTAAAGGAGAAACCGGTGATGACCAACTTCATCAGATAATTGTCGTCAGCACCTAAAGTGTTGATTCACTGCGACATAAAGGTAGATGCCTGCTGCAGATTGCAGCAGGCATATATATTTATATCGTTGACACCCAGCGAGTTAAGCGCTGACTATTTTTCTGCACGGAAACAGATAAGATGGCTGGCAAGCGCCTCGGAAGATGGAGTTCTGGTCTGCAGTTCTCCGGAAGCGATGGAGTCAATGAACTCCTTGACGACCTGGTGGTCAGCGCCGGCGTGAAATTCCATGCCACGGGTCCACTGGAAGTCGTATTTTTCCTGAGGAACGGAAGAATCTTTATAAGTGACCTCTATGGATGATTCGTCGCCTGTAATCACGGCATTTTCACATTCTATCACAGTATATCTGTCCTTCTCATCGGTCACACATTCCATGACCACTTCCGCCTTTACACCATCTGCCATTTCCATGACAACCGACTGGCGGTCGATCACATCATTTTCCGGACAACAGTATACACATCTGCCGTAACGCGATTCATCAAGCATGCGGAGTATCATATCCTCCTGGCTTTCTCCCGGCTGCGCCACGAAACCCTTGATCCAGTCCTTTCTACGAAGGTACAGGTCTACTGCAGAATATGGACAACCTTGTTCCACGGCACATCTGACACACCTGTCTGCTGCTCCGGCAGGAGCATCTGCAGACGTGAATATCCTCGTGCCTTTTTCCGACTTGACAGATTCTACCTGGCCGCCAGTCAGCCAAAGCACAAAGTCCACATCATGGCAGCACTTGGTGAAGAACACGGTCGTGTTCATCTCCTTCATATTCCATGGCCCACGAACAAAAGTATGCGCCGTCCTATCCTTGCCAACCCTCTCTATATGCTTGATTGAAAGGATTTTACCCATCCTGGGATCAGACGACAGTTCATTCAGTTTCATGAAATAAGGATGGTACCTGAGGATATAGCATACAGTAACGATCCTGCCGGTTTCAGCACTGACCTCAACGATGTCCCTACACTGTTCCTCAGTCTGTCCCATAGGCTTCTCCAGAAGCACATGCCAACCGCTGCGCATGGCCGCCACAGCAAGTTCATGATGATATAGATCCGGTGTGCCGATTATACATGCATCAAGCTGAAGCCCCGAAGCGGCAAGCTCGTCAAAAGATCTGAAGCAGTGTTCGGAAGAAAGTGAAAACGCCTCTCTGGCCCAATCCGCCTTAGACGGATCCGGATCCACTACAGCTACAAGCTCAGCGGACTCTCCATGTTCCTCCACATAACGGAGATACTTGCAGGTCCTGTTTCCGAGCCCCACGGCAGCTATTTTCACCTTTCCCTTTTGCATAATCATGCAAATATAATCACTTAGTGACGAACTCCCAATAATTGTCCTTCATCTATCTTTACTTTGCAGGAGGTAACGACAGGAGGGTAACGACAGACTATTTTGTATATTACTGATAATTAAACATTTGCAAAATCCAGTGCCGTTAACCCATGCTTTAAAGGAGGGATTAACAGCACTGGTATTTTATAAACCATTAATTTATACCAAGTTACAAATCATGGTGTCGTCAACAATAATCTCCATTGACTAAACAAAGCAGGGCGACCCTCTCCGGATCGCCCCACCTAGCGTTTAACCATATCGTGTGACTGGCGGGATTATGTTTTCTGGGACCATGGCCACCCTCGGCCTTGTAAGAGGGAGGGGCCCGCCGCGAAGCGGTGGGAGGGGTCAGGCGGAGCCTGACGTCCAAGAAAACATAATGCCGACAGGCAATTAGTCTTCCTTCTCCTCCTCAAGGTAAGCCTTAAGAAGCTTCTCCTGAACATCACCCGGAACCGGCTGGTAGTCAGCGAAGTCCATAGTGAATGTAGCGCTACCTGACGAGAGTGAGCTGAGGGTTGTCGAGTAACGGTAAAGCTCTGCGAGCGGAACGCGTGCCTTGATAACCTCGAATCCCTTCTCAGAACCCATTCCCTCAATGAGGGCGCGGCGGTTCTGGAGGTCAGACATACATGCACCCATGTACTCAGACGGAGTCAACACCTCTACATTGTAGATAGGCTCCATGATCTTAGGACCTGCGATGCGGAATGCCTCCTTGAATGCGTTACGAGCTGCGAGAACGAATGAGATTTCGTTTGAATCTACCGGGTGCATCTTACCGTCGTAAACGTAAACGCGGATGTCACGTGCAAGCGAACCTGTAAGAGGACCTTCGCTCATCTTCTCGTTGATACCCTTGAGGATGGCAG
>JAGBTT010000004.1 GCA_017631175.1 Bacteroidales bacterium
ATCCAAGCCTAAAGTGAGAGGTAAAGAGAAGTTTGTTAAATTAGATTCCATGGTACTCTTAAGTTATTTGCAAAGGAATATACTGATTCTGTAAAAATATGGCACTAGGCAAATAATTTTGTAAATAAGTTTGAATAGTGAAAGACTGATTTTGACTTAAATCAAGAGTGATAATTATCTCTGAAATAGGGGATTGTGACGAGAATGCGATGAGAATGTTTTCCGAATGTGGTCAGATTTTTTCCGAGGTTGAATTAGGCTGAAATCGTTTCTGTATGGTTTTAGGCTTCAATGTATATACTGCGCCCTCTTGGTGTATGAAATTCTCAATATTCAAATCCTAAAGCGATTCTGATGGTATGGTTTCTGAAATATCAGTGTCGTCTCAACTTATGGGCAGAAACTGATGTTAAACTTATTACTAGAGGTTATGGATACAGGCAAATCAATGCTATGCTTCATCGCAGGTGCGATGGCTGGCGCAGTTGCGACTCTTCTCCTTGCTCCTGATTCCGGAGAGAATACCCGCGCCAAGATCAGGAAAGGTGCGGCAGATCTGAAAGGCAAGGCTAAGGAAAAGATCGCTGAAGGTCTTGGAATCATCGAGGAAGCTCTGGAGGAAGAGTGATGGAAGAGAACAAGACAATTTTGGGGATTCTGTCCTCTGCTGTAGGGGAGTACCTCAGCATGAGGACAGATGACTTCAAGAAGAACATAGTCACAAGCCTGTCTGTAGGCTTCAGCAGAGTGCTTGCAGTTCTGGTCATCATTCTGCTTCTGCTTATTGTGCTTGGCGTCTTTGCGTTTGCCTTCATAGTCCTGATCGGCGAGGCAATCGGAAGCATGAGCGAAGCGGCCTTCATCGTCGGAGGTGTATATCTCATCGCCCTCGTCATACTCATCCTGTTGAGAAAGAGACTCTTCGTGAACATGTTCACCAATCTATTTTCAGGAATAATTGAAGAAGAGTCTCCGTCAGATAACTGGAAGACCCTTCTTCTGATGATTGTCAAGAATCTGCGTGGGAACCTTGATGCATGATAGAGTGATATACCCGATTATTCTTTCTTGATCTTCTCCTTGCAAAAGCGAAGAATAAGAAAGCCTATCACCAGGAACAGAAATAAGACTATCCAATATAATAAATCCGCTGTCATATATATCTTCTTATTATGGCATCAGCTATCAGTCTGTACCCGTACACATTCGGATGGATGCCGTCCGCGCAGAACAAGGTCTTGAGGTCTCCTCTGAATGTGTCGAATGGAGCTGTCACATCTATGATTTCAGTCTGTGTCTGTCCGGCAATTACAAAAAGGCTCCTGTTATAAGTCTCGTGCCATCTGGAAATGATGCTGACGTCACCTCCCAGCCATCTGATGACATTTTCCTTCTGCCTCTCGGTCATCCGACTGCTAAAATAAGAAAAATATCTATCCGATAAAATAGGAGGAAGTGAAATGATCACAGGTGTTGAGCCTAGTTCACGTATCCGCTTTATCAGTCCTATGAACCTGACCCTGAAATCCTCCAGCGAAGTCTTTGGCTCGTAATCTTCAGCAGGGTCGTCAGCGATCTTCATCCAGTCGAAGTCGCAATCGTTGCCTCCATACTCAATAAATGTGTAATTGCTTTCCGATATGTCTTTAATGTGTCTGCTGATAATCTTGTCACCCATGCTTACTGTCGAACCGAATTTCCCGCAGTTGACGATGTCCATATCCAGCTTTTCACCTACCATATCCATAAAGGATTGCTGAGTGACTGTATATCTGTCCTGGTCTGTAAGGACGACACCTTTGGTAATCGAATCTCCCAAGGCCGTTACTTTTAACTTTTTCATTTTTCTCGTTCGTTTACGGTCGCAAAATTATCGCTCAATTATGAGGCAAGCCAGAAATAGTCGCATTTGATGTGCAAATGGGGAGAATGACAATAATAGGGGAGAAAAAGCGTGTTTTCAGGGGCGTTTGACAAATAATTTATACCTTTGCCCCTGATTTAAGCAACCTGATAAGATGAACAGGACATTAGCCAAAATAGTATCTTTGCCGGGTACGGTCATTCACTCGTTGGTCATACCCTTGTTCGCTTTTCTTTTCACGCTCTATTACCAGCCGAGGATGGAGTATGATATCCTGAGTATGCCTCACTCGTCATTCGCATTCAACGTGACGATACTCTTCTGCATTGTTCTCGGCTCTGTGCTGCTGAGCAGATTCTCTCTCTACACCTTGGGACGATTCCGCTCCATATCCGGGAAATATTATATCCTCTGGTGTGCTGGGGAACTGATGCTGACGGCTCTCTTCTCATCCCTTTATATAGTCCTCATGTCAAGAGGGGAACTGGCTTTCTTCGAGACGGCAGGAATGGCCTATCTGAGTCTTCTCGCTACTGCTGTCTACCCGTATGTGATTCTATGGCTGTGTTTTGAACGTCATTTGAGGAATACAGACCAGCCGCTGTCAGGAGATGAGAACTCTCTTATAAGGTTCTATGATGAGTACAAGAAACTACGTCTGGTAATCGCTCATGAGGCTGTGATATTCATCAAGTGCGAGGACAACTACGTCCAGATTCACTACCTTGACAGAAACAAGACAAAGAAATTCATACTGCGCTCCTCGATGAGGGCCTTGGAGGAGGACCTGTTGAAGCACGGTCTGGTGCGTTGCCATAGATCCTATTTCATCAATCCTTCCTACATCAAGATCGTACATCGTGATGAGGCCGGCCTTCTTGTGGCCGAGCTTGAACTTGACGGATTCGAGAGCATCCCGATATCCCGTAAATATCAGGACGAGATCACAAAGCTCCTGTAAAACAGGTTGTCATGAAAGTTTTCAAAGGCTTATTTATTATTCTGCTTCACCTGGTCATAGGTAATGTGATATCATTCTGCACAGGTGAATTCATTCCCGGCAGCGTTCTGGGAATGATAATTCTGTTTCTTTCATTGATGGCAGGTATCGTCAAGGAGGATTCCGTGCGTGATGTAGCGCTTTTCCTTACCGACAATATGGCCATCTTTTTCATCCCTGCATTGATAGGCATCCTTGAAATGTGGGGACTGATCAAGATGCATTTTCTGGCCTGGGTGGCACTGTTGACCATCACTGCCTTGTTGGTCATGGCTGTCAGCGGCTGGGCCAAACAACTTACGGATAGAATAAGGAGGAGAAAATGATGGTGCACGAAATATTCAATAATCTCCCGGCGATGCTTCTTCTGACGATAGGAGCATATCTTCTCGGCGTATGGCTCAGGAGAAAGTCCGGCATTGCTCTTCTTCATCCCTTTGTCATCAGCATACCGGTAATCATCGCAGTAATCAAGTTGTTTGACATATCTCCTGAATTCTATATCCAGTCAAATTCTCTCATCGACTTCATGTTAGGGCCGAGCGTTGTCTCACTCGGATATCTTCTGTATAAGCACAGACAGACAATCAGGGAAAATATTGCTGGTATCATGTCTGCCGTAGTGGCTGGCAGCATTTTAGGAGTTGTTTCTGTATATCTGCTGTGTCCGGTTCTTGGATTGGATGAGTTTTTTGTCAAGGCTCTCGAAGCGAAATCGGTTACGACACCGATAGCTATGGATATTACCAGATCGGCTGGTGGTGATGTTTCTCTAGCAGCAGTCTCAGTTATAATCTCAGGGTTCATCGGTGCGCTTGTAGGTCCTCTCGCACTGAAGCTTTTCGGCATCAAGGATCCGGTAGCGAAAGGCCTGGCAATGGGCTGCTCCTCACATGGACTGGGTACGGCCAGAGCTATAGAAATGGGGGCGGTTGAAGGAGCGATAAGCGGCCTTTCAATAGCCCTGATGGGAATCCTTACGGCAGTGATCGTTCCGTTGTTCAATAGCCTGGTAGGATTGTAGTCCTGAAATAAAAATTCGTATCCCCACGCGGGTGAGGATACGAAAATATTGCGGTCAGCTATTAAGACAGACTATCTTACGGATATCATATTGTCTATCGAGCGTTTCGCTGCTGCCCTGATGGTTTCGTCAAGCAGTACTTCAGGGGTCTCGCTTTCAAGACATGCCAGAATGCTCTCCAGCGTTATCATCTTCATGTAATTGCATTCATTGCATGCCGCCTCATGGACAGATGGCGCCGGTATGAAAACCTTCTCGGGATATCTCTTCCTCATCTCGACGAGGATGCCTGACTCTGTGACGACTATGAACTCTTGTGCCTGGCTTTGTCCGCAGTACTCAAGTATGCCGGCCGTTGAGCCTACATAGTCCGCCTCTTCCACGATTTCGGCAGGACATTCCGGGTGCACCACTGTCTTGGCATGAGGATGAGATGCCTTGAGGCCGCGTATCCTGTCCAGTGAGAACTTCTCGTGCACATGGCAGGAACCGTCCCATAGAATCATGTTCTCCCTTCCTGTAACCTTCCTAATGTATCCTCCAAGGTTGCGGTCCGGTCCGAATATTATCGGCTGGTCAGCAGGAATGCTTTCGACTATCTTCAGGGCGTTAGTCGATGTGCAGCACACATCCGTCAGCGCCTTTACTTCTACAGAAGTATTGACATAGGACACGACCGTATGGTCCGGATATCTCTTCCTGAACTTAGCGAACTCTTCCGCCGGACATGATTCCGCCAAAGAGCATCCGGCATCAGGTACGGGAATCAGAACCTTCTTCTCAGGGCACAGCACCTTGGCGGTCTCGGCCATGAAATTGACACCTGCAAAAAGAATGATCGGGGCGTCAAGCTCCTTTGCCTTTATGGAAAGAGCTAGAGAGTCACCCAGGAAATCAGCGACTTCCTGAACGTCCTTTGAAGTGTAATAATGCGCCAGGATGACTGCTCCTTTCTCCTTCTTGAGATCCTGTATCTTCTCCTTAAGCATATTACTTGTTGTCAATCTGGATATTCATGCTGATATCCATTCCTTTTACTGTGTGGGTGAGGGCTCCTACGCTGATGTAGTCGACGCCGGTCTCCGCGACCTCGCGCAGACGTTCGATGCTCATGTTTCCAGATGCCTCTGTCTTTATTCCCTTGTCAGCCTTGCGGATGACTGCGACAGCCTCTGTCATTGCCGGATTGCTCATATTGTCGAGCATGATTATGTCTGCTCCAGCTTCGATAGCCTGCTGTACCTCCTCCAGATTTGTGGCTTCTACTTCAATCTTTATATCGGAAGGAATGCTTGAGCGGACCTGCTCTACGGCCTTGGCAATGCCGCCTGCCATCTTGATGTGATTGTCCTTGATCATGGCCATGTCGTACAGACCCATTCTGTGGTTGGTTCCGCCTCCGTGCTTTACTGCCATCTTGTCGAGGACCCTGAGTCCCGGTGCTGTCTTGCGGGTGTCCAGAAGCTGTGTGTGAGTTCCTGCAAGTTCCTTGACATATCTTGCTGTTTCGGTAGCGATGCCGCACATTCTCTGGAAGATATTGAGGGAGAGTCTCTCGCCCCTCAGAAGGGTAGGGTATGTGGCCTCGATCTTGAGGATCACGTCACCTTTCTTCACATGGTCGCCGTTTTTGAAATACGGAGTGAATACCACGTCATCCTGAAAGCGGTCGTATACCATCTTCACGATTTCAAGACCGGAGATCACGCCGTCCTGCTTGGCGGTCATTGTTGCGGTAGCTGTCATTGACTCAGGGATTATGGACTCGGTGGTGATGTCACCTGTGTTGATGTCCTCCTCTATGCCGAGATCGATCAGCTTGTTGATGAGATTTTCGTACTGCATTGTCTTATGGTTTAAATATTAGAATTCAAAATATCCTGCGTTTACCGGAGCTGTTGAAATTGGATGGCCTTTCTGCTGTACTGAATGCAGGAGGAAATCCTCGTCCGCACAAGGGTAGTCCTCCCTGTAATGTCCTCCTCTGCTTTCCTTTCTCATGAGGGCGGGTTCCATTATAAGTCTGGCAACACTTATCAGTCGTCTTGCCGCCTCAATATGGTATTCGTGCATTCCCTTCTCCATGTCATCCAGACGTGCGGCCAGCATGTCTAGAGAGGCAAGGCCTTCGGTCAGGGTCTTCTCTGTCCTTATGATTCCCGCGCATCGGTTCATCAGTTCTGCAACCTCATTCCGTATTGCCATATAGAGTCCGGCGTTGTCCGGATCCTTCACATAGCGTTTTTCAAACTTCGGGAACTCGGCTATGTCTCCGACCATCACGCTGTCTTCGACTGCACGACTGGCAAATACGAGGCATTCTATGAGGGAGTTGGATGCAAGACGGTTGGCACCCATGATGCCTGTGGCTGACACCTCTCCGCAAGTGTAAAGACGCTTGATGTCTGTCTTTCCGTTACTGTTCGACAGGATTCCTCCCACCGAATAATGGGCGGCAGGGGCGACAGGTATCTCGTCGGTCAGATCATAACCGTATTCCCTGCATTTCTCGAGAATGGCCGGAAAACGCCTCCTGATCATCTCGCTGTCGAGGTGCTTGAGTGAAAGCCTCACATACGGCATCCTGTCGGATTGCATCTGCTTGTATATTGAACGTGCCACGATATCTCGGGGCGCAAGCTCCGCCAGCTCATGTATAGGTACCATGAAGCGCTTGCCTGACTTGTCGAGTAGATGTGCCTTCTCACCGCGGACAGCTTCGCTTATAAGGAATGCCTTCGGGGAGTCCTTGAGGTATAGTCCTGAAGGGTGGAACTGTATGAACTCCATATCCATTATACGGCAGCCTGCATTGTATGCTACCGCAAGTCCGTCTCCGACGGTGGTCTGCGGATTGGTAGTTCGTGAATAGATTGCTGATGTTCCTCCGGATGTCAGGAAGACATGGCTGGCATACATCAGAACCTCTTTGCCTTGATCCTTGTCTGTCAGGAGGGGATTCTCGCTCCAGCATCTAATGCCGAAGCACTCGTTGTCCTTTACAAGAAGATCAAGAAGGGTTGTGTTTTCATAAATCTCTATGTTCTCCTGTTCAAGGACCTTGGAGATTGTAAACTCCGTTATCCATCTTCCTGTGGAGTCGCCTCCTGCGTGAAGTATTCGTCTTTTATGGTGTCCGCCTTCAAGTCCGAGGGACAGCATGCCGTTCTTGGAATCGAATTTCATGCCTTCTGCAATTATCTCCTCGATTCTGTGCGGCCCTTCGTTTACAAGTATGTCAACCGCGGATTCTTCACACAGGCCTCGACCTGCAATGAGGGTATCATCCTTGTGTATTTCCGGAGCATCATCCTTGGATGTGACTGCAGCTATACCGCCTTGCGCATTGAATGAGTTACTGTCTCTCACTAGTGCCTTGGTGATTATCGCCACTCTTCCTTTCGAAGATGCCTTCCACGCCGTGTAGAGTCCTGCAAGACCGCTACCGACTATGATATAATCAAACTTATGCATTATAGTAGAGCTGATAAAACAGAGGGCAAATTTAATGGATTTTTCAAAGTAAAATCATAAAATACTTAATTTTATATCAAATTTAGATACTCTAGATAAGGATTCCGGCGCAATGTGATTACACTTTGTACAAAAACATGTCAGAATCATATTGAATTATGCAAAAAACATAGTATTTTTGCTAAAGATGTGAACCATTTCATCATATCAGCCATGAAAAGACTTACTGTTATCGGCATCGCTGTCATCATGTCAGTGATGTCCCTGCAGGCTCAGATCATCGAGGAGAGGCAGCAGGCCGACACCTCTTCCGTCAAAGCCCGCACCGCTGTCGTCGAAGGCGACAGGATGAACCGAGGAATTCCCGAAACGCCTCTCAAGTCCCTCAGCGGACAGGTGGCCGGTGTGAATGTTTCAACAGATGGCTCTGAGCGGATGGCCATGCTTAACAGTGTGCGAGTCCGAGGTACAACCTCCATCACAGGTGGCAACGATCCTCTTGTGATCATCGACGGAATCTCGTCGGACTTGGCGACTCTTTCGACCATCTTCCCGGCTGATATAGCCTCCTTTACTGTTCTCAAGAATGCTTCCGAAACCGCTCAGTACGGTTCACGAGGTGCTTCCGGAGTCATCGTTGTCAATACCAAGAGAGGTAACGCACAGAAGTTCAGCATCTCATACGACGGACACTTCGGCGTGGAGTCCATCTACAAGAGCCTGCAGATGCTCGGGCCGGAGGAATACCTGTCGACGGCTGGTGCACTTGGCCTGAATGTCAAGGACTTCGGCTACAGGACATATTACCCCGATATCGTGACAAGACCAGGTCTGGTCCACAACCATCACCTTGCCTTCAGCGGCGGTAACGAAACCTCAAACTATCGTGCATCCATAGGATATGCTGACCGAAACAATGTCATCAAGGGCTATGGCGATGAAAACCTGGTCGCCAAGCTGAACATCAATCAGAAGGCCTTCGGAGACCTCCTGTCGATCGACTTCGGTATGTTCGGGTCATCGCATAAGATCCGTGACCTCTTCGATTACCAGATGATGTTCTACTCGGCTGCGACACAGAACCCTACCTGCCCGACCGGAGACGCCGCATATGAAAACTGGGTGAAGAACAATACCGCGGCATACATCAATCATCCGGAGATTCTTCTTGAGGAAAAGAATGATGAGAAGGGTCTGAACTTCAATACCCATCTCAAGCTTGGATTCGACTTTACCAAGGATTTCAGGCTCGTGGTCTTCGGTGCATACAGTTACAGCTCTGTCGAGAATGCCGAGTTCTGCCCGACATGGGTATGGGCTCAGGGACAGGCATTCCGCAAGGAGGCCAAGACCGAGAACATCCTTGGAAACGCTACATTGAGTTACAGGCATTCTTGGGGAGCCCACCAGCTTAAGGCAAGTCTGCTGGGAGAGTACCAGAGGGTTGCCGGGTCGTGGTTCCAGACACGTGTGAGCGGCTTCACAAGCAATCACTTCCACTATGAGAATATAGGAGCAGCGACATCAAGACCGTATGGAGAGACGCAGAGCTTCTCAGATAATTCCGCTCTCGCCTCAGTGATGAGCAGCCTTTCATATTCATACGACGACAGGTACTCAGTCACACTCACAACCCGAGCCGACGGCAGCTCTATGGTCGGCGACATGCATACATGGGGATTCTTCCCGTCCGTCTCGGCTTCATGGAACATCAAGAACGAGGGATTCCTGAAGGATGTTTCAGCCGTCAGCCAGATGAACATCAATGCCGGCTACGGACGTTCCGGCAACCTCGGAGGCATAAGCCCGTTCTCTACAATGGAGCTGATGCTCCCTGGGGAGGTCGTGCCGTATGAAGGTTCATCTACCATCACTCTCAACAGGATGAGGAACACCAATCCAGATCTTGAGTGGGAGATGAGGAGCACGTTCAACGTAGGAGCAAGCATGGGATTCTGGAAGAACAGGCTTGCCCTGACTCTCGAGTACTACTACTCCAAGACTACCGACATGCTCTATCAGTATGATGTCCCTGTCCCTCCTTTCAAGTACGACAAGCTTCTGGCCAACATAGGCTCGATGTCCAACTCAGGAGTGGAGACAGGCATAATCGTGACACCTTTGCTGAAGGATGACATGGAGCTGAACATAAGCCTGAACCTGGCATGGCAGAAGAACCGCCTTCTGTCGCTTAGCGGGGAATACAGAGGAATGCAGATGTCCGCTGCCGATATCGTGCCGGTAGGCTCACTTATCGGTGCCGGAATGAACGGTGGAAACAATAATATACTGTATCAGATTGTAGGACAGCCTCTCGGCGTGTTCTATCTTCCTCACTGCACCGGTCTTCGTGTCGACGAGAACGGAAACTACAAGTACGACATCAAGGACAAGAACGATGACGGTTCGATAGACATGAGTGACGGAGGAGACAGATATATCGCAGGACAGGCGACACCGAAGGTGACCCTCGGTTCCAACATCAACTTCCGCTGGAAGGATCTCGACGTTTCAGTACAGATCAACGGAGCCTTCGGCCATAAGATATATAACGGTACTTCGCTTGCGTACATGAACATGTCCAACTTCCCTGACTACAATGTGCTCAAGGAAGCCCCTGCAAGGAAGATCGTCGACCAGAACGTGACCGACTATTGGCTTGAAAGGGGAGACTATGTCAACATCGACTACCTGACGGTAGGATACAATATCCCTGTCAAGGCGAGATATGTGTCCTCGCTCAGAGTCTCGGCCAGCATAGACAACCTTGCGACCATCACCGGTTACAGCGGCCTTACACCGATGATCAACAGCTACGTCTTCAACAGGACTATGGGTATCGACGACAAGAGGTCTTACCCTGTATCAAGGACCTATTCACTCGGATTAAGCATCAGATTCTAATAGAAAAGCCATGAGAAAGATTTCAGCTATATCAGCAGTATGCATCCTGATGCTTTCAGGCTGCCTTTCAGAGGATTCCCGCAGTTATCTGACAGAGGAACAGGCCTTCACCAATTCACAGAACCTGTATATCAATTCCGTGGCATTTCTATATGGCTATATAGGCGGTTCATCCGAAAGCCAGGGCCTTCAGGGTACCTGCCGAGGAGTTTACGACTATAATACGATGACCACCGACGAGGCGTTGATTCCGATCCGAGGAGGAGACTGGTACGACGGTGGACTGTGGGAGAACATGTATCAGCACAAGTGGACGGAAGATGACGCGACACTGTATCAGACCTGGAAATATCTTTATAAGATGGTGATGCTGTGCAACCAGTCGCTTTCAGACCTGGAGAAATATGCCCATCTGGCCACAGGTGAAGAAATAGGTCAGTGGATTGCAGAAGTGCGTGCCATAAGGGCTTTGTTCTACTTCTATATCATGGATATGTTCGGACGTGTACCGGTAGTTACTGAAGTGGATATCCCTGTATCCGAGGTCGTGCAGTCGGAAAGAAGCGAAGTGATGCGCTTTGTCTATGACGAGATGACGGCGGTGCTTCCATATCTTGCCAATCAGCGAAGCAACCATATAGGAAGATACTACGGACGAATCACAAAGCCTGTCGCATGGTTCCTTCTTGCAAAGCTGGCTCTCAATGCCGAGGTATATGCAGACGACGACTGGACTGACGGAATCAGACCTGACGGAAAGGACATTACCTTTGAAGTGGACGGAATCGAGATGAACGCGTGGGAGACGTGTATAGAGTATTGCGACAAGCTGCATGCTTTCGGATATGTCCTGGAGCCTGTTTATCCGGATAATTTCCTTGTCCGCAACGAGAATTCCCTTGAGAACATATTCACGATCCCTCTCGACAATGACCTTTACCGCAACCAGTTCTGGTATCTCTTCCGTTCGCGTCATTACAGCCACGGAGGAGCACTCGGCGGCGCGTCGGAAAACGGAACCTGCGCCACGCTCCATACGATGAATGTGTACGGCTATGGCACTGAGGAGGTTGATGCACGCTTCATTTATAACTTCTATGCCGGGGAGGTATTCGTCGATGGCAATCAGGTGCTGCTTCATACCGGAGAACCTCTGGTCTACATGCCTATGGAGGTGAAGCTCAATCTTACAGCCAGTCCGTACGAGAAGACTGCGGGAGCACGAATGGCCAAGTACGAAGTCGACCGCAAGTCATATTCGGACGGAAGACAGCCGGACAATGATATTGTGCTGTTCAGATACGCTGACGCGCTTCTGATGAAGGCTGAGGCACAGGTGAGGAACGGTGAGGACGGAAGCGAGGCCTTCAACCGGGTCCGTTCCCGCGTCGAGATGCCACAGAAGGAAGCCACCCTCGAGAACATCATAGACGAAAGACTTCTCGAACTGGTGTGGGAAGGCTGGAGAAGGAACGATATGATACGTTTCGGTTATTTCCACAAGTCATATGACATGAGAACCGCATTGCCGGAGGAGGCCAATGCATACACCACAGTCTTCCCGATCCCGTCCAGGGCAATAGATCTTAATCCTGCACTAAAGCAGAACCCTGGATACAAGGATTGATACATGTTTAAAAACAAACTAATAGCCATCACATTATGAGAAAAACCATTAAAACCGCATTGACAGCCATGACTATGCTTGCAGCAGGACTATGCGCCTACGGACAGTCAGGATTCCGTCCGTGGTACGACCATCATGTGAACAGCATCAACAGACTACCCGCAAGGGCTACATCGTACTCTTATGAGTCTGAGCAGGATGCACTTGCACTTGATCGCGATGCATCGAGGATGAAGCTTCTTAACGGAATGTGGAAGTTCCATTTTGCCGCTGAGGAGACCGATGCTCCAGCAGACTTCTTCAAGGTCGGATTCGACTGTTCTGCATGGAATGACATCCCGGTCCCTTCATGCTGGGAGATGCAGGGTTACGGATATCCTATCTATACCAACATCACATATCCGTTCCCGTTCGACCCTCCATTCATTGACAGGGACAATCCTGTAGGCTCATATGTCAGGACATTCAACGTTCCTTCAGAATGGAAGGGAGGAAGAGTGATCCTTCATTTCGGAGGAGTATATTCCGGTCATCAGGTGTGGGTCAACGGCGTAGAAGTTGGCTACTCAGAGGATAGCTGTCTTCCTAGCGAATTCGACATCACAGACATACTCAGGGAAGGTGAGAACACCCTTGCCGTGCGAGTGTTCAAATGGACGGACGGAAGCTACCTTGAGGATGCTGACCACTGGAGGATGTCTGGAATACACAGGGAGGTGATGCTTCTGCATAATCCGGACGTATGCATCCAGGACTTCGGCGTGAGGACGATTCTTGATGCCGAATACAAGGATGCCCGCCTTCAGGTAAGACCTTCGGTGAAAGCTCCTAAAGGAGTCAATACTGACGGAATGAAGATCACTGCCGTCCTTCATGATGCGGCAGGCAATCCTGTGGGTGAGAAGATGGAGGTCCTGGTGAAGGATGTTCTGGGCGAGCAGTATCCTCAGAGGGATAATGTTTACTATCCTCTTATGGAGCAGAAGTTCGAAAATCCTCTCAAGTGGACAGCGGAGACCCCTAATCTGTATACACTCGTGCTTTCATTGTGGAATGGTGAGAACCTTGTCGAGGCACGCAGCTGCAGGGTGGGATTCCGTGACGTACGCATTGACGGTCAGAAGCTTCTTGTCAACGGAGTCCCTGTGAAACTTTACGGAGTCAACAGGCATGACCATAATCAGTATACCGGAAAGACAGTCACCCGAGAAGACATGGAGGCTGATATCAGACTCATGAAGCAGAACAACTTCAACTCAGTCAGGACATGCCACTATCCTAACGACCCTTATCTTTACGAACTCTGCGACAGATACGGAATGTATGTGATCAACGAGGCCAACCTTGAGACTCACCACGTCGGCGGCATGCTCTCAAATGATCCGGAGTGGACACAAGCCTTCCTTGAGAGGGCTACGAGAATGGTTGTCCGCGACAGGAACTACCCGTCAGTCATCATCTGGTCCATGGGTAACGAATCGGGAACCGGTCCTGGACATGCTGCGATGTCTGCGTGGACCAAGGATTATGATCCGACAAGACCGGTACATTATGAAGGTGCTCAGGGACAGCCGATGCATCCTGATTATGTTCCGTTGACATCGGTTGCTTTCACCAGTGCTGTGGTTGAAGTCGGTCAGGAGATAGTGGAGCCGAAGGGCGGAGCAAATCCGAACGACCCTCAATTCGTCGATATCGTCAGCCGTATGTATCCGTCAATCACGGAACTCGCGGAGATGGCCGTCAACCCTAACATCGACCGTCCTATACTCATGTGCGAGTATGCACACTCGATGGGCAACTCTACAGGTTCGCTTGATGAATACTGGGACCTCATCAGAAGTCATGAGTCCCTTCTGGGAGGCCATATCTGGGACTGGATGGACCAGGGTCTTGCAAGGACAGACAGCGAGGGCAGGAAGAACTGGGGATATGGAGGCGACTATGAGCGTCCGACAGATCCGAACGACGGAAACTTCCTTATTAATGGTGTAGTATTCCCAGACAGGACTCCTAAGCCGGCGCTGTATGTATGCAAATATGTGTTCCAGCCTGTTACATTCCAGCTTACGGAAGGAAATAAGGTAAAGGTGACTAACAGGAACTTCTTCGACAGCACTGCAAGATACTCTTATTCGTGGGAACTCAAGGACGAGAACGGAACCCTCCAGAAGGGAACATTCGAGGTGCCGCTTCTTGCACCTGGTCAGAGCGCAGTTGCATCAGTACCTGTAAAGGACTTCAAACGCAAGCCAGGCGCAGTATACATGCTTGAGGTACACGCTCACGAAAATGCAGCTCTTCCATATGCTGAAGCTGGCTTTATCTGTGCATCCGAGCAGTTCGTTACAGAAGAACCTGCAGCCGCTCCGGCATCAGCCAAGGGCAAGGCTCCGGTCGTGACAGAGTCAGAAGGATGTTATGTGATTGCAGCGGGTAAGAATGTGGCAAGGATCGACAAGAACAGCGGAATGCTCTGTGGTTATGCTGTTTCAGGTGCTGAGGCCATAGCAGACTCATTCAAGCCTAACTTCTGGCGTGCAGGTACCGACAATGACCGCAGAGGCTGGAAGGCAGAGGAGCTTATGGGCCAGTGGATGAACGTCAATGCCGACAATGTGAAGATCATCTCATCCGTGAATGGAACAGATGCTGTGGTTGAAGCAGTAGTCACCTCCGAGGAAAAGGCCTTAATCAGCATGAAGTACACTATGCATCCAGACGGAACCCTTGATGTCGGCTATGATATCAGGATTGACGAGCAGATGCCTGAGCCTCTCAGGATCGGTCTTCAGGGACAGGTCGATTCACGTTACTCCGATGTGACATACTTCGGACTCGGCCCATGGGAGAACTACTGCGACAGACATGCAGGAGTATTCCTCGGAACCTATAAGACTGACGTGAAGGGCTTGATGACCGATTACGTCTATCCGCAGGAGAACGGAAACAGGACTAGTGTGCGCTGGTTTACTCTTACTGACAAGACCGGTAGGGGAATCCAGATCATCGGAGATGCACCTCTGAGCATTTCTGCATGGAACACCACTCAGGAATCACTCGAAGCTGCAAAGCATATCGGTGAGGAAGAGCTGCTTGAGGGTTCATTCGTACTTAATGTCGATCATGCTCAGGCAGGAGTCGGAGGAACAGATACATGGAGCATCAAGGCAAGGCCAGAGGTTCACCACAGACTCCTTGACAAGGCTTACAGCTACTCCTTCACCATCCGTCCTGTAAAGGACTTCAAGGATGCAGTGAATGCGGCAAGAAACAGATAGTTCTGCTATCCATATATCAGATAATCCCACCATCCTGAGCTTGTTCTCAGATGGTGGGATATTTACTTGAAAGTTATTTGAGTATTTGTTTCTTTAGTGTGAACTCAAACCTGAGTCCTCCCTGCGGGCGGTTGGTGACGCTGATTGTACCTCCATGGAAGAGCACTGCATGCTTGACTATCGCCAGGCCCAGTCCCGTGCCTCCCTTGCTTCTTGAACGTCCCTTGTCCACCCTGTAGAATCTTTCGAAGAGTCTCGACAGCTTGCTTTCATCCACACCCTGACCGTCATCCTCGAAGATAATCCTGCAAAGATCCGAAGTGTTTTCAGCAAGGGTTATAGAGATTGTCTTTCCCTCCGAATAGGATATTGCGTTCTCTGTCAGATTCCTGAATATCGATCCTATGAGCGACTGGTTGCCATTGACCACTACTCTCTCTCTGAAATCGATCTTCAGCGACATCCTCTCTTCCTCCGGAATGACGGAGAGTTCATATGCGATCTCGTCCAGAAGGTCATTGATCACCACTTCTTCCTTCTCTATCGTGCTGGTGCCGTCCTCGATCCTGGTGATGAGCGAAACGTCACGCAGGAGGTTTCTGAGCCTTTCGTTATGCATATAGCACCTTTCAATGAGCTCCTGTCTCTTCTCCTCAGAAAGCGTGATTCCCGAAAGAAGGGTCTCAAGGCATACCTGTATCGAGGCTACCGGAGTCTTCAGCTCATGATTGATGTTGTTCGTGAGCTGCCTCTTGAGCCGGCTTTTCTCCTGTTCCTCCCTCAAAGCGTTTTCTTCTTCCCTGAACTTGTTTACACTCTCTATTGTCTTTCCCAGCTTGAGGGCCGAGAAATAGCCAGCTACGCTGATCAGCAAACTTATGAATATGATCACCCATACGAAAGTCCAGTCGGCCTTCAGGAGGTCTCGCAGCGACGATGAGTAAGGGACCGCTGTCCTTACTATCATCCCGTCACCCCTTGTCGCGGAATAGAAATACAGCTTTCCGTCGCTTGCAGACTTGCGGCTGATGTTATATCCGCTGCCTTTCTGCATCGCTGCCTGGATCTCCGGACGTGAGATATGGTTGTCCATCGAATCAGCGCTATGCATGCTGTCATAGGTCACGACGCCATCCTCGCCAATCAAGGTTATCCTTACGTCGTCGAAGGGGAGAGGAATGGCATGGACATAATCCTCCATGGCAATCCCTGATTCAAGGGCTCCCAATATGTGGCTGTTGCTCAGCTGCAGCTGTGCGTTAAGGACCTCGGTCTTGAACTGCTTTTCCCTGTAGTACTGGAATCCGATGAAGCAGAACACCATCACCCAAATGCAGCTCAGCAGCAGTGTGAAGAGCCTCTTGTGATAAGAAAGACTAATTCCTGAAGCCATATCCGAATCCTGCTCTGGTGATTATACATGAGCCGTATTGCCCGATCTTCTGGCGTATTCGCGTGATGTTCACGTCAATGGTGCGGTCAAGGACAATCACTTCATCGCTCCAGACGTTTGCCAGAATCTGGTCCCTGGAGCATATCTTGCCCTTGTTCGCTATAAGGAATGCCAGCAGCTCGAACTCCTTCTTTGTCAGCTTGACCTCTTCACCGTCGACGCTGCATGTCTTAAGGTCCAGGTCCAGGGAAAGTCCGTCGACCGACAGTGTGTTGTTCCGCTCGGCTACCTTCTGTCCTGATGTCCTTCTCAACACCGTCTTAACCCTCGCAATGACGTTCCTTACTGAATAGGGCTTTGTGATGTAGTCGTCCGCACCGAGGTTCAGACCCTTGACCATGTCATCCTCGGAGTCTCGCGCCGTGCAGAATATAATAGGTATGTCAGATGTGCTGACGTCGGCCTTCAGCATCCTGGCCAAACGTATTCCGCTGATCTCTCCCATCATGATGTCAAGCAGTATCAGCGAATACTTCCTGAGGTCCATCCTGAGGGCCTCTTCTGCACTCAGGGCTGTGTCCACATCGTAACCTTCGTTTTCAAGATTGATCTTGAGAACCTCGCACAAGGTCTCCTCGTCGTCTACTATCAATATGCTTTCTGTTGTCATAAGCCATTCTGATTTGATGCAAAAATACTCATTATTAGATATGATTGTCCTATAAAATTCAATTTTAATGGATTTGTAACAGGTCTGTATCAGAACTTTAATGAATCTGCAAAAGGCGTGAAATCCCGATAGGGTAATTTTGCAGCCGAAAGATTCAGCAAATTCAAATAATATCAGATATGGAATGGATTTATTTATGTTTTGTGATCTTCCTGTTCGCTCTTGCGGTCTCTGACCTTTGGGTTGGAGTGAGCAACGACGCAGTGAATTTCCTTAATTCCGCAGTCGGTGCCAAGGCCGCCAAATTCCGCACAGCCATCATAGTTGCTGCAGTGGGAGTGTTCTGCGGAGCGACAATGAGCAACGGTATGATGGACATTGCCCGTCACGGCATCTTCCAGCCGGAGCATTTCGCATTCAGCGAACTGATGTATATCTTCCTGGCTGTCATGGTGACGGACATCATCCTCCTGGATGCATTCAACTCTCTTGGAATGCCTACCTCGACAACGGTATCAATGGTCTTCGAACTTCTCGGAGCCTCGTTCGCGTTCGCCCTTCTCAAGATGAACTCAGGCGAAGGGGCACTCGGCTTCTCCGACTATCTCAACACTTCGAAGGCCCTGTCAGTAATTGTCGGTATCTTCGTGTCAGTTGCGATCGCATTCACCATAGGTACGGTGGTTCAGTGGCTTACCAGAATGGTGTTTACCTTCAAGTATTCAAGTAAGTTGAAATGGAAGATCGGCCTCTTCGGCGGTTTTGCAGTGACCTGTATCGTCTACTTCATGCTTCTCAAGGGCATCAAGACGATGTCCTTCATGAATGCCGACATCAAGCATTGGATCGCTGACAACACCCTGATCATCCTCGGCAGCTGCATGGTCTTCTTCACTGTCCTGATGCAGATCCTGCATGCCTGCAAGGTCAATGTCTTCAAGGTAGTGGTGCTCATAGGTACATTCGCTCTCGCGACAGCATTCGCAGGTAACGACCTCGTGAACTTCATCGGTGTTCCTCTTGCCGGAATGGAATCGTATCTAGACTGGAAGGCTGCAGGAGCTGGAGACCCTTCCGCTCATATGATGGGAGTACTTAATGGTGAGGCAAGAACCCCGTTTATCTTCCTCTTTGCAGCAGGAGTCATCATGGTCGTTTCCCTTGCCACATCAAAGAAGGCTCACAATGTGACAAAGACAGAAATCAACCTTGCCAAGCAGGATGAAGGCGAGGAGATGTTCGGCTCGTCAAGAGTTGCCAGAAGCATGGTAAGATGGGCCAACAGTACGGCCAATTTCCTTGTGAATCATACACCTGAGTCCGTGCGCTCATGGATCGACAGGAGATTCGACAATACCGAGATAGAGAAGGAGGAGGGCGCCTCCTATGACCTGGTGAGGGCATCAGTTAACCTTGTGATCTCCTCACTCCTCATAGCCCTCGGCACATCATTGAAGCTTCCGCTTTCAACTACGTATGTGACTTTCATGGTGGCGATGGGTACATCCCTGGCAGACAGGGCATGGAGCAGGGAGAGTGCGGTTTACCGTGTTACAGGAGTCCTTTCTGTGATCGGAGGATGGTTCATGACGGCCGGCATCGCTTTCGTTGCTACGTTCGTCATTGCCATGATCATGCATTTCGGCGGTATCGTTGCTGCGGTCATTATCGTACTCGTGGGACTCGGAGTGATGATCCACAGCAATATCAGGTACAAGATGAAGAATGATGAGGAGAACGGAGACAAGGCCTTCAGAGCCATCCTCAATTCTGAAGACAAGGAGATGACCTGGAGGCTTCTGAGCCGCTATGTCAGCACCAACGAAAGCAAGGTTCTTTCAGATATCGCCTTCCATTACGAGAACATCACCGAAGGACTGATGAATGAGAACGTGAAGATGCTCCGCAAATCCTTCTATGACCTTAGGGACGACAAGGAGAAGCTGAAGAATATCCGAAGAAAGGAGACTATATGCATGCGCCGCATCGATCAGGAGACCGCAATGGCGAAGAACGCCTGGTTCTTCGCTTCATTCAACGAACTGGAGCAGCTCTACTACACCATCAGACGTATGTGCGAGCCTGCCTATGAACACGTCGACAATAACTTCACACCCCTTCCTGAGAAGTACATACTAGATTTCAGGCCGCAGAGGGATGCCCTTGAGGACTGCATAGCTGACTTCCGTGAGCTCAGCGCCACAGGAGACTTCGAAGCCCTCCGTAATCTTGAGCCGAAACTCAGACGTCTCCAGACAGTCTTCTCTGACATGAGAAAGGAACTCATGGACGATATCCAGGCAAAACAGGTGAACATCAACACCGCATACCTGTATCTCAATGTCCTTCAGGAGTCGGAGTCGATGGCGATCACGCTATCACGACTGATCCGCTCTTCAAGAAAGTTCCAGCTGGGATAACGACAACAAGATTCATTAAGAAAAGAAGGTGACATCAATTGAGTGATTGTCACCTTCTTTCTTTATTTTGTGTGATTTTTTGTGAATAAAATTCTTAAATTTGTCTGACACATAATAAATGACGAATCTGGTTCACATAATCAAACACATTCTTCTTTCCGGGCATGACCTACGTGCCGAGGTCTGCTGTGTGTGATCCGATATTGTTGACGGACCTACCTGCAGGCACTTTAGGGCTTTTCTGATATATGTGTCAGGGAGGCTTTTGTTGTTTAATATAACCAGGAAATAATAAAAAATCTCATAATATGAACAGGGAAAACAAGAACACACCAACCTATGAGCCTCCGAAGCTGGAGGTTCTGGAAATCATGGTCGAGCAGACCGTTCTGCAGGCAAGCGGATATGGCCCTGACAGTGACGATTCGGAGTTTGGTCCTTACCTCAGTTACTAACCTATTTACCGAGAATGATATGAACAGATATTTCAAAATACTAGCAACGGCA
>JAGBTT010000029.1 GCA_017631175.1 Bacteroidales bacterium
ACATATGGACGTGCTTTGTTCGATCAGTGGCTGACATTGACAGGTAGAACAACAAGCAATCCTGTGGAATCACTATGCTTCCTTGGGCAGAGATGTATGGGTGCACTTGAGTTTGAGCCGGCAACTGGTCCATCATCTGATGCAAACATGAAGTTTGAGATTGACACTCTGATAGATGTAGCAAGAGACGCCTTGTCGAAGAAAAAAGATTTTGGAGTCAATCTGGATGTAGACCGCAAGTCGGCAATCGCGGAAATACTTAGATTGGGAACATCTGCTGGTGGACAAAGAGCCAAGGCCATCATTGCTTATAACAAGAAGACCGGCGAAGTTCGTTCCGGTCAGATTTCTGCTCCAGAAGAATTTGATTACTATCTGATCAAACTGGATGGAGTAACAGCAGAAGCCGGATTCAAAGAAACGGAGAATTTCGGTCGCCTGGAATACTCATTCTCTGAGCTAGTCAAAAACTGCGGCATAGATATGACAGAATGCTCTTTGATAGAGGAAAACGGAAGAGCTCATTTCCTTACCAAAAGATTTGACAGAGAAAACGGAAGAAAAATTCACATGCAGACCCTTTGTGGAATGGCTCATTATGACTTCCGACTTAAGAACGGGCATTCATATGAGCAGGCATTCAATGTAATGAGAAGGTTACGTCTTCCATATTCTCAGGCGCAGGAGATGTTCAGAAGGATTGTTTTCAATGTGGTTGTAAGAAATCAGGATGACCATACAAAGAACATTTCGTTCCTGATGGACTCATCCGGTCAGTGGAGTCTCTCACCGGCCTATGATATGGGATATGCATACAATCCTTTAGGAGCATGGACAGCAACTCATCAGATGTCCATAAACGGAAAGTTTGACAACATTACTAGAGCAGATCTGCTGTCATTGGCAAATGCTAATAATATAAAGAATGCATCAGAAATCATCGACCAAGTGTGTGAAACAACAGCTGGATGGCCAGAACTTGCAAAGAACTGCGGAGTACCTCAGAAAATGATTGACGGTATTGTTCCACATATGCTTCTTAGCATATAATTATATCCACTATCAGAATCCACCATCCAATCGTAGCTACAATAGTCACTTTTGCAGACATACAATAAGAATTCTTAGAAGATGGTGTGTGGATAGTAATTGAAAATTCCCCACTATTCTCCTTGAAAATGGGACCACATTGGACGGTTTAGTTATCTTGCCAGGGTAAATAACTAACCAATGTTAACCACGGATCAAAAACAACAGATTCTCTACCACTACAGAGTGGATGAAGATGGCCTTCGCGAGATATCGCGCAAGGTCGGAGTGGACAGGAAGACTGTCCGTCGTAGGCATCAAGGCCTGCATGGAAGGCTTTACTATATACTTCACTTATGTTCAGCGACTTCTGACACAGATACGTGAGGCCAAAGCACAGAAGATGCTATAATCACTTGAATACAAGTTCAAGAAATATGACTTGGTGATCTGTGATGAGATGGGATATGTGAGCTTTGATAAGGAAGGAGCGGAGCTGCTTTTCAGTCATCTGTCGTTACGATCCGGAAGCAAGGCCACAATAATAACAACAAACCTCCCGTTCACAAGGTGGGAGGAGATAATGAAGGATAGAGTTCTCTGTTCTGGTCTTGTAGACAGACTCTGCCATAAGGCCTATCTTGTTAACATGACCGGCAAGTCTTATCGCATCAGAGAAACTCAAAATATGTTCAAAAAATAGGAAATGTTAAACGAGTTATATACCTTCGCTCAGCATGTTCAGGTGGTCCCTTTTTCAAATCTAAAATGGGGGAAATTTACTTTAGTGCATACAGGCAAGGAACTATGAGATCAATCCGTTCGACCTGACCAAGGTATGGAATCACGGCGACTTCCCTCTTCACGATGTGGGCATTCTGGAGTTGAACCGCAATCCGGAGAACTTCTTTGCCGAAGTGGAACAGGCCGCATTCAATCCGGCAAGCATCATCGAGGGTATCGGCTTCTCCCCTGACAAGATGCTTCAGGGCCGCCTCTTCTCATACGGAGACGCGCAGCGATATCGTCTCGGCGTGAATTACAACGAGATTCCTGTGAACCGTCCCCGTTGCCCGTTCCATTCGTTCCACCGTGACGGCTAGATGCGCACCGACGGCAACATAGGGGCAGCGGTGTCATATGAACCTAACAGCTACGGTGAATGGAAGGAAAAGCCTTCTGCAAAGGAACCGCCGCCGGCTGCCATGGGAGATGTGTTCAGCTATGATGAACGGGAATACGACAGCGACTACTACACCCAGCAGGGAAAGCTCTGGCGCCTGATGACGGCTGAGGACTAGAAGGCCACATGTGAGAACACCGCACGTGCGATGGCCGATTCTGAGATATTCATTAAGCAGAGGCATTAGGACTGTCATTGGAAGAAGCCCTCATTGCCGAAGACCCTGCACATCCGGAATGGGATGAAAGGTAATATTCGTCAGGGTTAATCAGACCAGATATTTTTGATTCGGGAACGATCTCTTAAAGGATATCGTTCCTGGTTTATTTTATAGAATCAATCCGATGCGAAGTATTCTACAGCCATTCATTTTGAATGTTCTGCTGCTATAAATGTGAGAAAAAGCGACAATATTTGGGGCTTGAATACACATTTTCCATAAAATCACAAATTCTAAAGTGGATTTCTGGATAAAATCTTCCTTACAGACAGTTAATTTACTAAATTTACATGATTTTTAGCCGTATTGAAAGACTTCGATAATTGTATTGTGCAGGAAAATATCCTCAATAGAGGTTCAGAATATAGTACCACAACTGATTAATGACGCTTTTATGGAATTAAAGAAAACGGTTAACGACAAGTTTCTGACATTGTTCGGAAAATCAGGAGTCGTCTATGCATCAGCAGGACGAATCAACCTCATCGGAGAACACACCGACTATAACGGAGGTTTCGTGTTTCCGGGAGCGATCGACAAGGTCATCATGGCCGAAATTCTTCCTAACAACACAGATCAGGTGAATGTGTTCTCCATCGACATCAACGAGGAGGCACACTTCGGTCTTAATGAGGACGATGCTCCGTCTCAGTCCTGGGCCTGCTACATCTTCGGAGTATGCCGCGAGATACTCAAGAGAGGTGGCGTGGTAAAGGGATTTGATGCTGTGTTTGCAGGCGATGTACCTCTCGGAGCAGGACTGAGCTCATCAGCGGCATTGGAATCATGCTTTGCCTATGCACTGAACGACATGTTCAATGACAATGGCATAAACAAATTCGAGCTTGCACGTATCGGCCAGTCGACAGAGCACAACTACTGCGGAGTGAACTGCGGCATCATGGACCAGTTCGCATCCGTAATGGGACAGAAAGGCAAGTTGATGCGCCTGGACTGCCGCTCCATGGAATTCGAGTACTTCCCTTTCGAGTCGGATGAATATGAACTTATTCTAGTTGACTCAAGAGTGAAGCACGAGCTTGCGGACTCCCCTTACAACAAGCGCAGGCAGTCGTGCGAGAGGGTAGCCAAACGTCTCGGTCTGGATACGCTTCGTGACGCCACACTTGAGATGCTCGGCAATATACTTCCGGACATAACAGCAGAGGACTATTTCAGGGCGAAATTCGTCATAGAGGAAAAGGAGCGTGTACTCACTGTATGCGACGCCCTAAATGCAGGAGACTTCGAGACAGTGGGAAGAAAGATGTATGAGACTCACGACGGACTGTCAAAGGACTATGCCGTAAGCTGCGAGGAGCTGGACTTCCTCAATGACATTGCCAAGGAATGCGGCGTGACAGGATCCCGCATCATGGGAGGCGGATTCGGCGGATGCACCATCAACCTTGTCCGCAAGGAGCTGACCGATGCGTTCGTCCAGACAGCAAAGGACAGATTCAATGAAAAATATGGTCACGAGCCTAAGGTATATCCTGTGGTGATAAGTGACGGAGCCCGTAAACTTGAATAATCATGAGTGGAAAAAGAACAGTTCTCGTCTCAGGAGGTGCGGGATACATAGGCTCGCATACCGCAGTCGAGCTTATCAATGCCGGCTACAATGTCGTCATCATAGATAATCTCTCCAATTCGGAGAGCGATTCTGTGACCGGTGTTGAGCAGATCACAGGAAAGAAGGTCGATTTTGAAGTCGTAGACACATGCAACACTGAAAGGCTGAAGCAGGTCTTTGACAGATACGAGTTTGACAGCGTGATCCATTTCGCAGCCTACAAGGCGGTGGGAGAATCAATGGCAGAGCCACTGAAATACTATCAGAACAACCTTGTCTCGTTCATGAACATCGTCAGCCTGATGAAGGAGTACGGACGTCCCAACATCCTATTCTCGTCATCCGCTACCGTCTATGGCGATGCGGAGCATCTCCCCGTAACTGAAGACACACCTCGCCAGCCAGCCACATCCCCATACGGCAACACCAAGCAGATTGCCGAGGACATCCTTCGTGACTGCTGCCGTGCATATGCTGGAGTGAATGGCATTGCCCTCAGATACTTCAATCCTATCGGAGCTCATCCTTCTGCACTTATCGGAGAGTTGCCGAGAGGTGTTCCAAACAACCTTGTGCCGTTCATCACCCAGACGGCAGCCGGCATCCGCGAGTGCCTCAGCGTCTTCGGCAATGACTATGACACCCCTGACGGCACCTGTCTGCGCGACTATATCGATGTCGTCGATCTGGCAAAGGCTCATGTCGCTGCAGTCGACCGTATGACTGCAGGAAAAATGGAGGAGAGTTATGAAATATTCAACATCGGAACAGGACGTCCTGTCTCGGTGCTCGAACTCCTTACCACTTTCGAGAAGGTGAATGATCTCAAGCTCCCTTATAAGATGACCGACAGACGTCCGGGAGACGTACCAGCCGTATGGGCCGAGACATCCAGAGCCAACGAAGTGCTGGGATGGAAGGCGGAGAAGACTCTGGAAGAGACCCTCAGGTCGGCCTGGGAATGGGAGAAGAAAGTCAGAAACATAAAATAGCAACAGAAATGAAACCTACACTATTCGTTCTTGCCGCCGGAATGGGCAGCCGTTACGGCGGACTCAAGCAGCTGGACGGGCTCGGACCTAACGGAGAGACCATCATGGACTATTCCATCTACGATGCCATCCATGCCGGATTCGGCAAGGTGGTTTTCGTCATCCGCAAGGACTTCGAGCAGGACTTCCGTGACAAGGTGCTTTCAAAGTATGAGGGTCATGTTCCTGTCGAGGTTGTCTTCCAGTCTATAGACAAACTACCTGAAGGATTTGTATGTCCTGCGGACAGAGCCAAGCCTTGGGGTCCGGCTCATGCGGTCATCATGGCAGCAGGGGCTATCAACGAACCGTTTGCGGTGATCAACTCAGATGATTTCTACGGCCGGAATTCCTTTGAAGTGATTGCAGAGGAACTGATGCGTCCGAGAGAGAGGAAGGGTGACTACTGCATGGTCGGCTTCAGGGTCGGCAACACTATGACAGAGAACGGAGGAGTCAACCGTGGAGTATGTCAGACCACTGACGGTCTTCTTACATCTGTGGTAGAATGCAAGGACATAGCATATGACGAAACACACAAGATCGCTTATAAGGATGAGAACGGCACCGTACATATTCTGGATTACAACACTCCGGTATCAATGAACATGTGGGGCTTTACACCTGACTACTTCGATTTCGCGACACGCGAGTTCACCGCCTTCCTGTCGGAGAAAATTGATGTGCCGAAGTCAGAGCAGGTCATACCTGATGTCGCGGATGCATTGATAAAGTCTGGAGAGGCTACCTTCAAGGTGCTCGACACAGACTCAAGGTGGTTCGGAGTGACATACGCCGAAGACCGTCCGGGAGTCGTCGAGAAATTCGCAGAACTACATAGAGAGAAGGTTTATCCGGATAAACTATTCTGACCTACAGCATTTCAGGGATGACGCAAAACGTCATCCCTTGCTTTCATACCGTCACCGATGCAATAAGAAAAGCTGATTGCCGCAATAGAAACAAACATCAGCCAAACATTTGGGGAGTCACATATGCTCAATACCTTTGCCTCGGTTTTTAAAACATACAAATATGAAAGCATTATTGATTATCGTCAGCCTCATAGGACTGGCATTTGCAATGACGGCAGCGGACAAGATCCACAGTACCAGACAACTTAAAGCGGAACCAATCAGATTAGATGACAAGGACAAATTGGGTGAAGCAATGAGAAGATACCACGAAATGGTTGATTAGAACAATTTAAAGGAAACGTCTAAAATGGAACTGAGACAGCTCAAATATTTCGTCAAGGCAGCGGAAACATTGAACTTTTCTGAAGCGGCACGCCTTCTGTATGTGACCCAGAGTACCCTGTCACAACAGATAAGGCAGCTTGAGCAGGAGCTTGACACTATGCTTTTCGACAGGGACAGCCATAACGTTACACTGACAGAAAGCGGTGAGAGGCTTCTTCCTTTAGCGAAGCGGACACTTCAGGATGCCGATATATGCGGATGCGCCATCAAGGACCTTAACAAGATGCTGTCCGGTTCCTTAAATATCGGTATTACTTACACTTTCGCCCCGATCCTTACCGAGACTGTGATCGCCTTCATGAAGGAGCATCCTGCAGTGAAGCTTAACATCTGCTACAAGACAATGGAAGAGCTGATGGAAAAACTAACAAAGCGTGAACTAGACTTTGTACTGTCATTCAGACCATCATCATTACATCCTGAAATCGAGTCGCACATCCTCTTCGACAATCATCTGGCTGTTCTGATGAACCGCAATCATCCTCTTGCTGAAAAGGAGAAGCTGACTCTGGAGGAGCTGCTCCCTCACAGAATCGCCATGCCGTCAAAGGGACTGCAGTCGAGAAACACCTTTGACAATCTCTTTCCACATGCTCACGAAAGTCTGCATATTGTGGCGGAGATAAACGACGTGAACGTGCTTCTCGACGTAGTCAGCCGTACCGGACTTGTGACCATCCTGTCCGAGGCGGTAGTCAGTCAGAACGAAAAACTCAAGGCTATTGCATTGGACTATTCAGATAACATAATGCAAGGCTGCGTGCACACTCTTCGCAACAGTTATAGAAAAAGGGCCGCAGAGGAGTTCATAAAGATGCTTAGAGATTCCGAAGCGGTAAGGGAAAGGGCCAATCAATGGCTCGGATAATGAATTTCATAAATACACTTTTTGAGGGAGCAGAAGGAATCTGGAGTGGCGGCATAGCGCACATCATCATAATAATCTCGATCGTAATCGCATTAGGCAAGCTGTTAGGTAACACGAGAATATGCGGTGTCTCCTTTGGGGTCACTTGGGTATTGTTCGTAGGTATCATATTCGGTCACTTCGGACTGACTATTGATACCAACCTGCTTCATTTCCTGAAGGAATTCGGTCTTGTACTTTTCGTTTATTCCATCGGACTTCAGGTAGGACCCGGATTTTTCTCAAGTTTCCGTTCCGGAGGTCTCAGGCTTAATTCCCTTGCCTCCCTGGTCATAATGACCGGAGTAGGTGTCACTCTACTGTTATTCTGGATTACCGGGACTCCGATTACTACTATGGTCGGAGTAATGTCAGGCGCAGTGACGAATACCCCGGGACTCGGAGCCGCCCAGCAGGCCTTCACCGACATCAGCGGTCATTCTGCACCTGATATAGCATTAGGATATGCTGTCGCCTATCCTCTCGGAGTAATCGGATGTATTCTTGCATTCATCGTCATCCGTAAAACGATATACAGAACCCCACCTACGATAAAGGATATAGCCCACAGCAAGAAGATCGAAGAAAAGGCTGAAGTCATTGTCTCCCCATCGGGTAACGGATTCATCTCAAGAAAGATACTCATATCCAAGCCTAAGTTGAACGGAATGCCATTGTCAAGGCTTAATTTCCCGGAGAACCTCGGAGCTACCATTGTGCGGATCAATCGTTCCGGAATAGAGCTCGCCGCGACACCTTCTACCAGGCTGCAGTATGGCGACATGGCCAAAGTTGTCGGATCAACGGAAGCGGTGAAAGCAGTGGAGACCGTCCTTGGTAACTCAGTCAAAAGGCTTGATCATCCTAATCTGATACCTATATTTGTTGGAATTACATTAGGTTGCATTCTAGGAAGTGTCCCGGTGGTTTTTCCTGGCATTCCCCAGCCTGTGAAACTTGGATTGGCAGGCGGCCCGCTGATAGTATCAATCCTCATCAGCCACTTCGGCCCCAGATTCAAGGTCATCACTTATACGACTACAAGCGCAAATCTAATGATCAGGGAAATAGGCATCTCGTTGTTCCTTGCCTGCGTGGGCCTGGAGGCTGGTGAAAAATTCATTGAGACTATAGTCCATGGAGGTGGTCTGATATGGATAGCCTACGGAGCGCTGATCACGATTATACCTGTCCTTATGGGAGGATTACTCGGACGATTCCTTTTCAAGATCGACTGCAACACATTGACCGGAGTACTTTCGGGAGCCTGCACAAATCCTCCTGCACTTGCCTATGCAGGAGAACAGGACAAGAACTCAGAGAGTGCCGCTGTCGGCTACGCGACAGTCTACCCACTCTCGATGTTCCTTAGGGTACTTGCTGCCCAGCTGATGATTCTGTTATTTCTTTAGATGGATAGAAAATCATCCAGGCTCACCTCGTCTCATTTCAAGTTACTGCAATTTTCATTATATTTGCAGTAACTTGATTTTTTTTATATTATATCCGCTATGACCGATCGACTAGAAATTGCCAGACAGATTGTAGAGGAGACATGTCCTCATAGAAGGCTCAAGTTGGAGAACATACAGATGTTCTCGGAAATCATACAATGCAGGAAATTCCATAAGGGGGACGTCATCCTCGCTGAAGGAGAGGTCTGCACATGCCTGTCATATATAGAGAAGGGGCTTACAAGACAGCATTATGTAAAATATGAAAAGGACATGACTGAACATCTTTCATGTGAAGGAGGGGTCGTATTCTGCATTGAGAGCTATTTCAACGGCACACCTACACACCTTGCAATGGAAGCGCTTGAACCGACCGTAATCTGGGAGATGCCCCGTGACAAGATGGAGGAGCTTGCCGAGACCAATGCAGACCTTGCATACCTGTACCGCCGTTTCATGGAGGATTCACTGATGCTGTCTCAGGTAAAGGCTGACATCCTCCGCTTCGAGTCAGCCAAGGACCGCTATGCGAAACTGATGCAGCTCTTCCCCGGAATAATCCAGCGCGCCCCAATCGGACATATAGCGTCTTATCTGCAGATGTCACTGGAGACCCTCAGCAGAGTACGCTCAGGCATACAGTAGAACAGGGCTTTGGCGTCGTTGCGTCAATACAGGACTAAACAAGTATCAATTCACTTTTTCTACTGGTGGAACAGCAATCCATTTAGTTGTACTGACATTGGAACATGATACGCATCCGGTACCTCCTGAAACGTTGGTGTAGGCAAATGTTGTGGGTGCAAGGCCTATAAAACCGAGTATGTTGCTGCCTTTATCCTGACAAGCTATTTCGTAATTCAATCTTTCTTGCGATACTTTATGTATTCCTATCTTATAGAAAGCATACTTGTACTGTTCCGGATCATGTAACGGATATTCCACGTTTATCTCAAACTCAGTTCTCTTACCATTGAACTCACGGTCTGTCAGACCATAATATTTATCTCCATCCTGCCATATTACATCAAAAGGCCCGAGGTCAAGAAAGGAGGTCTCCTCTGTATTACCGAATGATGGTTCCAACCATTCTACTCCGCTCGGATTAAGACTGTCTTCATACCAGTATGCCTTGGTAAAAGTAAATGCATAACAGTCATCTGTTTCTTCCGGATCGTTGAAAGCAATGCTTATGCGCATTTTCGACTCGTTTATCCTTGAGTGTGACACCTCAATTTTAGGCGCAGCCTGCGGAACAACAACGGTAGAACTTGCTGTCGGGAATCCCTCCGCCTTTGCAACCACCTTCAATTCATCACCGGGAATTATTCCATATACTTCTGCAGCAACCAGCCCCTCAAATTCATGCAGCAGAATATCATTTCTTGTCCAGACAAGATCTGAATTGTGATAGACATCCAGTTGGCATCGTATCTCTTCTGGAAACTCCCGCTCTCCGGCTGCAGAGGGAATTGCATAAACAAAACCATTCAGGCTTAAATGCACATCCTCCGGAATTATCCCATCCTCGTATGAAGTAGGATCATATGCTATGTTCATATCAAGGTACAGCAATGGTTGACCGTCAAGACCGCTAAAGTCAAAATCGACCTTGCAAGAGATACAGACAAGGCTTAGTGCTAATATAATGATATGATTGATTACTCTCATTACTTTAGAATTTTAGGGTATAACTGAATGAAGGAATGATTGGAAAGATTGCTCTTCCTTCTCCATATAAACTCTTATCGTCTCTTTCACTTATAGCAACAAAGACTACATTCTTCCGGCAATAGGCATTGTAGATGCCGACATTCCAGATTCTTTCATTCCCTCTTTTTGTGGTCTTCCTGAAATTTGCTCCCAAATCAAGTCTGTGGTAATCAGGAAGATTGACGTTGTTCGGAGCAGTATAGACCCTGTCGAACACCTCTCCCGGATTATATATGTGGGTCGGAACCGTCATCCAGCCGCCACTGTTGTAATTCCAGTTGGCATATATGTCAATCTTGTCTGTGACTTTCCACAATCCCATCAATGTAAGTTTATGCCTGTTATCATATCTATGCGGGAACCAGTCATGCCATATACCATCAAATTTCCTCTCACTCCAGGATAGCGTATAATAGGCACTGAACGACAGACGCGACGAATCCCATCCCAATTCTGTCTCAAGACCATATGCACGTCCCCGTCCCTTATGGAATGATGTCTCCCATGAGTCTAAAGGTGGGAAAAGAGTATTTGAGCCTGCATATTCCAAAAGGTTATCCATTGTTTTGTAATATGCTTCTACGTTAAGACGGATATTCTTCGGCAGTTTCGAATATATTCCGGCTGCTACCTGCTTTGAATACATCGGTTCAATACTTTCGGTAGAAGGCAGCCAGCAGTTTGTAGGGACATCCAGATAATGGGTTGATATCAGATGGGCAAACTGATTCATATGCGTATATGATGCTTTAAGTTCCAAGTTTTCTGTGCACCTATAACTTAAAGCGATTCTCGGCTCAAGCTTATGGCGGAACTTGCCAGGTACCGAAAAGATAACATAACGAAGACCTGCATTAAAGTTTAGTCGCTTCCACAGAGTGATTTCATCCTCAGCATATACAGCCATTTCGTCTCCTGAATATCGGGTGCCGGATTCTTCTTCAATTACAGAACCGTCATTGTCAATGGCGGAGTACCTTTTGGGGTGATAGATATGATGCTGATATGAAATACCGGACCTTATATGATGATTATCTGCTCTCCAATCTAGATTGGCTTTTGCAGCAATGTCTGACACGGTGGAAACATTGGTCTCATCAATGGCATCATAATGCTCTATAGTAGAAAAACGCCAATCTTTCCATTTATACCAGACATCCGCATCACTTCCGGAGTAATATGCTACAGCATCAAGGCGCATATTATCATTAATGACATGATCCCAGTTCAATGAAGCAAGCAGATTCCCCCAAGAGATATCTGTATTTACGCAATCTTCTCCAGTAACAGTCTTTGTTGTGCCCTGCTTGTCAACTATATATTTATATTCTTCAGGAATGATCTGACTTAATTTCAAGCGGTCACGACCATAGTACACCTTGAGACTGAGTTTGTCTCGGTCACTGAATTTATGAGTTATGGAACCATTCAGATCATGGAAAGCATAATTACCTCCTATGACTTCCCCGTCTTTATTCTCCTTGTTCAGGTATGCGATTGTAGGAGCCAGAACTGCATCCATCCAACTTCTTCTCAGGGCGATGTTAAATGATGTCTTTCCTTTGACTATAGGTCCTTCGAACTGGAGTCTTCCATCTATGAGTCCTATCATGAATGAGCCATGATAATCATGGAAATCACCGTCTTTTGTACTGACATCTACTACAGAACTCATTCTTCCTCCATAACGTGCCGGGAAACCGCTTTTATAGAAATCCAAGCCGCCGACAACATCAGTATTAAAAGACGAGAATATACCTCCCAGATGGCTGATCTGATACATCGGTACTCCATCAAGAAGATACAGATTGTCTGATCCTTCGCCACCATGAACATAAAGACCGGACATAAGTTCTGTTCCGGCACTTACACCGGGAAGGTTTTGAAGCGACTTGATTATATCAGGAGAACTGAACACGACATTCCCATAAATGAAATCGATTTTATTCAAGTGCCTGTGTCCAGTCTGAGACTTTGTTACCTTCACGATTTTATCTGAAGTTATCTGTGCCTCCTTAAGAGTGTCCTGTCTTTCAACAACTGTTGTACTATCTCCGTCATAAGCAGGATATGCTCCGGCGGCTATAGACATCAATAACGTGATAACTGCTGTATATATATGTCGGATTGTCATTGTAAATTCTATATTACCTCTGCGAAGATAACTAAATTATTACATCCTTTTGTTGACACTATGTAAATCGTAATGTTTGGGAATCGAAAATAATTCCTATATTTGAAGCGTATTGAGAGGGCTATCCATGAGAATTCAGATATCATCCTTAACAGGTGGTATGAAATCTTTGGTGACACAGATAACGAAGATGACGATGAATAAGATAGAGATAATATGGTTTGACGGCGAATGGTTGTACGGACAGGGCGACGATGGCAAGACCTATCGTCAGTCGCTCCTGTGGTATAAGAATCTTCTCCATGCAAGCGATGCGGAACGCCAGGAGTATGAAATCAGTACGATCGGCATACATTGGAGCAAACTTGATGAGGATGTGAGTTTTGATAGTTTCACTTATGAAGAGGCTGAGCCGTCGGCATTCCAACGCTTCTTCCTTGAACATCCGGAAATCAATGTAGCCGAGTTTGCAAAGGGCATCGGTTTGAATCCGTCTCTTTTGAGAAACTACATCAATGGTTTCAAGAAGCCTTCAAAGGAAAGGGAGAAACTGATTCTTGACAGAATTCACGAATTAGGAAGGATATATTTGGATGTAGCATTTGCATCATAACGGCATAGGGTGACAGCAAAAAATGTCACCCTAATTTTATAATGAAAAAGAGGATGTCCTCGCAACACCCTCTGACCACCAATAACTAACCAAATGTTAAGTTCTTAGTACATTAATAACACTAAACTAACTTGAATCTTATTTACGTCTCTTACTATTGTCCACATACATGACTGGTATTGAACCGGTCGGACACATACAGTTATTATTGTATATATTATGCATTGCGGACTTCATCATATTAATAAACTTTTTCATAATCATAATATTCTGCCTCCGGCCCGAAGGCCAGGAGATGATTGAACAAAATACCGATTGATGATTGTCCTTATTTTATGATTCTATATATCCTTATTGCGTTTCCTTTTAAGTTTATAATTAAACATCCTTTCAGTCATCCTGACCGAAAGCTTCTGTTCTGAGCTGAGTTTTTATCGGGTCAGCATCAAAGCCATGAGTGTAGATGGCTCAAGTAGCATAAACTTGCTACGATCTTGTTCATAAGCTTCAATTAAAATTTACCCTATCGGGTCGTTACACTACTAATATATATGTCAGAGATACCTCTGCTCGATCAGTTTTCTTATCTTTTGCTAACTGAACAATTTACCGGTATCATTCCTGTCGGACACCAAACATTTGTTTCAGCCTTGAAAATACCGGCAATGAAAATTTCAAAAAATCTTTTCATACCTTTTTCCATTTGTCCCGCCAATCGGGAGTTTCACATACTTTCGACAATTTGAAAATTCATCGGACAATCATCATTGCATTGGTTTCAAATCGTCTTTTTCTTCTTTCTTTTCTTATTTTTCGAAGGCAAAGTTATGGGGTTGGATAATACGTTGTTCACTTTTCACTACCCTATTTTTCAAAAAGTCCGTTTTATTTGACCTATGTCAAAAAATAAGGCCTTACACATAAAAAACAAGGCGGCCGGAAGCAGTTCCTATGAAACTTATCACTAAATAGACTGCACACAATGAAACCTTTAACTACTGATTAACAAACACATACGCATTAGAAGCAATGTGTCGTCATAATATTCATGGAAGCTAGCATTAGGAAAAGGAGGTATAAACTTGCCGGACATCGAATGAAATTAATTCATACCTTTGTGGCGGATTGCTGCAGGCAATCGACATTAGAAGTGTATTTTGGTTAACAGAAATCAGATTATGGAATGGTTAGACAATCTGCTTTTCAATCCTGACTCCATTGCACACATCGTGCTTCTGTACTCCCTAGTAATATCGATAGGAGTACTTCTTGGAAGAATCAGGATCTTCGGGGTATCACTTGGAGTGACGTTCATACTTTTTGTCGGAATCCTTATGGGACATTTCGGGTTCTCCGGCAATCTTCAGATAATAAACTTCGTACAGGACTTCGGCCTTATCCTGTTCGTGTACTGCATCGGACTTCAAGTCGGTCCATCATTCTTCTCAAGCTTCAAGAAGGGAGGAGTCTCGATGAACCTCATGGCTGCAGGAGCGATACTGCTCAACATCGCAGTGATGGCCGTTCTATGGCTTTTACTGTTTGAAAAGGAGGATCTTCCTATGATGGTGGGTGTCCTGTGCGGCGCCGTCACGAATACTCCCGGACTCGGTGCAGCGAATGAGGCATTGGGACAGCTGGGCTATTCGGGACCTCAGATAGCAAACGGATATGCATGTGCATACCCTCTTGCAGTGGTAGGCATAATCGGAGCCACCATTCTTATTAAATATCTGTGCAGGGTCAATCTCGCCGCAGAAAAAGATGCTCTGGCCAGAGAAGAGACAGCTGACAGGCATGAAAAACCTCACAGGATGTATGTAGAAGTAAAGAATCCCGCACTGGAAGACATCACGCTCAAGAGTCTACGCGAAATGGCTAACCGTGACTTCGTATGTTCAAGGATACTTCACGACGGTAACGAAAGTCTTCCTAACAGGGACACGGTGCTGCATCAGGGAGACCACCTTCTTATCGTATGTGCCAGCGACGAGGCGGATGCCATCGTTACCTTCATAGGCAGTCAAGTGAAAGCGGACAAGGAATTCGACCCCGGTCACTCCCCACTCGTATCAAAGAGGATACTGGTCACAGAAGAAGATGTAAATGGAAAGACTCTTTCACAGCTGAGCCTTAGCGGTAAATTCGGCGTCAATGCGACAAGAATTTACCGCGCTGGAGTGGAACTTCTCGCCAGACCTGACCAGAGACTCCAGGTCGGTGACAGGATAAGGGTTGTCGGACCTTCAGATGCAGTCGACCGCCTCGCCGCAAGACTTGGCAACTCCCACAATCAACTTGACCACCCGAACATACTCACAATCTTCGTCGGCATCTTCATCGGAATCCTTTTCGGAAGTCTTCCTATCGCGATCCCGGGCATGCCTACACCTGTCAAACTGGGACTTGCAGGCGGCCCTCTGATCATATCTATCCTGATATCACGTTTCGGCTACAGGATGAAGCTCGTGACCTACACTACAGTCAGCGCGAACCTTATGCTTCGTGAGATAGGTCTTGCACTCTTCCTGGCGAGCGTGGGCATAAAGGCTGGAGGCAACTTCATCAGCACCGTAGTCGAAGGCGACGGACTTCTCTACGTCCTCTGCGGCTTCCTGATCACGGTCATTCCTATCCTGTGCATAGGCCCTGTTGCCAGATACAGGTACAAGATGAACTACTTCACGCTCATGGGTATGATCGCCGGAACATATACGGATCCGCCCGCATTGGCCTATGCTAACCAGACTGCAGGGAACGATGCACCGGCGCTCGGCTATACAACTGTCTATCCTCTCGCGATGTTCCTCAGGATCATTACTGCACAGGTGCTTATCCTGATTCTTGGATAAGCACCTGATTCTTACTCCAGAAACTAATACAGCCATCCTACCTTGTCCAGCCGTTCATCCAGCTGCACTCCTTCGCAATATCCTCAAGGGACGCATACCCGAGTGTTGCATTTGACGTGTTTCCATCTGCCACGAACTTGTCATTGGTATAGATGCCTTCCTTGCTGTCAAGTGTTCCTGAGATTGCCACTCCACTGAGTCTGGATACCTTCTCGAGAAGGGCATTTTCAGTTTCCGCACTCTCTACAGCCAGAGGCTTGCCCTTGCCTGTCACTTTGGATGATGTGATCTCCACCTGGGTTCCTCGACGAAGACGTATGCCCTGCTTGCCTGAGCCATTTCCTACAAGAACCAGGTTGCTCAGTACAGGATGCGACACAGGGGTTGCGGCAAAGTTATTCTCGTTGTTGTCTGCCTCGACAAGGCAGTCACAGTCATAACCGAGGACTGATTCAGGCGCCTGGAAAGCTACCAGATTCTCTCCCCTTCCGTTCCAGCCTTCAGTCCAGTCAAAGGAGTCATCCGAGCAGTTGACCGCTACCATATTCTTTACATTGACACAGCCGCCGAAGAACTCGAATCCGTCATCCGAACCATGATAAGCCTCACAGTTCTCTACTGTCGTACCGCTTCCAACACCATAGAAGGTGATGCCGTTAGCCTCGTGCTCCTCATCAAAGGCATATCCGGTGTATTCCACACGTACAAATTTCAGGACTCCGCTGTTGTCGTCATCCTTATCTCCGCCATAGGTAGCTCCACCAATCTCCGAACTGCCCTTGCCGCCTTCTGCATTGGTGCGTGCAAATCCGCAGATATGGATACCGCCCCATGCACCAGGCTCTTCCTTCTGAGACGTCATGACAATCGGTGAGGATGCCGTTCCTACTGCATTCATCTTAGCGCCCTGCTCCACAATAATGTAGTCAACCTTGTCATCATACAGGCTTACAACAGTCACTCCTTCTTCAATATTCAGGGTAGCTCCGGCCTTCACGATAAGCTCCCCATCCAAAGTATAAGTCTTTCCGGACTCAAGTGTCAGGTCGGAAGTGACAGCTCCGTGCAGTGTTGAACTGTCATCCGGATTTACGATCGGATCATCATCGTTGTCGCATGATGCGATTACACACATTCCGGCTATTAAAGCCAATGAACTGAATTTGAAATAATTCTTTTTCATAAAATGTTGATTTAAAATGGTTTTCTGATAATTTTCTATAGTTTGAATGTAACTCCTATCTCAAGGCATTGGCCGTATCTGTATCTCTCTACCTCTACGGTCTGTCCTGTCAGCGGAACCTCCTGCCTGAAGACTATATCCTGTCCCAGGAGGTCGGTTGCCTGAATCTTTACTGACCAGTGTCTGTTGAAACTGTAGCTTGCATTGAAGTTGAGAGTATGGACCGCATCCTGCCTGATGTCTCCCAACTGCGACACGCCCACCGCGTGTATCCTGCTGCCTTGCATGTTGTAGAGCAGGACCATGTTCAAGGCCTTATCATCACCGAATTTCGGAGACCATGTGATGTCTGCATTGATCAGGACTGGAGATGCACCCTGCAGTGAACGTTCCTTGTTAGTGTATGCTCCACCTTCAGGAAGCTTCACATTGGTGTACATGTAGCTTGCATTCGCTCCGACATTAAGATCCTTGGCGATCCTCTTCCGGAATTCCACTTCCAGACCTGCAGCAAAACCGTTATCCGCATTTCGGAATGAGTGCAGCGTGGCGCCTCCGTTCAGTGCCTGGATCCTCTCGATCGGGCTCTCAAGATATTTGAAGTAGCCTGTAACGCTGAGCATGTCACTGTCGGATCCGAAGAGTTCGTATCTGAGATCCAGATTATAGTTGTATGCGTTATTCAGATCCTCGTTACCCCTTATCTGTGCAGATCCGTAGGATTCCTGATACAGGAACGGAGCCATTTCTATGAATGATGGTCTTGTGATTGTCCGTGATGCGGAAAAGCGCAGGATATTGTCTTCATTGAAGGTGTATTTAACATTCAATGCAGGGAAAAGGTCTCCATGTTCAATCGCACTCTTCCTGCCGAACCAGTCGCCACCGTCTGAAGCGTATCTGACCCACTGCCGGGCATATTCATATCTGAGTCCCAGATTAATGAGAAGATTCTCTGTCGGATAGAGGTCAGTGGTCATATATCCTGCCAGGATATCGGTACCTGCACGGTAACTGTCCTTGGGCTGCTTCTTGCGTTCTATCACTATATTGCCGGTAGCCACGTTACCCTGATTCAGGAATGAGTCTGTATCGAAGACATCCGTTATTTCCGGATCAAGACGATTGAGGTTATAGTAGAAACGGGTTCCCATATACTCTCTACCCTTGTCCTTGTAGCTTACGCCAGCCTTGAAAGAGTTACTGTCACCCCATTTCCATTTCAGCCCGAGGTCTGCGTTCAATTCATCCTCATCGAGACTTCCGAAATATCTCATGGTCTCCTGCCTGTTCAGCTTGAAGAGCTTCAGCGTCCCCTCCTCATGGATGTACATGACCTGCCTTCTGTCAGGTTCGTAACTGCTCGTTAGTCCGTATGATGCAGCCCAATCCATCTCCATCCTGGAGTCAAGCATGAAATGGAGACCGTTCAGCTGATGATTCTGAAGCGAATACACATGAGTCACGTTATTGCTTCCTGTCAGAAGATGGCCTTCCGCATCTTCTCCATTTCGAAGCTGATAAGTATCATTGGCATTACGTGCATAGAAGAATGTATAGCCTATTCTGTCAGACTCTCTGAGCGTATATCCGACATATCCTAAAGCTGATGTCTTCAGTGTCTGGGAGTAACTGTCATAAGTGAAGTCGCTCTGTATGTTTCCCGTTGCCTCCAGGGTCCTCTGAAATGCTTCCGATACATTCTGATCGTCATTACTCAGGTTTGCTGATATCAGTATGCTCAGCGTCTGGCCGCCTACGTTGAAGTTCTTTCCCATGCTTAGCGTTCCCCCAAGTGACGGAAGCGCGGTCTTCCGCTTTACTGCAAATGATGAATTGAAGATGTCATTTGACTTTACATATTCGTCGAAGTCGGAAAGAGGCATATCGAGAACCTTCGATTCAAGTCTGGATGTCCTGAAGAGAGACCCTCCCCTGTCCATCTGGTATCTGTTTCTGAATATCGTATTGAATGCTCCACCTGTACTCAGGCTTAGCTCTAGAAAGTCTTCGGGAATATTGACCTTTGTGACGATATCGATATGGGCGCCACTGTAGTCTGCATAAGTCTCCGCATTGTAGACCTTGCTTACAGTTATGTTCTGTACCGTAGATGAAGGGAAGAGGTTCAGCGGCACGAGCTTGTTGTCCGGGTTGGGAGATGCTATAGGCAGCCCGTTCAGTGTCGTGATGCTGTATCTGTCACCGAGACCTCTCACTATCAGCTGACCGGCTGAGGCGACAGATATACCGGTGATCTTTTTCACACCCTCTTCCACATTAGATATTCCTTTTACAGCCATCTCCCTGGCTCCTATATTTTCTATGGCCGCTGTCGACATCTGCCTTTCCATCTGCAGAGCCGCAACGCTTTCGAGATTCTTCCTTCCTATGACGGTCACTTCATTGAGCTGCTGGCCGTCCAGCTCCAATCCTATGTTCAGTTCAGGATTCTCTGCCTTGACTTCTACATCAATCTCTGCCGTGCGATAGAAAATATATGAGATGACCAGTTTTTGGTTACCTTCTTTGAGGTCCTTCAGTTCAAATCGTCCGTCAATGTCGGTAATCGTTCCTGAAGTGGTACCTTTCAACTGAATTGAAGCTCCGATGAGGACTTCCCCCGTCGCAGCATCACTGACGGTACCCTTCAGTACCTGTGCCTGCGAGACAGCCGCCAAAGTCAGTAAATAAATTGTCAGAACATATCTTCTAAAGTTCTTTTTCATTCTCCACTTGTCTTATATTGTTTACAGTCGCAAAGGTCGCTGATAAAGATTTCATCAATCATAAGGTTCCATGAATTACCTGTGACAATATTGTTTCGTTTCCATTACATGCCTTCCTCTTTGGCTTAGATTATGTTATAATGTTTGCTATTCTGAACATTTATTTATACTTTTGTGCGCAATAATGAACATTATAATATGAAACGCGAACTCTTGCCATCACAAAGACGCTTACTTTCGACTCTTGGAGAGCAGTTGAGATATGCCAGACTCAGACGCGACCTGACAACCGTCCAGATTGCAGAGAGAGCCGGCATAGCGCGCACCACACTGGTGAAGATTGAAAAGGGTGATGAAGGCGTTGCCCTAGGTCAGTATTTTCGTGTCATGCTGGCACTGGGGCTTGGCAACGACATCGTTCTTATAGCACGTGACGATGAATTGGGACGCAAGCTGCAGGATGCCAAGCTTGAGGTAAAGGAAAGGGCTTCAAAGAAGTAATTATGGCTGATACAAGAAACATATTCGTATATTATGACGGAGAGCAGGTTGACTCTCCTCTATTGATGGGTACTCTGGCATGTGATCATATCAGAGGCAAGGAAATATTCTCATTCGAGTTTGACGCGTCCTGGCTTTCTGACAGACGCTTCAGGAGTTTCGATCCGGATCTTCAGATGTTCGGAGGTAAGCAGTATGTGCCTCAGGGAAAGGATAACTTCGGAATCTTCCTCGATTCCACTCCAGACCGATGGGGACGTGTCCTGCTGGAGAGGAGGGAGGCTGAGATGGCCAGGCTAGAGAACAGGAAGCCAAGGAATCTTATCGAAACGGATTACCTGCTGGGAGTCTATGACGGCAGCAGGATGGGGGCACTCAGATTCAAGACCGACCCCTCAGGTGAATTCCTTGATAATGATTCGGAAATGGCGACACCTCCTTGGACATCACTCAGAGAATTGGAAAACGCTTCACTCCATCTTGAGGACTGTCCTGAAGTGCAGCAGAGCAAATGGCTTAGGATGCTGGTTGCTCCGGGTAGTTCTCTGGGCGGCGCCAGACCAAAAGCCAACGTCATGCATGCTGACGGGAGTCTATGGATAGCCAAGTTCCCGAGCAGAAAGGACAGACGGGATGTGGGAGCATGGGAAGCCGTATGTTGCGACATGGCCAGGAAATCCGGAATAAAGGTCAGCGATTTCAAGACAGAGCGCTTCAACGACAGGTATCACACTTTCCTCACGAAGAGATTCGACAGGACCAACGAAGGCAGACGAAGGCAGTTCACTTCTGCTATGACTCTTCTGGGATATGCAGACGGGGAACGATCGGAAGGAGCAAGCTATCTGGAAATCGCCGAATGGATTCAAAGGCATTGCATGAACGTGGACGAAAATCTGACGGAACTCTTCAGAAGAATAGTCTTCAACATAGCGGTCTCGAACTGCGACGATCACCTGCGTAATCACGGATTCATCTACTACCCTAAAGGATGGACTCTCTCCCCTGCATATGACCTGACTCCTGACCCGGCAGGTTATGGACTGAAGCTGAACATATCCGAGACAGACAATTCGCTTGACTACGATCTTGCATTATCGATAGCACCGTATCTTGGAATCAAGAAAGATAATGCTTTGGAGATTGTGAAACAGATAAAGAGCATCGTAGCAGAATGGAGGAAGGTCGCCAAACGATATGGAATATCCAATTCGGAACAGGACCTGGTCGAAAACGCATTCGGATACTGACAAATCGGATGCTTACCTGGGAAACACTTTCTCTCAAAAAATAACGGATCTCCCAAAGCAAAACCCCATGCTGCCATCAGACAACATGGGGTCTTCCTCTTATCATCCAGCAAGCGGTCAAGCCTGCCTGCCCTATGAATTATTCCTGCATCTTAATAGACTTGAAGGTATATACGTGGTATCCTCCTTGTATATTTGGTGCCTTCCAAGTCGCCGTACCATCATCATTTTGAGTAACTTGACTTTCCTTGTCTTTATTGAGCACAAGATTGATTTGTCCCGTCGGAGTATTCGCAAAGAGATTATTGCCAAGCGTAAAGCCTCCGGCAGCAGTCAGTTCCAGAGTCTCCAATTTTGAGCAATTTCCCCACGGATAATAGTCGATTGTTGTAGCCTTCGGTGCAGAGCAAGATACAAGGTTATAATTATTCAAGAATGCTTCGCCATCAATTGTCGTTACTTCAGGTAAGTTAAGGGTGCGGAGGTCGCAATAACCGAATGCATGCATTCCAATACTAGTTACCTTAGGTAGATTTATAGATGTTAGCAAAGAACTATAAGCAAATGCCCAATCGCCAATCGTAGTCGCATTTGGAAGGTTGAGAGAGGTCAGTTTTGTACCTTTTTTCCACTCATTAAATGCACACTCGCCAATTGTAACCACCTGAGGCAAATTGACAGATTCTAAATATGTGCAAGCCGAGAATGCATATTCTTCGATTGTTTCCACATCGGTAAGCGTCAGGCTCTTAAGTTTGTCACCAGCTATATTTTTGTCATCATTATCAGAATAATAGAACCCATACTCAGGAACCGTCTTTGCACCGCTAATAGTCAGGTCAATGCTTCCTTCTTCAATACCGTCAGCAGCAAGGGCTGCTGTAATGGCAGAGAACATCGTAGCATCAGCATTTTCGGCAAGTTTGATTCGGATATCGGTCTCGCCTGCTGCCAACTTTGCAGAAATCGCTGCTTTCAACTCGTCTACGGACATACTCTCGGCTTCGATATACTCCTTTCCAACCGAAAGCGTAAACGCACGATGCTCACCTTCGCCAAGGGTAAAATCCTCTTTTACCTTTACGATAAGCGGCTCTGTTGCACCATCGACCACCACACGCATCAATTCATCACCAGTCTTATATTCACCCGGCATCACGATAACTGTAAACTTACCATCACGAACGTATGCACTTATCCATTCCCCCTCCTCATCTACACTCATTATGCCTTCCTGAGTATAATCAAAGGTAGCCGTACTACTTGTTGAATAAACCTCAGCCTTGGAGAGCGCGCTTCCCTGTGCAAACTCGTTTTTAATGTCATAAGTAGCGGTAATCATCGCCATACGATGCTGCATCGCAAATGTCACCGCACCCTGACTCTTTGAACCGACGCAATAGGCGTTCATATAATCGGCAGACTTCAGTTTGGTCTCATCGCTTTGGTCTGTCGGCAGTGTAAAAC
>JAGBTT010000030.1 GCA_017631175.1 Bacteroidales bacterium
ACCGGAGGCCTCCTCAGCAGATCCGACATGGACAACCTGCTGGTCAGCGAAATGAATGAGAAGATCTCAGACGGAGGAACCTGCTCCAAGAACATCTATCTGTATGGATATGGAACCGAGGGCACTGCCGTCGTCCTCGAATGCGAATGGGCAGGCCGCACCATGTATTACCACATAGATTGCGACCTTTCTCCGAACAGAAGCACATCAATGAGCCTGAGCATACACCAGACAGGATCGCACGAACCTCTGGGCGCAGTCACAGACGACGCGTTGACAAGAACCGGAACATTTGCAGTTTCAGAATGGGATGAAGACAAAGCCTCCATCAGCTTTGGAGAAGAAATGCACCAGGGAACCACTGAATTGCCTGCTGAAACGCCTCTTATATTGAGAACCAACGGCAGGCTCTATACCTCAGCAGAATGGATGGAAATGGACATAGACGACAAGGAAGCTGTCGGCGTCGCCTTAAGCGACGGCATTCATTCGCTTGTAGTGCATCCTCTGAAATGCGGAGCAAGCTGGGCAGAAACGGCAGATGGCAAAGACATCTCCAGCTTTGAAGGCATCAGCATAGCCTCCAGCGATGCAGAAGCGGTCTCTGACTTCAATGGCAAGGCCAATACGGACGCCATGCTCGCCGCAGTGACAGCCGGAGTCTTATCAGAATCTTCAGCCGCGCAGAAAGCTAGAAATACGATATTCGCCAATGGAGAAGAAGGGTATCTTCCTGCGGCTGGAGAGCTTGCCATGATCAGAAGGAACTGGGGCAAGGCTGCCGGCGTAAAAGAATGCATGAGCGCAATCGGAGGCGATACGGAGGTCCGATTCCCTTTAAGCAGCACGCTTAAGACAAGAGATGCATGCTGGACATACAATACTTCTCTTCTTGAACTGACAACTTGTTCAGTCGAAAGTTTCCAGCAGATGCATGTCGTCTGCATCTTCAATTAGGATAGGACAGGTCCGGTCCCGATACGATTTAATAAATAATTAACAATATTGCATCAGGACCGGATTGCTTATCCCTTTTATTAAAGGTATCTTTGCGCCGTTTTTGATAGAGTACTAATGCATTGAAATTATGAAGCAGAAATTCAATGACGGCAGATGGAGCCGAAGAATCGATGTTGCAGATTTCGTTTACAGCAACATCACCCCATACGAAGGAGATGCATCCTTCCTTACAGGTGCCACTGAGCGCACCAAGAAGCTTTGGAACAAATGCCTCGAAGCTCTCGCTGAAGAGAGGGCCAACGGAGGAGTACGTTCAATCGACGCAAAGACAATATCTACAATAACTTCACATGCTGCCGGATATATTGACAAGGACAGCGAGCTTATCGTAGGTCTCCAGACAGACGAGCTGCTCAAAAGGGCCATCAAGCCTTTCGGAGGCCTCAAGGTGGTCGAGAAGGCATGCCTGGAAAACGGAGTCGAGCTTGACCCTAAGGTCAAGGAAATCTTCACTCATTACAGAAAGACCCACAACGACGGAGTATTCGACGTATACACTGACGAAATAAGAAAGTACAGGTCGCTCGGATTCCTTACCGGCCTTCCTGACAATTATTCCAGAGGACGAATCATAGGAGACTACAGAAGGCTGGCCCTCTACGGAATCGACAGGCTTATCGAGGCCAAGAGAGAGGATCTCAGGAACCTGACCGGCACAATGACCCGCTCACGAATCACTCTCAGAGAGGAAGTGGCGGAGCAGATTCGTGCCCTTCAGGAAATCAAGGTTATGGGAGAATATTACGGCCTTGATCTCAGCAGGCCGGCGACTAATGCTCAAGAAGCTGTGCAGTGGCTTTACATGGCATATCTGGCCGCAGTAAAGGAGCAGGACGGAGCTGCCATGTCTCTTGGAAACGTATCTTCGTTCCTTGATATCTTCATCCAGTACGATCTCGACCACAACCTTATCGACGAGACTTTCGCACAGGAGCTGATCGACCAGTTCGTGATGAAGCTCAGAATGGTGCGCCATCTCCGCATGAACTCATACAACGACCTCTTTGCAGGCGACCCTACATGGATAACCGAGTCAATCGGAGGACGTTTTACAGGCGGAAAAAGCAAGGTTACAAAGACCTCGTTCCGCTTCCTCCAGACCCTTTATAACCTCGGCCCTGCACCGGAACCTAACATGACGGTACTATGGCATCCGGGCCTCCCTGAAGGATTCAAGGAGTTTTGCGCAAAGGTGTCTATCGAGACAAGTTCAGTTCAGTATGAAAATGACTCTCTGATGCGCAAGGTGAGAGGATGCGACGACTATGGAATCGCATGCTGCGTATCATATCAGGCAATCGGAAAGGCCATCCAGTTCTTCGGAGCACGTGCAAACCTCGCTAAGGCGCTCCTTCTTGCACTCAATGGAGGACGCTGCGAGAACACAGGCACGCTTATGATCGAAGGAATCAAGCCTCTTTCAAGCGACGTTCTCGACTTTGAGGAGGTTATGGCAAATTACAGGAAGGTGCTTCATGAAGTTGCCCGCGTTTACAACGAGACCATGAACATAATCCACTTCATGCATGACAAATATGACTATGAAAAGTCTCAGATGGCATTCATCGACACTGATCCTAAGATCAACCTCGCATATGGAGTGGCCGGTCTTTCCATAGTGGCAGACTCGCTTTCTGCGATCAAGCATGCAAAGGTTACAGCACGCCGCAATGCTGACGGGCTTACAGACGGATTCGACATTGAGGGAGATTTCCCTATGTTCGGAAATGACGACGACAGAGTTGACGTGCTGGCACGAGACATAGTCCAGTTCTTTGATACAGAGCTGCGCGCACGCAAGGTATACAAGGGAGCGGAACCTACCCTCTCGCTCCTCACCATTACATCAAATGTGATGTACGGAAAGAAGACAGGAGCAACTCCGGACGGAAGAAAGAAAGGTGTTGCATTCGCACCAGGAGCAAACCCTATGCATGGACGAGACACGCACGGAGCCATAGCTTCGCTCTCATCGGTAGCAAAGCTCGACTACCACGATGCAAAAGACGGAATCTCCAACACATTCTCTATCGTGCCTAAGTCTCTCGGCCCTACAGAAGAAGATAAGATCGATAACCTGATCACCATGATGGACGGCTACTTCACAAAGGGTGCGCACCACCTCAACGTGAATGTCCTCAACAGAGAGATGCTCGAAGACGCAATGGAACATCCTGAGAAGTATCCGCAGCTTACCATACGAGTTTCAGGATATGCTGTAAACTTCATCAGGCTCAGCCGCGAGCAGCAGCTCGAAGTCATTTCAAGAACATTCCACGAATCAATGTAATGATCAAGGTCCATTCATACGAATCAATGGGAACATACGACGGGCCTGGGCTCAGGCTCGTCGTATTCCTTCAAGGATGCCCGTTCCGATGCCTCTACTGTGCAAATCCTGATACGATCTCCTTTGATGGGGGAACTCCAACCGAAATTGAAGAAATCGTAAGAATGGCAGTGAATCAGAAACCGTTTTTCGGGAAAAGAGGAGGCATCACATTCTCCGGAGGCGAACCTACAATGCAGGCTAAGGAGCTGCTTCCTCTTTTTGAAAGGCTCAAGGATGAAGGCATAAACATTTGCCTGGACACTAACGGAGGCACATGGAACAATGACATAGAGAATCTTCTAGGCAAGACAGACCTCGTGCTTCTGGACTGCAAGCAGTTCAACAATGCCAGACACGAAGCCCTGACAGGACGCGGCAACGAGCAGACCTTGAAGACGGCACAATGGCTGGAGGAAAATGAAAAGCCTTTCTGGCTGCGATATGTACTGGTGCCCGGAATAAGTGATTTCGAAGAAGACATCAGGGCCCTAGGAGAGCATTTCAAAAGCTTCAAGATGTTGCAAAGGGTTGAAATTCTTCCATATCACACCCTTGGAAAGCATAAATACGAATCCCTCGGCTGGGAATACAAGCTGGAAGGAACACCCTCCAACACGCCCCAGCAGCTTGACCGGGCAATGACATTGTTTAAAGAGTATTTCGACTGCGTGATACTGAATTAACTGAAAGGTATGAAGAAGTTCATGCCTTTTTTCTATATTTGCATATCAACACCTAAATAATTATGCTGCGAAAAATCAGAATCTTTTTGGCGTCCTTGTTCTTCATCGGAGTGACGCTTCTTTTCCTGGATTTCACAGGAACGATCCACGCATGGCTCGGATGGATGGCAAAGGTACAGTTCCTGCCTGCCGCTCTTGCACTGAATTTCGGAATAGTGGCGGCATTGCTGGCACTCACGCTTATCTTCGGAAGAGTCTACTGTTCAGTAATCTGTCCTCTCGGAGTAATGCAGGATATTGTTTCATGGATTCATGGCAAGACTAAGAAGAAGAACCGTTTCCGTTTCTCATATTCTCCAGCCAAGAACTGGCTCCGCTATGGAGTTCTTGTTCTTTTCGCCATCGCTTTAGCAGCAGGGCTCCACTCCATGGTGGCTCTTATCGCTCCATACAGCGCATATGGAAGGATCGCATCCAATCTCCTTGCGCCTCTTTATCAGTGGGGCAATAATTTCTTCGCATGGATCGCCGAAAGAGCTGACAGCTATGCATTCTACAGCACAGAGGTATGGATAAGGTCCGGAGCCACATTTGCTGTAGCCGCGATCACACTCGCGGCAGTGGGATTTCTTGCATGGAAGCACGGAAGAACATGGTGCAACACCATCTGCCCTGTGGGATCGGTACTCGGACTCGTCTCCAGATTCAGCCTTTTCGCGCCAGCCATAGATGCTGAAAAATGCCGCAGCTGCGGCCTGTGCGGCAGACAGTGCAAGTCTTCATGCATCAACATGAAAGAGCACGAAATAGATCTCAGCCGATGCGTTGCATGCATGGATTGCATCGATACCTGCAAGGAAGGAGCGATTCATTATGCATACAGATACGGAAAGAAAGACATGCAGAGCCGTCCATCTGCAGATGAGGGCCGAAGAGCATTTCTGGTTTCTGCAGCCATGGCGGCGACTGCAGCAACTGCACATGCCCAGGAAATGAAGGTCGACGGAGGACTTTCAGCGATAGATCATGCCATGAAGCCGCAGAGACAGACACCTCTGACGCCTGCCGGCTCTATCAGCCTTAAGAATTTTGCAGACCATTGCACTGCATGCCAGCTCTGCGTAAGCGTCTGTCCTAATCAGGTGCTCAGGCCTTCCACATCGCTGATGAACTTCATGCAGCCTGAGATGTCATTCGAAAGAGGATATTGCCGTCCTGAATGCACAAAATGCTCGAATGTCTGTCCTGCCGGAGCCATCAGGCCGATAACCGTTGAGGAAAAATCATCGATACAGATCGGACATGCCGTAGTCTGCCTTGACAACTGCGTCGTAAACACAGACGATGTCAGCTGCGGCAACTGCGCAAGACATTGCCCTGCCGGCGCAATAAGCATGGTGCGCAAGGATCCAGAAGATCCGAAATCATTGAGAATACCTGTTGTGAACGAGGAAAGGTGCATAGGATGCGGAGCTTGCGAGAATCTATGCCCGGCAAGACCGTTCGCGGCGATACATGTTGAAGGACACGAAGTACATAAAACGATTTAGGCTATGAAAAAGAATATAGACAGAAGAGAGTTCTTCAAGACGGCGGGAACAGCCGCCATGGCAATGGGCGGACTAGGAGTTGTTTCCGGATGCAAAGGAGATTCCTCGGGCTCTCCTGGAATGGCGGAAAGAAACGCCAAGGCAGGTGCTGAAGAAATGACATACAGGACCAACAGAGTCACAGGAGACAAGGTCAGCATCCTTGGATACGGATGCATGCGATGGCCGATGATCAAGGATGATAACGGCAAAGACATCATCGATCAGGAAACTGTGAACGGACTCGTAGATTACGCGATAGCACATGGCGTAAACTTCTTCGATTCATCTCCTGTATATCTTCAGGGACAGAGCGAGAAGGCTACGGGAATAGCGCTCAGCCGCTATCCGCGCAGCAGCTATTTCGTGTCTACAAAACTGTCGAATTTCAGCAACTGGACAAAAGAAAACTCGATTGAGATGTACCGCAAGTCTCTGGAAAACTTCCAGACAGACTATCTGGACTATTATCTCCTCCACTCGATTTCAGGAGGAAATGCATTCAGACAGAGATTCGAAGACAATGGCATGATGGAATTCCTCCAGAAGGAGAGAGAGGCGGGACGCATCCGCAATCTTGGATTCTCTTTCCACGGAACAAGAGAGGGATTCGACGAGCTCATGGCCGAACACGAGAAATATCATTGGGACTTCGTTCTGATACAGCTCAATTACATGGACTGGAGACATGCCAGCGGAAACAATGCCGACGCAGAATATCTCCAGCAGGAGCTGGACAAGAGAGGAATACAGTCATTGGTCATGGAGCCTCTTCTGGGAGGACGTCTCTCAAAGGTTCCTCAGCATGTGGCTGACCGACTGAAGGAACGCAATCCGGAAGGCAGCGTAGCTTCCTGGGCTTTCCGCTTTGCAGGCACGCAGCCGGGAGTATTATGCGTGCTGAGCGGAATGACATACATGGAGCATCTCAAGGACAATGTAAAATCATTCACACCACTTGTTCCGCTTACAGAAGACGAGCTCTCGTTCCTTGACGAGACTGCGGGAATCATGCAGAAATACCCTACTATCCCATGCAACGACTGCAAATACTGCATGCCATGCCCGTACGGAATCGACATCCCGGCAATTCTCCTGCACTACAACAAGTGCGTAAATGCAGGCGAAGTAGCCGCAAGCATAAACGACGAAGGGTATAAGAAAGCCAGACGCGCTTACCTTGTCAGCTATGACCGCGCCGTTCCAAAGCTCCGTCAGGCTTCGCGATGCATCGGATGCAACCAGTGCATGTCACACTGTCCGCAGAGCATCAACATTCCTAGAGAGCTGCATAAGATCGACAGATACGTAGAAAATCTCAAACAGGACAAGCTTTAGAGGTATCATAATGGCATTTTTCAGCATTTCTGAGCGACTGACCAGGAACATCGCCATCGCCTCGTCAGCAGTATTCGCATCTCTGGCGGTATTATATTTCATGCCGGCGGCCCTGCCTTGCAAGACAGCATATCCGCTGACCGCATTGACAATAGCATCATTATGGATGTGCCCATGGCAGATTACAGCGGCCTTGCTTTTCTCTGCAATAGGAGACATGGCCGGATCATTAGGCATTTTCATGCTGCAGATGGGTTCATTTGCGGCAACGCACATCTTCCTTATATGGTTCTTCGTCAAAAGGTATGACGAAAAGGTCGCAAGGGAAAGAAAGCCTACGGCAAAGACCATCGGATATACGTTCCTTATCGGTCTTATATGCCTTACCATTGCATGGTTCGCATTCAGCAAGGTAGTCTGCAATGCACCTGAAGGCATAATAAGAATCGGAGCTGGAATCTATGCCCTACTTATATGCTGCATGCTTGGAACGGCGCTTCATCAAAGAAGCTCATTGTACGCATTGGGAGCGATTCTCTTTGTGTTTTCCGACTTTATCCTCGCATGGAACAAATTCACTGAGCCGATAGACAATGCCCGGCTTCTGATCATGGTCCCCTACTATCTGGGACAATGGCTCATATATATAAGATCAACCTCATTCCGGGTAGGACCCGAAATGAGGCTGATGCGATTCTGAAAAGTATTTCTTAGAGCTCCCAAGCAAGAGCAGATGCACCAAGAATGGCGGCGTCTGACTCCTTAAGCTGAGAGAATACTATCTTAACCTTGTTTTTCCACAAAGGAAGCACATTTTCATTCATGGCTGTCTCCATAGGCTCAAGGAGGAATTCCTTCGCTCTGGCAAGACCGCCGAAGAGAACGATAGCCTCTGGCGAGCTGAATGCGATGAAGTCTGCAAAAGAGCGTCCGAGAATCTTTCCTGTAAAGTCGAATATCTTGAGAGCAAGATTATCTCCGTCCTTAGCAGCCTCGTAAACATCCTTTGAAGCTATAGTGTCAAGGCTTCTGAGAAGCGACGGCTCATCTGTAAGCTCCAGCCACTCGCGTGCTGTACGTGCAACTCCTGTAGCAGATGCATAAGTCTCAAGACATCCTGTCCTTCCGCAACCGCATGCGCGTCCATTGTTGCGCACCGCTGTAGTATGTCCAAGCTCTCCTGCAAATCCGTCATGGCCGTATACGACCTCGCCATTGATCACGATTCCCGAACCAACGCCTGTGCCAAGAGTTATCATGATGAAGTTCTTCATGCCTCTTGCCGCACCATAAGTCATTTCACCCACAGCCGCGGCGTTTGCATCGTTGGTAAGAGCTACAGGCAAGCCTCCCATAGCTTCTGAGAGAAGCTTCGAAAACTCGACTCTCTTACGGCCCCACAGAAGATTTGGAGCATTCTCGATTGTGCCGGTATAATAGTTTCCATTAGGAGCACCTACGCCGATTCCTCTGACCTTTCCTTCAGTGCCTGACTCTTTGATAAGCTTCTTTACAGCCTCTGCAAGCTCTGCGATATACGGCTCTACCTGATCATAAGTATCCGTACGGATCACTGTCTGAGCGAGGACTGCGCCACGTGCATCTACAACGCCTATCTTGGAGGTCTGTCCTCCGACGTCGATACCTACTACAAATGTTGAATCCATTATTATAATTATTTTTTAGTTGTTAGATTTCTTTACCTTTGAACCCATAAGAGCGAACCAGCAGATATATGCAAGAGCCGCAACTGGAATCCAGTAGCTTGCCATATATGTTGTTGCATCTGCGATTGCATTCTGAACAAGCGGAAGAATACCTCCACCGACAACCATTGTCATGAAAAGTCCGGAAGCCGCAGCCGACTTGCTGCCAAGTCCTTCAACAGAAAGATTGAAGATCGCACCCCACATTACTGATGTGCAGAGACCGCAAAGAACGAGAAGCACAGCTGTAAGAGGAACCTGGGCAATGCCGAATCCTGAACCTGTAAATACAGGCATAGATGCATTCACGCTTGTAGTGAACATGGCGATGACAACGAATGCTATTGCTGTTGCGCTTGTAACTGCAAGCTGTACGCGGCTTGATACCTTGCCGCTGATAAGGCTGGATACGAAACGGCCGACAAGCATGAGGAACCAGTAAGTTCCTGCAACAAATCCGGCAGTTGTCGCGGCATTTGCAGTTCCGAGAGTATCAGTAAGATAGAAGTTGAGAGTTCCCGGGATTCCGACCTCGACACCTACATAAAGAGCGATAGCGATCACTCCGAACACCAGATGACGATACTGGAAGAGAGACTTTACAGATGTATCAGCCTTATCCTGCTCCGGCTCAACGAAAGGAACAAATACAAGGATGGCGAATGTTGCGGCAAATACTCCCATTGCAATGTAAAGTACAGTATTTACGTCAGCAATCTGAGTCTGAGCTGTAACAGCTCCGATAAGGGCGCCGACAAGCATAGGAGTAAGAGTTCCGGTGAGGGAGTTGAATGTACCTCCGATCTGAACGAGCTGATTGCCCCTGTTTCCGCCGCCGCCGAGGAGGTTGAGCATAGGATTCACAACTGTATTAAGGATACATACTGAGAAACCGCACACGAAAGCTCCGAAAAGATATACGAAGAAATTCGCTGGAAGTCCTGCAAGAGTAGAACCTACTCCGATCTTACCTGAAAGGAACTGTACGAACACACCTACGAGACCTACGCCTACGCCGATAAGGGTTGTCTTCTTGTATCCGACCTTAGTAATAAGCTTTCCTGCAGGTATACCCATGAAGAGGTATGCGAGGAAGTTCATCATGTTTCCCATCATTCCCCAGAAGTTAGAGCCCTCGATTCCAGGAGCCTGCTTCCAGATTACTCCGATAGGAGCGGCAAGGTTTGTCACGAATGAAATCATTCCGAAAAGGAACATCATCGTAAGAACCGCAACCCAATTAGTCTTGTTCTTGTTCATTTGATTTAGGATTTATTGTTAATAATTATAGTGATTCATCAAAATCGCGCCTAAGTTACAAAAAAAAATCTACATATCGTAATAAAAAATTAGCAGGCGCCCCTCCCCAAGGACGCCTGCCGTATATAAAACGAACTTAACAAATAGACACGAAAAAACTTTCTGATGTCTTCTGCAAAGTTAACGATTATAATCAAAAAACCAAATTTTTCATTAAAATTTTAAGCAAAAACGCCCCAACCCACTAAAAATAAAATTCGTATCTTTGCATCCGCTATGAAGACAAAATATATTATAACCTCATTACTGTCAATTCTATTGACACTTACTTCGGCATCTGCCGGCAATGGCAAGACAATCAAAGGCTTCTCCGGAGGTATGATGGTACACACAGGTTATCTCAGCGGAGGAGACAATCCACGCAACTACAATGCATCAGGCGCAACATTCGGAATCGGAGGAGTGGCAAAACTCCATCTCACAGAGCATTTCAGAGCAGGATTCGAAGGATACTTCTCAAACATGGGACTGAAGAAGGATATCGTGGACGGAAGTTTCAACAAGGTGTTCTGGACAGGTGCCCTTGCGGACTGGTACTGGAAGATCGGAAAGTTCTACCCTTACGTCGGAGCGACTGTAGGAGGCGGCATGGAGACAGCATTCTACATGTTCGAGGGCGACAAGCACGACTGGCTCCCGGAGGCGAATGCCATATATAACAAGAAGCCGTTCTTTGCCTTCGACCCGTTCGTAGGAGTGGAATACGCTGTCGGCGAAGCACTCCACCTCACTCTGAAGGCCGACTGGCTCCTTGCCGTAAACAAGGACGGCCTCAACCGCCCTATGGGTCCGAGAATTTATTTTGGATTCATTTTCTCACATTAATCCCCATCCAAGGTCTGAATATTGTCCTGTGTCCGTCTGAACTTTCAAACGGACACAGTTATGATATACACATTACCCCCGCTCCCTTATGCGTCAGACGCATTGGAGCCAAGAATGAGCAAGGAAACCATCGAATACCATTACGGCAGGCATCTCCAGACCTATGTCGACAACCTCAACGCCCTGATAGCCGGTACGCCATATGAAGACATGGAACTGGAAGAAATCATCATGACGGCATCAGGGCCGGTATTCAACAACGCCGCCCAGGTCTGGAACCATGAATTCTTCTTCAACACCCTTTCACCCAAACGCATTAACATGCCTCAGGAACTGAAGGACATCCTGATCCGGGATTTCGGATCGGTCGAAGCCTTCCATGAGCAGTTCAAGAGTGCTGCACTGGGTCTTTTCGGTTCCGGATGGGTATGGCTGGCGCAGGACAGGGACGGAAGACTGCACATCATACAGGAATCCAATGCCGGAAATCCTATGCGCAACGGATACAGGCCCCTCATGACCATAGACGTATGGGAACATGCCTACTATATCGACTACCGCAACAGACGTGCTGTCTTCGTGGACATCTGCCGGGACCTCATCAATTGGGACAAAGTGGTCGAAAGACTGCACGTGAAGACCTTCGATACCGGAAAATAAAATATCGGTCGGCGACACACCGGTGACCCCCACCTCCCATTCGGGAGGCACCCCCTAGCCGGGGGTGGCATGTCACCTATATGTCGCCGACCGATATTTTATACAGAAGGGCCTGCTTCTAGAGTGAAGCGAGGTTCATATCGTTCACGATATTCTTACCCTCAGGAGTATAAGCAAACTCCATATTGGCCTTGTAGGTCTCCTCGACTCTTCCGCGGACAACCTTCATCGAACTGTTGAGGAAGTGGTTCTGCTCAGTCCAAGGCTCAGGAAGCACGCAGACTGCAGCAGGAAGCCATCTTTCAGGGAAGGCACCGAACATACGTCCGCCCTTGCGGTACATGTTGACCTCCTCCTGGAGAAGTTCAAGCATCTTCACCTTCGCCTCCTTAGTGGCAGGATCAAGTCCCTGCTCCTTTGCATAAGCCTTGAGAGCCTCCTTGTTAGGAGTGATGAGGGCGATGGTGTAAGGATCCTGGCTGTTGTGGAGGATTGCACCGTCGATGTATTTTGAACTTTCAACGAGGTTCTCCTCGATTCCCTCCGGAGAGTACTTCTCACCGTCAGCAGCGATAAGGAGAGACTTGAATCGTCCGACAACATAAAGCATCTCGGCATCACGCATGTAACCCATGTCACCGGTATGGAGCCATCCGTCAACCACTGTATCAGCGGTAGCCTTAGGGTTCTTCCAGTAACCTGCCATCACGTTCTCACCCTTGATACAGATTTCGCCCTTTGCTCCGAAAGGCTGCTCCACTCCGTCAGCATCAAGAATCTTGATTTCCATCGGAGAAACGACCTTTCCTGATGAACCGAAGATATGCTTTTCAGGCGAGTTTGCAGAAATGATAGGAGTAGCCTCGGAAAGACCATATCCCTGATACATCGGGATTCCGATGGCATAGTAATATCTCTGGAGGTCGATGTCGAGAAGCGCACCGCCACCGACGAAGAACTTCATCTGGCCGCCGAGACCCTCGCGCACTGCCTTGAAGATGATCTTGTCGAAAAGAAGCATCAGAGGCTTGCGGAAGATATCCACGAACTGAGTTCCCTTGTTGTATCCTTCCTTGTTGTATGCGATTGCGTTCTTGAGAGCGAAATTGTAGAGTTTCTCTACAGTCTTTCCCTTTCTTGCGATAGTTGATTCGATGCTCTTCTTGAAGTTCTTTGCAAGAGTAGGCACGGAAAGCATCACGTTAGGCTTGAGTTCCTGGATGCTTGGAGAGATGTTTCTGAGAGCTTCCTTTCCGTTCTTTCCTGAAGGGACTGTACCGAAAGACGCACCATAAGACATCATTGTGTACATACCTGCAACATGAGCGAAGCAGTGGTCGAGAGGAATGATGATGAGCATCTTGTCATTCTCGTCGATTCCGATCACTGAATGTGCCTGCTCTACATTGGCAGTGTAGTTTCTGTGTGTAAGGAGGATTCCCTTAGGGTCTGCCGTGGTACCTGAAGTATAGCTGATGTTGGCATAGTCATCAGGCTGGATGGACTTGTATCTCTGGATGAAAAGGTCCTCATTCTTTGCAAGGAACTCGTCTCCCATCTCCATGATCTCGGAAATATAGATCTCATTCTCCTGCTTGTCGTCAACCTCGTCGAAGATGATCACCTTCTCCACCATAGGGCACTCAGGAAGGATCGCCCTTACCTTAGGAAGCTGGAACTTCGATGTGATGACATACTTCGAATCAGAATGCTTCACTCTGAATACCAGGTCATTGGTCTCGCCGAGTTTGATGGAAAGAGGCACGTTCACTGCACCTGCATAAAGAACTCCAAGTTCTCCGATGACCCACATGTCACGACCCTCACTGAGGTATGAAATCTTGTCGCCTTTCTGAACTCCGAGGGACATAAGACCCGCTCCGATACGCTTCGCCTTCTTCAGAGTCTCCTCATATGTAGTTGATTCCCAGACGTTTGTATCAAGATTCTTTTCCCACAAATAAGGATTCTTCGAATACTTGGCAACATACTTCTCAACGAAGTCGATGATTGTCAATTTCTGTGTCATAATATAATTATTTAGGTTATAGTATCTGTCTATTCAGCAGGGAAGAGGCCGAAGAGTTCAGCATCGATCCTGTCCACCACCTCCTGGAAATCCTCAGGACGGTTCTCGAACTTTATGCGATCCACATCAAGGATGAGAAGCTTGTGCTTATAGTCCTTGATCCAGTTCTCATATCTCTCGTTAAGACCTGTGATATAGTCGATTCGAATGCTCTTCTCGTACTCGCGGCCTCTCTTCTGGATCTGGCCGATAAGGTTCGGGATGGAACTTCTGAGATAGATGAGAAGGTCAGGCGGATTGACGAGCGACATCATGAGGTCGAAAAGATCCGAATAGTTCTCGAAATCCCTGGTGCTCATGAGACCCATTCCGTGGAGGTTCGGAGCGAATATGCGCGCATCCTCATAGATGGTACGGTCCTGGATGATGACCTCGTCAAGTTTCGAGATATCAACCACATCCTTAAAACGCTTGTTAAGGAAGTAAACCTGAAGGTTGAACGACCATCTCTCCATATCCTCATAGAAATCAGCGAGGTATGGATTGTAGTCGACAGACTCGAACTTAGGAGTCCATCCGTAATGGGCGGCAAGCATCTTTGTAAGAGTTGTCTTTCCGCTTCCGATATTACCTGCTATGGCTATATGCATAATTATTGTATTTTAATTCATTTAATTTACAAACATACTGATTTTTAATGTAAATTTGTATGATTTAACTGATTTTTTGATGATACATATAGAACATTTCACCTTCAACAGTTTTCAGACAAACTGTTTTCTTGCATGGGACGAAAACGGAAAATGCGCCATTGTTGACCCTGGATGCCATTCTGATGAAGAAATCGCACAACTCGCAGGATTCATCGAGTCCAAAGGTCTCGAGCCCGAATGCATCCTGCTAACTCACTGCCATTTCGACCATATATACGGAATGTCTGTCTTGGCCAAGGCATATGAGATCCCGGTATATGCAGACATGAAGGAAATGTATTCGATGCAGGTGACGAACGCACAGTTGTGCGAACAGTTCGGCTTCCCTATGCCTGAGGAATTCCCAATAATCAAGACGATCAGAGAGGCCTCCATTGCCAGCAGGGCGGGATTCGTGATGGAAGGCGATGTGATTCCGGTGGGAGACCTGAGCTTCGAAGTCATTTCGACCCCGGGCCATTCGAAAGGAGGATTGTGCTTCCTTGAACGTAACGAAAAGGTCCTGTTCTCCGGCGACACCCTCTTTGCAGGCGCCATCGGCCGCACCGACCACCCGGGCGGAGACTATGACACCCTCATGCGCAGCATCTTCGAGAAACTCCTCATGCTCGACGGCGACACCCGCGTCCTTCCTGGACACGGACCGTCCAGCGACATCTCGACCGAGCGCATGACCAACCCGTTCCTCATGCCGTTCAACGAACCGAACGAAGACTAGTCCCACACCGTAATTTACAACAACCTAAATATCAACATCTTACACAAACTGCGTGCTCCCCTTTGGCGGCACGCATTTTACATATATCCCTATCAATCAAACACTTAGAAAACACGCTAAAATAAATTTTAGTACAATAAAATTTATTTTATCATCGGAATTTCACCACATTTTTCCGTTTTTGAACATATCTTCATCATATCCTCGATAGATTTACATCAAACGGTTTGTCGGAATGCAGACCGCATCACAATAAATCAATACAGATATGAGAAAGAGAAGGAAATTTTACCGAGGGGTAGTCAACCATGTCTATCAGAGGACAGTTGACGGAGTTCATCTGTTTTACAGCATCGAAGACTGTCTGGTCTTCTTCACCATTTTTGCAGTATGTGCCAGAAGTGCAGGAGTACAGATTCTGGAAATATGTCTGATGCATAACCACGTGCATTTTCTTATCAGGACAGAGACAATCCAGGAACTGAGCGCATTTGTAGACCGGTTTACCGCATGGTTTGTTCACGAATACAACACATTTGCAGGGAGAAAAGGCAAACTCTTCAAAAAGAATTTCGGAAGCGCACCTAAATGGGACGAGAAGAAATTAAGGAGTGCGATAATATATGTCGGCAACAACCCTGTCGAGAAGAACTTCTGCAAATCAGCCATCGAATACAGATGGAACTTCCTGGCATATGGAAAAAGCGATCATCCGTTCTCGCCAAAGATAATCATAAGACAGTCATCTCCAGAGCTGAAGAAGGCGCTGAAGGAGGTGGATTTGATGGAAAAGTTGAATCTTCCTCTCAAATATGCTCAACTGACCCGTCTCACCAAAGGCCTTTCAGGCAAAGAGATGGAACAATTCGTGGATTATGTCATCAGTTCATACCTTCCGGTCGACTTCGAAGAACTGACCTCGCATTTCAAATCATTCGACTGCATGCTTGATGCAATGGATTCGACAACCGGAGACGATCATGACATAAAGGAAAACCGCGACAACTTCTCGCTTGATGCATTCAACGAAATGTGCCGGTATATGCAAAAGTCCATGAAAAGTAACGAAATCAGGAAAATAACCGCTTTATCGGACGAGAGGAAAATGGAAATATATAGAGAACTGCAATCACATACTTCCGCTTCCGCCTATCAGATATGCAATTTCCTGCATTTGCCGACAGCCCGAAAATAGCGTAATTCGTATATCATTAACAGTCAAGCATTTACTCAAACTGCGTGCCGCCAAAGGGGAGCACGCAGTTTATATAAAACGCTATAGGTCAATCGCTTAAGAAAAACGCTGCTGTCGGAAGGTGATGAGGATTCTAAAGCGTCTGGCCGTCGATGAATTCGCGGAGGATGGAAGTCGGAGGAATTGCGGCAATCTCAGCCGGAGTCATGGCCACGATGTAACCTAGGAACTTCAGCATCCTGCTCGCCTCGACATAAGCCGGTGAACTCGGGGCAATCCTGCGCAGAAGCGGCTCTGCATAGTATTTGAGCACCGGAAGTTCGAAGATATGAGCCGAATTGAACACCGCGTCGGCATTCTCCTGGAACGGGAAGATGTTCCTGTTTTCGCCGCGACGTACGCTCTGCCATCTCATGATGGTACTCTCCGGGGTCACGCCGCGGGTGCGGTTGTCACGGATCATGCGGCGGAGCATACGGTTGTCCGAAGTCGATATGTTGTTGTTTTCATCGATTGAAAGCGAGGTCAGGGCCGAAGCATATACTCGGAAGACTTTCGAAGGGTCGACGCTCGGGATCATGGCCGGATTAAGGGCATGGATTCCTTCCATGATGAGGATGTCCTTCTCGTGCAGCTGCATCATGTTGCCCTCGAAATGCTTGCGTCCCTCAACGAAGTCGAAGCGCGGAATCTCCACCTCCTTGCCGTCAAGAAGGTCGTTCAACTGACGGCCCAGAAGATCCAGGTCCATGGCACCAAGGCACTCGAAGTCATATTCTCCGTTCTCGTCGCGAGGAGTGAACTCCCTGTCCACAAAGTAGTTATCAAGTTCGATAACCTTAGGATTCATTCCCAGGATACGGCACTGAAGAGCCAGTCTCTTCGAGGTTGAAGTCTTTCCACTGCTCGAAGGTCCGGCAATGAACACTATCTTCACGCTGCCTCTGCGGGCATATATCTGGTCTGCGATATCGGCATATTTCCTCTCATGCAGAGCCTCGGAAAGATTGATGAGGTCCACGATCTCGCCCGAGAGGACCTTTGCATTGAGTTTTCCGACTCCGCGCACACCCATGACCGAACACCAGTCGGAATGTTCCTTGAGAGCAGTCGCCAGTTTTGACTGACGCTTCATCGGGTGCACCCTGTCCGGATCGCCGTCCATAGGATACTGGAGGCAGAATCCGTCATTGAAGCCGGTAATGCTGAAGATATCAAGCACTCCGGTGGAAGGAGCCAGAGGGCCATAGAATGTATCAGCCTGACCATCAAGAAAATATACACTGTTATGCAGACGTCCTACGGTCTTGAAGAGACCTACCTTTTCGAACTGATTGTTTCTTGAAAAGACCTTCTCACATTCTTCGAGGTTCATCATGACCTTGGTAAACGGAAGGTCAGCCTTGATAAGTTCCTTCATTCCGTCCTCGATTTCCTGAAGCTTCTCATCAGTCACGAAATGCACCTTCGGACGGCCGTCCTCCATGGCATCCACCTCCCTGATCTCGCAGTAGAGACCGCTCGGAAGCGAATAATCTATAGCCAGCACCTTGTCCGGGAACATCTTCCTGACCACATTCTGAAGCACGAAGCACAGCGACCTGATGTAGGTGCGGCGTCCATCGGGATGGTCATAACCTACAAATCTTACATTATGCGGATTTATGATCTTATAATCAAGGGAGTTGAGTTTATTGTCCACCAGGGCGGCCAGCACCGGAAGCGCTCGTCCGTTCCGTGAAAGGATATCCGGGCATACGGTTTCCGACAGTTTCTTCAGGGTTGTGCCCATCGGAACCTTGGTATAGGACTTGGTGTTTTCGCAGTAGATTCTGATTTCTTCCATATTTAATCTTTATTATAGATCCTTCGCTTCGCTCAGGATGACATGGTGAAGCTCAGGATGACAGACAGCATTTCATCTAAAGTATTTCTTTGAGGAAAGGGCCTGTCACCGAGTCAGGGTTGTCGGCAAGTTGTTCCGGCGTACCCTCAGCGACTATCATTCCACCCTTCTTTCCGCCTTCAGGGCCCATGTCGAATATATAGTCCACCGACTTGAGCACATCGAGGTTATGTTCGATAACGATGACCGTATTTCCCTGATCCACAAGCTGCTGGAGCACATCCATGAGCACCTTGATGTCTTCGAAATGGAGTCCTGTCGTAGGTTCATCGAGGATATAAAGAGTGTTGCCGGTACTCTTCTTCGCAAGTTCCGAAGCCAGTTTCATACGCTGGCTCTCACCGCCGGAAAGGGTCACGGCCGACTGTCCCAGGCGCACATATCCGAGTCCCACATCGACCATCGCCTTCAGTTTCTGGGCTATCGAGGGGATGTTCGAGAAGAACTCATATGCCTCGCTTATCGGCATCTCGAGCACATCATTGATGTTCTTGCCCTTATATTTCACTGCAAGGGTATCGTCCTTGTATCTTCTTCCGCGGCATTCGTTGCAGACCACATTCACCGACGGAAGGAAGTTCATCTCGATGACCTTGATTCCGGCTCCCTTGCACTCCTCGCAACGTCCTCCAGGCACATTGAAGGAGAACCTGCCGGCCTTGAAGCCGCGTACCTTGGCATCCGGAGTCGCCTCGAAAAGGTTGCGGATGTCGTTGAACACGCCCGTAAATGTGGCAGGATTGCTTCGCGGAGTACGTCCGATGGCACTCTGGTCTATCTCTATGAGTTTATCTATATTCTCGATTCCGGTGATGCTTCCATAAGGCAGAGGCTGGAGTTTGGCATTGTAGAACTTGTTCTTCAGCACAGGCATCAGGGTCTCGTTTATCAGAGACGACTTTCCGCTTCCGCTGACGCCGCTGATTCCGATGAGCATTCCGAGCGGGAAGTCCACATCCACATCCTTCAGGTTGTTGCCCTTCGCGCCTCTTATTCCAAGCGTCAGACCGTTGCCTAGCCTTCTCTCGGCAGGAACCTCGATCTTCTTCTCCCCACGCAGATACTCCAGGGTCGTGGAATTACACTTGTCAATATCCGTAAGCGGTCCGCTGAAGCATATACGACCACCCGCATCACCTGCTCCGGGACCCACATCCACAAGCCAGTCCGCCGCCATCATGGTCTCGGCATCATGCTCCACGACCATCACGGAATTGCCCTCGTCACGGAGTTTCTTCAGGGACGCGATCAGCTTGCGGTTGTCCCTCTGATGCAGACCGATCGACGGCTCGTCAAGGATGTAAAGCACATTGACCAGTTTCGAGCCGATCTGGGTAGCAAGCCTGATTCGCTGACTCTCACCTCCTGACAATGAGGCAGTTGCACGGTCAAGCGACAGGTAGTCAAGTCCCACATCAAGGAGGAACTGAGTCCTGTCCTTGAGTTCCTTGAGGATGTCACGCGCTATGGTGCTCTCCCTCTTTCCAAACACCTCGTCCAGACTGCAGAACCACTCCTTCAACTGGGAAATCTCCATCGCAGACACTTCTGAAATGGTCTTTCCGTCGATCTTGAAATATGTCGTATCCTGGTTAAGCCTTGTACCGCCGCACACAGGACATACTATCTTTTCGTTTATGTCTCCCACGATGCCACCGAAACTTACCATCTCGGAAGATGTACCCTCGCCCACTCGGAAGAGTTCGTCCGAACCGAAGACGATCAGCGAAATGACCTCGTCCGGAAGGTCCTCGATAGGGTCGTATAGAGAGAAATTGTATTTTCTTGCGATGGACCTTATGACATCGAACTTCTTGGTCTCACGGATCTTGCCCAGAGGAACGATTCCTCCCTCGGCGATGGAAACCGAACGGTCCGGTATGATAGTGTCCATGTTTACGTCCACGATGATTCCCAGGCCCTTGCAGTGAGGGCAGTATCCCTGCGGAGAGTTGAACGAGAACGAATGAGGAGCCGGCTCGGCAAGCGAGACGCCTGTGTCCGGACACACAAGATGCTTCGAATAATGATGCACCGCCTCTGTCTCCATGTCCATGATGGCAACCGATCCCTTTCCGAAGTTCAGAGCGGACATCACCGAAGTCTTGATGCGTTTCTCATCCTTCTGCGACGGCTTCAGACGGTCGACCACGAGTTCGATGAAATGGGCCTTGTACCTGTCCAGGGCGGTGACTTCATTCAGTTCGCAGAGTTCGCCGTCTACGCGGACCTGGGTATATCCCCTCTTGCGCATCTGCTCGAGAAGTTCCTTGTAATGGCCCTTTCGTCCCCTGACCACAGGCGCCAGGAGATAGCATTTGCGGTCCTGGTAGTTTTCCATTATGAGGGACACGATCTGTTCGTCGGTATATCTGACCATGGCCTTGCCGGTCTGCGGAGAGTAGGCGGTCGATGCCCTGGCATAGAGAAGACGCAGGAAATCGTAGATTTCAGTGATGGTTCCGACGGTCGAACGAGGGTTGTTTCCTGTGGTCTTCTGCTCGATTGCGATAATCGGGCTGAGACCCGTAATAGATTCAACCTCAGGCTTTTCCAATATGCCCATAAAATGCTTCGCATATGTCGAAAGCGTGTCCATGTACCTGCGCTGACCTTCGGCATATATGGTGTCGAAGGCAAGGGACGACTTGCCGCTGCCGCTGAGTCCTGTGACCACGACGAAACTGTCGCGGGGAATGGATAGCGACGCACCCTTGAGGTTATGGGCCTTGGCCCCTTTTATTTCGATATAATCCTTCTTCTTGTCCATATGCTTACAAATATACGGATTTATTCGTAATTTTAGCACCGCTAACATTTAACGGATAGACCGATGAAAAGGATTTTGATTGCAATCATGGCTGCCGCATGTCTTTCTTCAGCCATGGCACAGGCCCAGGAGAGGCTGCCTGAATACCTTCAGGCCGAGAAATTCACTCAGGAGAAACTCAGCACGATGCTCTTCTCGACCACCGTGGACCCGCACTGGTTCCAGAAGGGAAACTGCTTCTGGTACGAATACAAGACCAGCGACGGAACGCAGTGGTATGTGGTGGACCCGTCGAAAAAGAAACAGACCCCGCTTTTCGACAGGGATGAACTTGCCGCACAACTTACCGAAACCGTACGTGACCCTTATGACGCACGCCATCTCCCGATACGCAACCTCAAGGCAAAGGAAGACGGAAAGACATTCACCTTCGAGGTGACTTCGACCAAGGAAGTGAAGAACGAAAAGGGAAAGATGGAGAAGGAGGTATTCCATTTCTCATACGACTGGCCTACCCGCACACTCACCCACCTCAAGGACAAGGAGAAGGAGCCGAAGCGTCTTTCATGGGGGTCTATATCTCCCGATAAGAAGACCGTCGTATATGCAAAGGACCTCAACCTCTACAGGATGAGCTACGAGGACTATCAGAAGGCACGCAAGGACGAGAACGACTCCACCATCGTGGAAATCCAGCTCACAACCGACGGAGTCAAGGATTTCGGCTACGGAATGCCGTACAAGATGGTCAATACCGACACTCTTCTCAACGGAAAGCGTCGTGCGGTCTATGGAATGTGGTCGCCGGACTCACGCCATTTCGCCACCATCCTGACCGACGAGCGCGAAGTCAAGGACCTCTGGGTGATCAATGTGATGTCGAAGCCTCGTCCTACCCTCGAGACATATAAATATCAGATGCCGGGCGAGAAGGAGGCTCCGGTGGAGCACCTCTACATCTTCGACATGCAGGACAACAGCCGCAAGGAGATCAATACTTCCGCATACAAGGACCAGACCCTCGGAATCGAGACCAGACCTCTCATGCAGAGACAGAGAGACATGGAAGAAAGGTCGACAGTGTGGCTAGGAGACAATGAGAGATTCTTCCTCACCCGCAGCAGCCGCGACCTCTACCGCATCGACGTATGTTCATATACAGTCGGTCAGGACACCCTCGTGCCTGTCATCGAGGAAAGGATGAACACATACCAGGAAACCCGTTCGCTGAAGGCGCTCGGCAACGGCAAGGAACTCATCCACTGGAGCGAGCGTGACGGCTGGGCCCACCTCTATCTCTACGACGACCAGGGCAATCTGAAGAACCGCATCACCAAGGGCCCTTGGCATGTGGAGGAGATCCTGAAGGTAGATGAGAATGCCCGCACGGTCTATTTCACCGCCAACGGAAAGAATGCCGACGAAAACCCTTACTACGAGCATCTTTACAAGGTTAATCTCGACGGAACAGGACTTACGCAGATCACAAAGGGCGATTTCTTCCATCAGGTCGAGGTCGATGACGACGCAAAGTTCATGGTGGACAACTATTCGAGAATCGACACTGTCCCTGTGTGCGTGCTTCTCGACAACACAGGCAAGAAGGTGATGGACCTCCAGGAGAGCGACTTCTCACAGCTCCTGGCCAACGGCTACAAGTTCCCTGAACTCTTCAAGGTAAAGGCTGCGGACGGTATCACCGACCTCTACGGAGTGATGTACAAGCCGTTCGACTTCGACTCGACAAAGGTCTATCCTATAATCGATTACGTCTATCCAGGCCCACAGGTCGAGGCCGTCTATTATCCGTTCACGCGCATGAGCGTCCGTACCGACCGTCTTGCCCAGGCCGGATTCATCGTAATATCCGTGGGTCAGCGCGGAGGTCATCCGAGCAGGTCGAAATGGTACCATAACTACGGCTACGGCAACATGAGGGACTACCCTCTGGAAGACCACAAGTATGCCATCGAGCAGCTTGCAAACCGCTACGGTTTCATCGACATCAACAAGGTCGGAATCCATGGCCATTCGGGCGGAGGATTCATGACCACAGCGGCAATGTGCCAGTATCCTGATTTCTTCAAGGTGGGAGTGTCATGCGCCGGAAACCACGACAACACCATCTACAACCGCTGGTGGAGCGAGACCCACCACGGAGTCAAGGAGACCGTAAGCGAGCAGGGAGACACAACCTTCGTCTATAAGATCGGAACCAACCCTGAGATAGCGAAGAATCTGAAGGGCCATCTCCTCCTTGTCCATGGCGACATCGACGACAATGTCCATCCGGGCAACACCACCCGCGTCGTGGATGCTCTGATCAGGGCCGGAAAGCGTTTCGACATGCTCATGCTCCCTCAGCAGAGACACAGTTTCGGCGACATGAACGAGTATTTCTACTGGCGTCTGGTGGACTACTTCTCGGAGCACCTCAAGGGCCGGAGCGAGAAATCGGTGGATATTCCGAAACGATGATCAGAAACACAGTTTACAGGCAAAAAGAAAGAGCCCTGGAAGTTCTGCACTTCTAGGGCTCTGTCAATTTATTAGTACTTAACTTAGTTTGCTGGGGTCTGACCTACAGTCATAAAATATGCATACTTAGCATCTGAACTGAGGTAAACATCGTAAGTTCCTGATGTAACCTTGATATTTGCACCACCCTGAGAGAGAGTGATCTTCTGATTAACGCCCTTCCAAGAACCACCACGGTTGACACTCCAGTTTGCATCTGCTACAAACTTGACCTCTCCTGAAACATTGAAGTTCTTGAACACATACCATGTTCCTTCTGCTGTCATCTGATATTTTGCATCTGCTGCCTTCCAGCTGTTGAATGCACCTACAAGATACCACTTGTCAGTAAGAGGTGCTACTGGAGTTCCCTTTGATGCTGTTTCCGGATCGGCACCTGGTGTAAGAATGTAGACCTTTTTGTTTGTAAGGTCGAACCAGATGTCATATGTTCCAGCTGGAACCATCATGTTACCTGATCCACCACTTGTTATTACACTATACCAGTATCCGGCACTTACGTTAGCATTTCCTGCTGAAAGACCATAGTTGTATGAGTCATTCCAAACGCCGCCTTTTCTAATCTTGAAACCACCAGCTGAAGTAAAGTTTACATTGTAAGCAACATACATACCCTTATAGCTGTACATTGTGATATCAGGTGCATTCCAGCCATTGATATCGCCAACAATACCCCAGTCAGAAGCGACAGGCTGCTCAGGATCCGGAACCTCGATGTCGCCGACCTTTACAAGCTTCATCTTGTCAGCATTCTTTGAAAGGTAGATGTCATAGATTGCAGGAACTGCAGCAGATATGTCCTGACCGTTTGCAACAACCTTTGTCTCTGTGTCGGCAGCAACTGCAGTAGCAGTCTCAGTACCTCTGTTGTTGGTCCAGTTGCCGTTAGCACGGAACTTGAACTCAGAACCAGCCTCGATAGTAACGTTCTTGGCAACGAGCCAGTCACCTTCTGCTGTCATGGCAAGGTCAGCATTGTCTGCCCAGTTTGTCATGGTACCGGCTACTCCCCAATTGAGTTCGGTTACAGGAGGAGCGACATACTCGAGTTCACCGAGATCGAGGATTGTGTTCGGCTTGAGTTCGTATGCCGTCTCGAGCTTCTTCACGTCAACTGTTCCTACACCGTCGATCTCGAGCTGTGCAGTGAAACCCTTTGTGAAGTTCTGAGGAACAACTGCAAGATAGTAGGTTGTACCCTCTACGAAACACCAGTTTGAAGTATTTGCCCAAACCTTTGCCCAAGTGATGAGCTTTGTCTCAGTAACTTCGTTCTCAGTGATTGTTGTCTTCTGAGCCTCGATTGTCTTGATGGTGTTGTCATCGTTCATAGTGACCTTAACATCACCTGAAACAGCCTCACCGTTGTTTCCGTAGAATACGAGACCCTTGACGTTCTTTCCCTTTACAGTGAACTTGAGAAGAGCCGCAGCATTTCTGAACATGAGCGACTGAGTCTCTGAATAAGCTACAGAAGGCACAGCACCTGCGCTGAAGCTGCCGTCACGGCTTGGCTGATATGTAGGTACGTTTGCCACCACTGTCTTAGCCTCAACATCAGCAGTGTAAGTGCCTGCAGGATAAACTGCGATGAACTTCTCGCCTGAGAAGTCGTCGCCTGTGTAAGTGAACTCAGCCTTTGCACCCTCGTCAGTTGTGCTGAACTCATAGCCCTTTGTACCGTTGTGGATGGTGATCTTGTCACCGTTCTCCCACTTTGAAATCTTGCCGTCAAGGACAACCTTGGTGTCGGCACCGTCTGTAGAGGCCTCGAATGTAACGACCTCACCTGCAGGGAGCTGCTCTGGGGCAGTCTCCTTGTTACATGCAACTGCTGCAAGGGCAACAGCTGCGATCATAAACAAATTCTTCTTCATCTTCATTTGTCTTTAACCGTTAAACTGTTACCAATTGAGTGTATCTTCTTCCCACTCTTCGAATCCTCCGCTTGCGCAGAGCACTCCCTCTGTCTCGATCTCTACGACAGAAACCTCAGGAGATTCATAAAAAAACTGTTTGTCCATAATGATTTAGTTTTTAAAATGTGTTATATGTCTGTATTATTTAACTTCTTCGAAACTGATTGCGAATCCGCCGCCCGGAGCCATTGTCACAGGGAGGTAGTCGTGGAAGGTAACATTCCTCTTCTCGACGATATAGGCCTGAGGGTTGTCCTTGTAATGGGCATCAGGAGCATCGCGGTAGATGGTAGCCTC
>JAGBTT010000005.1 GCA_017631175.1 Bacteroidales bacterium
CGCTTGAGGATCTTCTTCTGGAGCTTCACCTGCGAGTCTATCCAGTTCTGCGGAAGAGGACCATCGTAGTGGTCTATGTTGCACATGCGGTGCCATGCCAGATGCGCAGGACCGGTGAAATATGAACGTATCTCCTCATCGGAAAGGCCATGCTTGCGCCATACCTTCTGCCAAACAGCCTCCTGACCGGTATTCGCCAGAGGCATATTGATTCCGTTCATGGCCATCCAGTCTATGAACCTCTCCCAGTCCTCCCATTTCCACCATGGCATCGTGTAGCCGAAGGTGCAGTAGTTCAGGAAAAACCTGTCCTTGACCTTAGCCTCGACACGCACAGGAGCCTCCACAGCCTCCATCGCCGCCGGATACTGAACCGGCTCGAAAGCATACCATGACACCGTCACCCCGCAATAGTTCTTCAGGTAATGATTCAGTCCCATGGCCATAGAGATGGCATTGTTTCCCTCGATTACAAGTCTTGAGCCTTCTGAATATAGAGTGAACACATCAATGGTATCGGCCGTCTGCCTGAAATCGATCTTTCCGGCATAAAAAGGCACTATCCTTCGGGCCAATCCCCTCGCCTGCCGCTCCGCCTCAGTCCCGGCGAAGAAGCTATAACATAAAGCGGAAAGGAGCGCAAACGACGCAATGACAGCAAATAATCTCATGTATTTCATAGAAACAACCATAAAGTTCTTATCTTTGCAAACTGTGGTGTACTGTGGTAACACATTGCAAATATAGTAAGTTTATGAAAATAGGAGTAGATCTTGGCGGAACAAACGTGAGAGCCGCCCTTGTCGACGGCACGACCGTAGTAAGAAAAGAAAAAGCCCCATGCCCGGCTAAAGGCACTCAGGAGGAGGTCATAGAGGCAATTGCAGCACTCATAGAACCTCTTGTCTGTGAAGGAGTGACATCGATCGGAATGGGAGTTCCATCGGTCGTGGACACCAACCGAGGCATCGTATATAATGTAGCCAACATACCTTCATGGCAGGAAGTGCACCTGAAGGACATATTCGAGGAAAGATTCGGTATTCCGGTCCATATAAACAATGACGCGAACTGCTTCGCCCTCGGCGAAAGCCGCTTCGGCCAGGGCCGTGGCTATAGAGACGTCGTGGGAGTCACCCTCGGCACAGGAGTAGGATCAGGCATCATCATAGGCGGACACCTCTACGAAGGCCGCAACGCAGGAGCCGGCGAAATCGGCTGCCTCAGCTATCTTGACAAGGATTATGAAAGTTACTGCAGCACTCCTTTCTTCGTGGCCCACAACACATCTGGAGCAGAGCTTGCAGCCAAGGCACAGGCAGGTGACGCAGAGGCTCAGGCCCTCTGGGATGAGTTCGGACACCATATCGGCGAGCTCGTGAAGGCCGTTCTGTTTGCATATGATCCCGAAGCCATCATATTCGGAGGCGGCATTGCGGCAGGACATCCATACTTCGCCGCAAGCATGCACCGGACCGTGCAGACCTTCCCTTATGAGACCGCAAAGGACGTGAAGATCCTCTTCTCGGAAGACGGCGACATGGGACTTTACGGAGCATCAGCACTTGAGGAAAAATAACACTTACCATATGAAATACTTTAGAATTTTAGCTATCGCTGCCGCTTTTGCAGCCATATCCGCATGCAGCACCCCTGCAGAGCCGCAGACAGAAGACATCCAGCTGAACGGAACCTGGGCCTGGAGGCTTATGCCGGCTTCTTGGACAGAACTTGACGGACAGCAACTGACCACCGATGGAGATCTTGGCCAACTAGGATATCCGGCAACCGTTCCATGCACGGTGATGGGAGCAATAGCCGATGACGAAGTGCTCGTCGGAATGAACTACAAGGATATAGACCGCACCCGGTTCGAGGAACCTTGGTGGTATATCACGACATTCGAGCTGCCTCAGCTTAAAGACAATCAGCGCGCCGAGCTCGCATTCGACGGCATCAGCTATCGTGCTGACGTATGGCTCAACGGCACACAGGTAGCCTCATCGGACGAACTCTACGGACCGTTCCGTCAGTTCTCATACGACGTTACTGACCTTCTCAAAGCAGAGAACAAGCTTGCCGTAAAGGTGTACAGATGGCAGCCAGGCGAGTTCAATATCGGTTTCGTGGACTGGAATCCGAGACCGGCAGACGAAAGCATGGGTATCTTCCGTCCTGTATGGATCCGCTACAGCGACGCAGTGTCCATGAAGAATCCTGTGATCACCTCTAAGGTAGACACCGTAGAGCTTGACGAGGCCTGGCTGACAGTAGAGGCAACCCTCTGCAACAATTCCGACGCCGAGGTCAGCGGAAAGCTCATAGGTAAGTTCGACGGCAAGAAGTTCTCATATCCGGTGACCCTTGCAGCAGGAGAAACCAGGACCGTAAAGGTGACTTCAGAGGATGCGAAAGTGCTCCACATGAAGAATCCGCGCCTGTGGTGGTGCCACAACCTCGGCACTCCGGAGATGTACGACATGGATCTCTCGTTTGTCATAAACAACAAGGTATCCGACTCACATTCGATTGATTTCGGAGTAAGACAGATAGACTCATACATCAATGAGGCTAAGGGAAGGCAGTTCGTCCTCAACGGAAAGAAGGTCCTCATCAAGGGAGCCGGCTGGACAGACGACATCTTCCTCCGCAATCCTGACGGAAGAAACAAAATCGAGGTTTCGTACGTAAAGCACATGAACCTCAACACCATCCGCTTCGAGAACGTATGGGGCACATCACAGAACATATACGACACCTGCGACAAGCTCGGAGTGTTCGCACTCATGGGATGGAGCTGCCAGTGGGAATGGGAAGTCTACACAGGAAAGCCTAACGACAGATACGGCTGCGTTGCTACCGAAGAGGAAATGGACCTCATAGCAGAGTCATTCGAGGACCAGGTGCTCTGGCTCCGCAACCACCCTTCCATCATCGGATGGTATGCAGCCAGCGACATGCTCCCTCGTCCTGAACTTGAGCAGAAATACCTTGATGTACTTGCAGAAATCGACACTACAAGACCATACATGGTGCATGCAGGCTCGGCTACGAGCCCGCTCAGCGGCTCTGCCGGCATGAAGATGTGGGGACCGTACGAGTGGCAGGCTCCATATTACTGGTACAGCGAAGAGGCGAAGGGCAATGCTACAGGATTCAACACAGAGATCGGTATCGGAGCGCAGTTCCCTGTAAAGGAGACCATTCTCAAGATGATTCCGGAAGACCAGCTCTGGCCTGTCGGTGAAGCATACGACTACCATACGACCACATCACGCGATGCCCTGCACGATCTCAGCGAGCTGAAGACAGTCATAGAAAAGCGCATGGGCGGTGCAGACAACCTTGACGAATTCATCCGCAAGGCACATTTCATCGATTATGAAGGCACCAGGGCCATGATCGAGGCACATCGTGTCAATGTTCCACGCTCTACAGGAGTGATCCAGTGGATGCTCAACTCCGCATGGCCTTCACTCTACTGGCAGATGTATGACTGGTACCTTGTCCCTACTTCCGGATTCTGGTCGGTAAGAAAGGGATGTGCTCCTCAGCAGCTGATCTACAACTATGGGGACAACCACATTTATGCAGTTAACGACGAAAAGGAGAATGTCAAGCTGAGAGCAAACCTGAAGGCATACGGTCTTGACGGACAGCTCCTTTGCGACGCTTCCGCCAACGCTGACATGCCTATGGGAAGCTCTGTAAAGCTGTTCGAGGTACTTCCGAAGGGCGAGGACATCAACGACGTGATGTTCCTCTTCCTCACTCTGACAGACAGGAAGGGCAATATAGTATCAAAGAACGAATATGTCATAGCGGAAGTGATGGACAAGCACGACTGGAGCAAATACAGATGGTGGAGGACCCAGATGGAGAGCTATGCAGACTTCTCTGCGCTTGACGATCTTGCGCCTGCAGAAGTGGTTGTTTCAGTATCGAAGGAATGCACTGAATACGGTGCAGTGCCATGTGTCACACTTGAGAACAAGTCAGATGTGGTGGCTTTCTTCGTAAGAATGGACATAAAGTATCGTGACGGCGAGATTCTTCCTGCACTGTGGAGCGACAACCTCGTGACCCTGCAGCCTGGCGAAACATTGACCGTCAATACCGGTGCGATGATTATCAACGGCATAGATGCGGAACTCGTCATTTCCGGATGGAACGTTGCCGAGCAGGTGATTATTTTGTAATTTTGCA
>JAGBTT010000001.1 GCA_017631175.1 Bacteroidales bacterium
AAGTCTCCATCAATGTATCGTCGTACTCTGCAGCACGCTCGATAAGAGCATTTCTGAGCTCCTCAGCCTCGTCTGCATGCTCTGCAGGAATATCAAGATCCTCACGCTTTCCTGTATCACCTGCAAAACGGTAATACTTCATCTTGAGGACATCGATGAAGCCGTCGAACTCCGGACCTACTGTCACAGGATACTGAACGACTACCGGCTTGCCGCCGAATGCCTCCTTCATAGACTCGAGAGTAGTCTCCCACGATGCCTTCTCACCGTCGAGCTGGTTTACAGCCACGATAAGAGGAATATGATAATTCTTTGCATAGCGCGCGTAGATCTGTGTACCTACCTCAACGCCCTGCTGCGCGTTCACTACGAGTACTCCCAGGTCGCAAACCTTGAATGCAGAAACTGCTCCACCTACGAAGTCATCTGCACCCGGAGTGTCGATGATATTGAACTTTGTATCCATGAACTCTGCATAGAGCGGAGTAGCATAGACCGATCTCTGGTTGATCTGCTCGATTTCAGCATTGTCAGAAACAGTGTTCTTTCCTTCCACTGTACCTCTTCTGTCGATTACCTTACCCTCGTAAAGCATCGCTTCAGATAACGTGGTCTTACCTGACTTGGTGCTACCAAGCAGAACCACATTACGGATGTTTTGAGTTGAATACGCTTTCATCAGTTCTGTTGTGTTATTGTGTTTGTTATTATGTGTCAGTCAGTGTCACAAAAGACACATCCTCGCAAATCTAATAAAATTAAGTCACAATATCAATAGAACAGCCATAGTTTTTAACACATGTGAGGCACTCAATGCTTCGCGATGATAGCTGCCGCTTCCCTGCACGACATCCCAAACCTTTCGTAAAACATATTGTCCAAAGCCGGCGGAACTTCTGCCGGGAAATACCTGCCCTCATATATCATGATGCAGATCATGTCGAATTCCACGTCTGTCATAACTGTTTTTGTTTCCTGCAAAGCTTGCACATTCCACAAGCAAAAGCAAACCTTCCGAACACAAATCACCAACAAACCCGTCACATTTTTCTTTTTTTTAAAATCTTTTCTCTTTTTTTAACAAGTTTTGCTTGTCATTCACCAGTTTTTCCGGTTTACTTGACGTCTTGGATAGAGATAATTTTGTCTGAATCAATATAACAGAAACGAAATGGACAATATCTCGATCAAGGCAAACATTAGAAAGATCCGGAAAGAGCGCAAGAAGACTCAGGAAGAGATGGCCGACATGCTCAGCATCTCTCTAAATGCTTATAGAGACCTTGAGAGAGGAAGCACCTCCATCATGAACAGCAACGTGATCCGCATCGCCGAACTGCTGGATACATCTACTGAAGAGATAGTCCTGGGATACCGTCCTGTCCAGATGCCGGGAAAGAAACTGGAAGAGATGAAGGCGGAGTATTCCGACAGGATCTCATCCCTTGAAAAGGAGGTCGATTATCTTAGAAAACTCGTAAAAAGTCTGGAGGAAACAATAGCAACAAAGACCCAGATCATAGAAATGCTCCAGAAATAGAGTTTTTTCTGCATATGCACGGATAAAATATGTATTTTTGCATTATGCAGAAGGATTCCCATCATCTACTGAACTTCCTTGTGGAGGGACGCATCGAGGCAGGTTGCGACGAAGCAGGTCGCGGTCCGCTTGCAGGTCCCGTATTTGCCGCAGCGGTAATCCTGCCGCCGGACTTCCACCACCCGCTGCTGAACGACTCCAAGAAGATGACCGAAAAGGCCAGGGAGACGCTGCGCCCGATCATCGAGCGTGAGGCGGTCGCATGGGCCGTGGAGGAAGTGAGCGCAGAGGAAATCGATACCATCAATATATTGAATGCGTCCATCACCGGAATGCAGAGGGCGGTGCGCCGTCTGAGCGTGAAACCGGAGTTTCTGCTCATCGACGGCAACAGGTTCAAGCCTTTCGACGGATATGAATACCAATGCATAGTCAAAGGCGACGGTAAATTCGCATCCATAGCGGCCGCATCTGTCCTTGCGAAGACATACAGGGACGAATACATGAGGAAGCTTGCGCAGGAATACCCTCAGTACGGATGGGAAAGGAACATGGGCTATCCGACTAAGGAGCATGTGGAAGCGATCATGGCCCACGGCTATACGCCTCACCATCGCAAAAGCTTCCACCTCAAGCAACTGGAACCAACATTATTTTAATATGAAGAAGTTAATAAGCATCATCACCGCGCTGACCCTGTTCGCAGGAAGCGCATTCGCGGACGAAGGAATGTGGCTTCTGCCTCTCATCAAGAAGATGAACGGAAAGGCAATGAAGGAGCTCGGATGCGAACTTTCTCCCAAGGAGATCTACAACATCAACAACACCTCCCTCAAGGATGCCATCGTGCAGTTCGGAGGCGGATGCACCGGAGAGATCATCTCAAGCGAAGGTCTTCTTGTGACAAACCACCACTGCGGCTACGGAAACATCCAGAAGCTCAGCAGCGTCGAGCATGATTACCTCAAGGACGGATATTGGGCCATGAACCGCAGCGAAGAGCTGCCATGCGAGGGTCTGACCGTGACTTTCCTCCAGTATATGAAAGACATCACACCTATGCTTGAGAAGGCCGAGAAGAAGGCTCTCAAGGCAGGTACAGACGTAGAGGAGGCTGTCGAGGCTACAATCACCAGACTGGCCAGCGAAGCGAAGAAAGAGAACCCATACTGCGAGGTGGAGGTAGAGTCATTCTATAATGAAAACGTATACTACCTCATAGTATATAAGGTATATAAGGACGTACGTTTCGTCGGAGCACCGCCTTCATCAATCGGAAAGTTCGGTGCTGACACCGACAACTGGATGTGGCCTCGCCACACAGGTGACTTCTCAATGTTCCGAGTTTATGCGGACAGAAACGGAAACCCTGCGGAGTATTCTCCTGCGAATGTCCCTCTCAAGGCAAAGAACCACCTCCAGATCTCTCTCGAGGGTGTCGAGAAGGGCGACTATACCATGATCATGGGTTACCCAGGACGCACGACACGTTTCCAGACTTCGCCTGAACTGAAGCACCAGATCGAACTGAACGACATCCGCATCGCTGCGCGTACAATCCGTCAGGATGTGCTTCTGGAGGATATGCTCGCTGACCCTAAGGTGAAGATCCAGTACGCAAGCAAGTATTCAAGCTCGTCAAACGGCTGGAAGAAGTGGCAGGGAATGAAGCTGGCCTTCGACAAGCTGGACATCATCGGACGTGCAGAGAAGGAAGAATTCATGTTCCAGAGATGGGTTGCTGCCAATCCTGCGCTAAAGGCGAAATACGGTACAGCTGTGGCTGATCTTGCAGCTGCCGTTGAGGCAGGAAGAGAAGCCGAGAACGCATTCACAAAGGCTTTCGAGACGATCTACAAGATCGAGCTGACAGACTTTGCGTTCAGGATGGTCACAATGGCCGGCAATGCCATCAACAACGGCACGGACACCCTTGCCGCACTCACCCAGGCTTATGAGAGACTGGCTCCAAGATATGCTGACTATTCGGCTCCGACCGACAGAAAGGTAGCCAAGGCCATGATCAGACATTACTGCGACATTGCTGATACAGAGCTGACAAAGGCCATGGCCGAGTATGATATCGACTGGTATGTTGACAACATCTTTGACAACAGTGTATTCGTTTCTGCCGAGACTCTCAAGAAGGCTATCGAGGAGAAGGGCATTGATGCCGTTGCAAAGGATCCTGCAGCCATGTTCGGCATGGGAATCTTTGCCGAGTGCCTCCAGCTCCAGCAGATGGCGGGACAGTATTCAGAGCAGCTTGCCAAGGCACGTCAGCTTTATACCGAAGGACTTCTCGAGTGGAAGGACGGCGAGCCTTCGTATCCGGATGCGAACTTCACCATGCGACTTACATACGGTACCGTCAAGGGATACTCTCCAAAGGATGCCGTGATCTACAGACACTACACTACCCTGGACGGAGTGATGGAGAAAGAGGATCCGGACAATTGGGAATTCGTGGTTCCTGCAAAGCTGAAGGAGCTGTGGAAGAACAGGGATTACGGACAGTATGCGATGGATAACGGCAAGATGCCGGTGGCGTTCCTCAGCAACAATGACATCACAGGAGGTAACTCGGGCAGCCCTATCATGAACTCCAAGGGTCAGCTGATCGGTCTGGCTTTCGACGGTAACTGGGAGTCTATGAGCAGCGACGTGATGTTCGAGCCTGCCCTGCAGAGATGCATCAACGTGGATATCCGTTATGTCCTCTTCATCGTGGACAAGTTCGGTGGTGCGGGCTGGCTCATCGAAGAGATGGATATTGTAAAATAGTATAATTCTATGATCATCGGCATGTGTTAAAAACTAAATCCCTCCCACTCCTTCGGAGCGGGCCCCTCCCATTCACCAGGCCATGGGCGGCCAGGGTTTTTAACACATGCCGATGATCCAAAACCACACGTCATTGCGAGGAGCGGAGCGACGTGGCAATCTGTTTAATAAAATATGGTTAAAGCAAACGAAGTAAATAAGTGGCTGATGGAGGTGGAGCACCCTGCGAAGGGTGACAAGAACCTCGTGGAGCTGGGAATGGTGGAGAATGTAGAAATCGAGGAGGGCAAGGTTACCGTGACCCTCGGATTTGCCAAGCACCGCGATCCTCTTGCAGAATACCTGATCGGCAGCGCAAAGGCATCAATCATCAGAAATGCCCCTGCAGGCACACAGGTTGAGGTCAAGACCATCATCAAGAATGAAGGAGCGCCTAAGAAGAAGCCGGGTCTGGACCTCGGTTTTGAAGAGCTGGCTGACGTAAAGCATATCATAGGAATTGCTTCAGGTAAGGGCGGCGTAGGTAAATCTACAGTATCCGTAAACCTTGCAGTTGCCCTTGCACGCCTCGGCTATAAGGTCGGACTTGCTGACGCGGACGTATATGGCCCGTCAGTTCCGAAGATGACCGCAACCGAAGGCCTCATGCCTGACGCATTCCAGGAAGGAGAGAAGGAGATCATCATGCCGCTCGAGAAATACGGCGTGAAGTGGATGTCCATCGGATATTTCGCACGCCCTGAGCAGGCGCTCATCTGGCGTGGTCCTATGGCCTGCAACGCCCTCAAGCAGATGATTCTGCAGGTACGCTGGGGCGAACTCGACTTCCTGCTGATCGACATGCCTCCGGGAACAGGAGACATCCATATCAGCCTCGTGCACGACATCCCTCTTGAGGGAGCGGTCATCGTCAGCACACCGCAGGACGTGGCTCTTGCAGACGTCGAGAAGGGAGTCAACATGTTCCGTAACGAGAGCGTGAACAAGCCTATCTTCGGACTCGTGGAGAACATGGCATGGTTCACACCTGAGGAGCATCCTGAAGAGAAATATTACATCTTCGGCCGCGACGGAGGCCTCAGAATGGCAGAGAAGTACAACATCCCTCTGCTGGGCCAGATTCCGATCGTGCAGAGCATCCGCGAATGCGGCGACGCCGGCGAGCCCGCTGCGCTCAGCTCGCGCCCGGACGGCCTCGCCTTCCTCGCCCTTGCCGAGAAGGTCGCAGAAAACCTGAAGTAAGCTGGAAGCAACTAGGAAAACTTCGTGATATAAAATGAGAATAGGCAATCTGGACCGTCAGCTTGCATCCCTTGCAGGTCCGATATTCATCGAGACCCTGCTGGTGATGATGCTCGGCGGAGTCGATACTTTCATGCTCAGCCGCTACTCTGACAACAGTGTGGCGGCTGTCGGCGTGGTTAACCAGATAATGAACCTGGTGTTCCTTCTTTTCGAGGTGATCTCCCTCGGAACATCCATCCTGTGCTCGCAGTACATCGGTGCCGGAAGAAGGGACAAGGTCGTGCAGGTTGTCGGCATCTCGCTGCTTTTCAACCTTATTTCTGGAGTACTCATCAGCCTGGCCCTCACGCACTTTGCTGGCAACATCCTCATGCTCATGGGTCTCAGGCCCGACCTGATGGCCGAAGGCCTTCCATACATGAAGATCGTGGGAGGATTTGCATTCCTGCAGGCGATCTCACTGTCGCTTTCGGCATCACTGCGCAGCGCGGACAAGGCAAAGTACCCGATGTATGTAGCCATAGTGGTCAACATCCTGAACATCATCGGAAACTACTCCCTCATCTTCGGTAAGTTCGGAATGCCTGCACTCGGAGTAGAAGGAGCAGCGATATCGACGTCCGTATGCCGATTCGTTTCAGTGGTGATACTTCTGATCGTGCTCTTCAAGAAGCACATCCAGTCATTTCCTAAGGAACTCTTCACCCCATTCCCATGGATCGAGCTGAAGAACCTCCTGAAGATCGGAATTCCTTCTGCCGGAGAGCATTTCTCATATTCCCTCTCGCAGGTTGTGATCTCGTACTTCATCAACATGATCAGCAACCAGGCCCTGGCCGTCAGGAGCTACGTGGTCAACATCGTGATGTTCACCTACATCTTCGCGCTGGCGATAGCCCAGGGAGGAGCCATCCTCATAGGCCATCTGGTGGGAAAAAACAAGATCCACGGAGCATACGCTATCGGCAAGAGGATAGCCAGACTTGGAACGACGGCATCCGTATCATTGGCCCTTGTCACAGCGATTTTCGGAAAACAGCTCCTCGGACTGCTGACCTCAGATCCTTGGATCATATCCACCGGAGCTGCAATCCTGTGGATAGAGGTGATCCTTGAAAACGGAAGAGCCCTGAACTTCTTCGGAGTCAATGCTCTCAGAAGCTCAGGGGACATCTACTTCCCGGTTCTCGTGGGAATCGTGGTCATGTGGGGCGTCCAGGTGGTCGGAAGCTACATCCTCGGCATCTCCCTCGGATGGGGCATCATCGCCATGTGGGCAGTCTTCGCCCTTGACGAAAACATCCGCGGCTTCATCTTCCTGCGCCGCTGGAACACCTTCAAATGGGTCGGTAAAAGCTTTACAGACAACTAAGATTTGATCATTATTGCCACGACGTACACGACGCAAGGAAATCAATTGAAAACTCTGCGTCGTGGCACGAAATGCATCAAATCGTCATGCTTTCGGACACGACGCAGGGAAATCGCTGAAAGACTCTGCGTCGTGGCAGGAGTGAATGCAGACTGCTATCCGACGACATCCTTCACGACCTGCTCGATCAGGTCCTTCCAGACTTCGTTCTCCTTCATCACGTACTTGTCAAGTTCGTGGACCTGGAGCGTGTCGGCTTCATGTTCATCGAAATGAAGGACGACTAGGTCCTCCTTGACTTCCCATTTGCCGAAATGTTTGTAGGTATTGTCACTGACGGTGTTTGTAACCATCCATATCATTCTGGTCATACCCACGCTCGCCTCCCCATGCAGCCAGGCCGCAAACCAATAAGACAATTGATATTAAATGTCTTATTAGTTTCATTTTGCTGTCTTAAATTATTGATTTACAATCCTTCACCATGTACAATTACAGTGTAGTCAAGGATTTTTCTCCACAATTACGTCCATCTACCTGTCTTTATGTACCAGGCCTGTATTACGATAAAAT
>JAGBTT010000031.1 GCA_017631175.1 Bacteroidales bacterium
CCTTGCAGTGACGTCAAAGGGCAACAGCGCCGCAAACTCATACGAATACCGCACTTCCCTTGAACCGGTCGACACGGAGATGCCGATAATCGTGCTCATAGACTCCGGATCGGCATCTGCTTCCGAGATTGTAGCAGGAGCCATCCAGGACCACGACAGAGGCACCATCATGGGCACACGAAGCTATGGAAAGGGACTCGTACAGTCTATCCGTCCGCTTCCATACAACGGCCAGATGAAGGTCACAACAGCAAAATACTACACGCCTAGCGGACGCTGCGTGCAGGCGATCGACTACAGCCGCCGCAACGAGGACGGCAGTGTAGGACATATTCCTGATTCGCTGACCAGTGAGTTCAAGACCGCTTCAGGACGCATCGTGCGCGACGGTGGCGGAATCACGCCTGACATCGAGATCAAGCCTAAGGACTATAGCAGACTGGTTTACGCACTCGTGCTGGGTGGCGTGATCGACCAGTATGCCATCGATTATTCACGTCGTCATGCCAGCCTTCCGGCTGTAGAGGACTACCATTTCACGGACTCTGACTGGGAGGATTTCGTAAAGTTCGCGAAGACTCAGGAGTTCGACTACCGCAGCAGTGCCAAGACCCTTTACGACCAGATGAAGAAGGAACTGGAGGAGGACGGACTTGCAGAGACAATGAAAGCCGAACTTGAGGCTATGGAGAAGGCTCTTGACATGGAGAAGGAGCAGTTCCTCAGACTGAAGAAGGACGAGATCATCCCGTTCATCGAGGAGGAGCTGGCTACAAGATACTGGTTCCAGGAGGCCGGAGTGCAGATCCGCCTCAGGTATGACGAGCAGCTTGAGAAGGCGCTCCAGACACCGATGTTGTTTTAAAGACTTTACAGGCACGGGGCAGACGTGCAAACTGACATGATAGTACTATTTGATTTTGACGGCGTGATCGCCGACACAGAGAGCCAGTATACCATATTCTGGGACAAGAAGGGCAAGGAGTATCTCGGACTGGACAATTTCGGCCTGATGATCAAGGGACAGACCTTCAAGCAGATTGCAGCAGGACCGTTCAAGGACAACCTGCGCGAGCTGTACGAGGAGATCGAACCGGAGCTCAATGAGTTTGAAAGGACCATGTCATATGAATATGTTCCCGGAGCACTGGAGTTCATGCAGTCGCTTAAGGCAGCCGGAATCAGGACAGCCATCGTCACAAGTTCACATAACGTCAAGATGGCAAACGCCTACAGGGCACATCCCGAACTGCTGGAGGTAGTAGACAGGATCCTGACCAGCAACGATTTCAGCAAGTCGAAACCGGACCCGGAGTGCTTCCTCAAGGGCATGGAAGTACTGGGAGGCAAGCCCGAGGAGACCATCGTCTTCGAGGACTCGCTGCACGGCATAGCAGCCGGACGCGCAGCCGGAGCAAAGGTCATAGGACTCACCACAACAAACAAGAGCGAGGTTCTCACCCCGCTCTGTGATATGGTCATCGACGATTTCACACAGATTAGTCTGGAAGACCTTTAATCTATTTATCCAATCTGAGCGAATTGATGTAGCCCTCCTGAGGGGTGCAGTTGTCGAACCTGCAGGCTTCGATGAAGTCGAGCATAGCCTGTCGTACAACAGCCTGATCAGGACGCGCCACGCGTGCTTCCGAATATGTAGCACGTGGTGCCTCTGAGAACTCCATCACCTTGTCCCAGTTCTCCGGAGGGGTGATGCCGTTGAAGCAGGAGTTACGGATCTTCTTGTATGGCCAGAAGGTGTAGCCTATGTTGCTCTGCTCCATTGCGATGCAGAATGCTTCCTGCCACTCGTCGGTATTGTGTCCGATCTCACCCATGTACATAGGAAGGTTTGTCTTGTCGCGGAAAGCAATGAAGTTGCCGATAGCCTCAACACATGCATCTCCGCCGTATCGGTGGCATGAGTACATCATGTTGTCATCGTAAGTCCAGTCTGTGAACGGATCGAAGTTGCTGTTCCACTGAGGAGCGCCGATCATGATGATGTGGTTAGGATCCACCTCGCGTATAGCAGCCGTCACCCTCTTGTGGAGAGGCTCAAGCTTGGCATTGAGTTCAGGAACATTCTCGAAATATGGAGCTATAGGCTCATTGATGAGGTCATATGCAATGACTACAGGCTCATTCCTGTAATACTCTGCAATACGCTTCCAGATGTCGCAGAAAAGCTGCTGAGAAGCCTCGCTCTCCAGGAGCCAAGGGTAGCCGTAGCTGTCATCGATGTTGTCACCGGTCTGTCCGCCGGGAGCATCGTGCATGTCCAGAATGATATAGAGGCCATGAGTACGGCACCATCCGATCACGTCATCAAGTCTCTTGAAGCCGTCCTGGTCGGCTGTCAGGCCCATATAATCCTCATCTGTAAAGAGCTTATAGTGGAAAGGAACACGGATGGTGTTCGCTCCCCTTGAAGCGATGAACTCGATATCCTTCTCGGTCACATAGTTATCCTTGAACATCGTCCAGAACTCTGCTGTGAAGTCCGGTCCGACCATCTGCTTGAACATCTGGTCGATCATCCATGCCGAGTTGGTCTTCTGGAAACCGAACATGTAACCCTCCGGATTGAGCCAGTTTCCGAGGTTGGTGCCCTTGATGAATAGAGTGTCACCATCGGGTTCGATGAGGTACGGACCGCTCACACGGACGAATGCGTCCTTCGGAAGGTCCTGAGGCTTCTGTGTGCAGGCCAGGCAGCAGAGTGCCAGGGCCAGAATGGTCATCAGTCTTTTCATGGTTATAGTTTGTTTATTGCGGTATTCATCCACTCCACACGCTCAGAATAGAACTCCTTGAGGAAGTCTACTTCCTTTTCATATGATCCCAGAGACGGGCAGTCAACCCAGTCCACGGACTCCCAGATGCTCCATACCTTGAAGTTCTGCTGCTGAGCCTTGTCAAGAATGAGCGCCTGCTCATCTATGAAGTCCACCATCGCCACAAGCTGCGGATAAAGCTCGTTCCAGCGTGCCTGCAGCCTGTCTACAAAGGCCGGATCCTTCATCATCCTGTTGAACCAGTTGTCGCCGACATACCATCCAGGAGTATAATCCTTTATGAAGAAGCCTTCCGGATCATGAAGAAGTCCACCGCTGTTTCCGAAGGTCAGGTCAAAGTCCCAGAGGTGGTGCATGACGAGCTTGCCGCCCTTCTTCTTCGTGATGAAAGAGCTCTTTCGCAGGTTGCCGTCGGTGTTCTTTGCCAGTTCCTGGACAATATAATAGTCAATGAACGAGTCCACATCGATATAAGCCGCATATCCTTTCTGAGGATCAGCCATATCCTTGCTGTAGAGCGCATCTTCAAAGTCATCAAAATGCTTCTGTATCTCTGCAAGAAGTTCTGCGGACGGCTCCTCCGGATCGCTGAACATCATAGGAACGCCCATGCTTGTCCACCAGCATGTGGTCTCATCCTGCTGCTGTTCGATCTCAAGGTACACGTCTCCTGCATCAAGATCAATGTCGACTCTGTCAGCAGAAACCTTCTTGTGCTCACAGAAAGTATATACGCCCTGATATTCATTATTCAGATATACATGGACGCTGTACATATGAGGGGTCCATGCAAAGCCGCATATCTCTGAAAGCTTCATCGCAAGGATATTGCGCATGAGGGTGCGGTCCGAGTAGTTTGCAAGCAGACACCACTCCTTGTCCGCTCCCATGCCGAAGATCGAGGCTTTGCTGTCAAGCTTAACCTTCCACGGCTTCTTAGGGAAGCTCCATGTCGAGTTTCCGCGGCCACGGATGCCCATAGGCGCCGAGAACTCCTCGACATCACTATAAAGTTTCTCAGGATCCTTGATGGTTATTGTACCCTTGACATAGTTTTCCTTATCGTATATGCCCTTTCCTCCTGTGTCAATCTCTATGACAGGGATATTCTGCCGACGGGCAAGCTCATCCTCCGGAGTCAGACGGTTGCTGGCAAACTTAAGGAAAGCCCTGTTGCTGACATACATATATAATGTAGCGGCATCGAAATATACATACACGGGCTCGGCATCATATTTCGACAGAGCCGAATGCAGTGCCTTGATTCCGGTCATCTGTCCACCGACAGACCACCACTGCATGCCTGTCTCGACCTCCACTGCCGGAGCAGGGGTCTTCGTATGATCATGGATCATGAATGAGGATACGGGCACATTTATCTTCGAGCCGTCCTCAAAGACAACGACGTTGACTTCCGCCGAGGCCTGGACTTCCTTGAAGACCTTGCCGGCGTCGTATGCCTCCAGCAGCTCCTTGTAGCCGGGACGCGCCTTGGCGCCGGTATCAGGACCTGGTTCCGGTTTCTCGCATGAAAGCGTCAGAGCTGCAATGGCAGTGAGTATGAGTAATATTCTTTTCATGGGAAATTATTTCTTCTGGAATACACGTACGTAGTCGACCTCCATTTCGGCAGGGCCGTTGTTGAGGGCTGTCACCTGGTTGATGTCCCAGATTCCAGGGAAGTTTCCGCCGACTGCGAGATTCAAGAGGATGAAGTTATCCTTGCGGAACTCGTTGTCACCGAAGTCCTTGAGAGTCATTTCGAAATATGGCTTCGCGTCAGGATAAGTCTCAAGGTCGATATACATGGAAATCTTGTCCTCTGTCCATATACATGTGAATGTATGGAACTCACCGTCCTGAACCGAGTACTTGTTGTTGATGTCACGTGCATAGTACTGATGGCCCGGTGCGCCCCAATGACATGCGCCGTTGAGGAAGGTCTCCTGACGGTTGTTGAAGCCGTTTGAGTGGCCCATCTCGAGGATATCTGTCTCACCGCAATTAGGCCAACCCTTCGACTTGAAGTCGTTACCCATCATCCAGAATGCAGGCCACAGACCGTTCGCTGTCTTAGGAAGCTTGATTGAGGCAACAATATATCCATACTTGAAATATACCTTTCCGAGGGTGATGAGACGTGCTGACGTCGCTGTAGCACCCTGATAATTCTCCTTGCGGGCAGTCATCACGAGCTTACCGTCACGCACATCCACATTCTCCGGACGGTCAGTATAGTACTGAAGCTCGGCATTACCCCAGCCGTTGCTTCCGCGTCCGATCTCGCATGTCCAGTTGTCAGTATTGAGTGACGGACCGTCAAACTCGTCGCTCCAGAAGAGCTTGTAACCTTCAGGTACGAACATGGCCTCGCCTGTGGTGCTGGTCTCCTGAGTCACCTTGACAACAGTCTTAGAGGAAGTTGTCCTGAATGTGATCTCATTCTGACGGGCCTCAGTGAGGATATTCTTCTTGATGGTCACCTTCACCTTTGTCTCACCCTTAATTCCGCCTGTAGGGTAAACGGTACACCATGTTTGGTCTGCAACCGACGAACCCCAGTCAGCATCTGCAGTGACTGTAACTTCAACTACCTGCTCCTCGAAATCCACATTGATTTCGGTCGGATTGACCTGCACTGTACCTCCTTTAGGAGTCTCAGTCTGTGCCGGACCTGTGCATGAGGCCGCCAAAAGGGCCAGGGCTAATATTCTTGCTATCATTTTCATGTTATTTATTTCTGGAAAACACGTACGTAATCGATTTCATATGTTGCAGGGAGGCAGCTTTCGTCCACGCCCATCATTCCGCCCCAGTCTCCGCCCCATGCGAGGTTTAGCTTGAGCTCGAAAGGCTTGTTGAACGGCCATGTATCGGCGTTGCGTCCCTGAGAATAGTCGTCAGGATTGTAGTAGAACAGCTGCTTGCCATCCACGTATGTCTTGATATATTCCGGAGTCCACTCGAGGGCATATGTATGGAACTCGTCCATCACGCCGGCAATCTTGCGGGCAGCGGTCTTCTGGGTTCCGATGGCATGGTAATATGACTTGCAGTGGATCGACGACGACACCTCAGTAGGCACACATCCCACATGCTCCATGATGTCGATCTCGCCTCCGTCAGGCCATCCTGACCACACTGAAGGCATCATCCAGAATGCCGGCCATGTACCCTTGCCCTTCGGCAGCTTGAGGCGTGCCTCAAAGTAGCCATAAGTCCAGTTCTTTCTTGTGTTCACACGTGCCGAGTACACCCTGCTGCCGCTCTTTATCGCGCGGATCTTGAGAGTGCCGTCACTCACATCGGCTGTGATGATATCGCCGGTGCGACCGGCAACGTAAGTCTGAAGCTCATTGTTCACCCAACCCGGCTCGGCGGTCTCGTACCACCACTCCTTGGTGTCAGGCATA
>JAGBTT010000032.1 GCA_017631175.1 Bacteroidales bacterium
ATGCCTTATCGAAGGATCGTCGGTATCCGAAGGATAAGATCTCAAGATGTCATTTGCAGCCGCTATCGTATTGTAAGGAGCTGCATAACGTATGTATGGGTTTGCGTAGTCGGCATTCCTGGAAGAAAGGGAGCCGCATGCCGAGAACCAGTTGTAGCCGCTGTTTGCAAGCACTACGTCCGCTGCCTCGATGTCATTGGAAAATGCCATCATTATGAATCCGAAATCATCAGGCCTTCCGCCTCCGATCGCACTTTCCGGCGCTCCGAGCTTCGTGTACATGCCGTTGAAGGATGCATCTGCCCTCGAAGGTATGATGGAATTCACTTCCTGCATCTGCTCCGAAAGGATTATGCCTCCCTGAGGCTCAAGTTCATCCATATGGCTGCATGCTCCCGCTGCCATGATGGCTAGGATGTATGTATATCTGTTTTTCATGTCTCTAGAATGTTAAGGTAACACCTGCTGTAACAGTGCGCATTGCGGAATATGATCCGCTGTTGAGTCCCGAACCGGAAGTGAGTGAGCCTAAGCCCATGGAATATCGTGGATCCACACCCTTTCGTGCAGATACAACTGCGAGATTGTCACCTGCTACATAGATGCGAAGACTTTCAACCTCCAGCATGGATGTAATCCTTTGAGGAAGAGTATATCCTAAGGTAATATTATTGATGCTCAGGAAATCAGAGCTTATGAGATAGTTGCTGACTGCTGTCTGGCCGACGCTGGTATCTCCGTCCAGACGAGGAATGTCCGAGTCTGGATTTTCCTCAGACCAAGCCTTAAGTGCATCCATGTGCCATGCGGTACCTGCTGATGATGAGGTGTGCATCAGTGCCTGATATGTTCCGTCATAATATTTTCCTCCGAGCTGGAACGAGAACTGTGCTGACAGGTCGAACCCGTAGGCGTTCAAAGTCGTACCGAATCCGCCGTAAAGTTTCGGAAGTACTGATCCGAGTTCATATTGCGATGCTTCCGAAAATATTTCTGTAATTACTGATTCTCCTGTCCATTCTCCGTTTTTATCAGTCACTTTCTGATACCATTGTGCCTTTCCTGTTTCAGGATTGACTCCTGCATATTTCCTCATGTATGCCTCATATAGTGAGCCTCCTACCTTATATATATAATTGCCTCCCACGATTCCTTTGTCCGATACCGAAGAGTCGAGAGAAAGGATGCGGTTACGGTAGTGACTCATGTTCATGTTCCATGTCCACAGAAGGTCGTTGCGGTTCATGATGATGCCGTCGAATGAGAATTCGAATCCGTTGTTGACGATCGAACCCACATTGACCGGATAATATCCGGTCGGATTGCCCGACGATAGAGGTACGTCCTTGCTGTACAGCAGGTCGACGGTCTTTCTGGAGAAGTATTCCATGCTTCCTCTGAGAAGTCCAGAAAGGATCTCGAAGTCCACCCCGATGTTGAATGAATGTGAAGACTCCCATGTGAGCTCATTGTTGCCCTTGTAAGCAAGCTCGGTCGAATATTCTCCTGTCTGTTCGTTGTACGAGTGGGTGTAGTTGTCCGAATAAGGATAGTACTTGCGAGCATAGTTGGACGACGGGTAAAGGTTGTCGTTGCCCTGTACTCCGTAGCTGGCCTTCAATTTCAGCATGTCCACCCACCAGATCCCTTCCATGAACCATTCCGAACTTGCCAGCCATGCGGCTCCGATGCTTCCGAAGTCTCCCCAGCGGTGACCAGGTGCGAAGCGGGACGATCCGTCGCGACGATAAGATGCGCTTGCGAAATATCTCCCGTCATATTCATATTGAGCCCTTGCAAGGAATCCCTGGGTCATGTAATCTGCTGTATATGAAGAGAGCTGCTTGGAGCTGCTGCCGTCAGCGTTGCCCAGTTCACCTACGTAAGGATCGAACAGTCTGTCGTTCTGTCCTTCGAGGAACTGTTCCTTATATTTATATATCTCATAGCCGGCAAGCATATTCAAGCTGTGCAGGCTGCCGTAGAAGTCTGTCTTGTATTCGGCCAGATACTGGTTGTTGACTGCGAATGTCCTGTCGTGACTTACATACGCTAGTCCGTCTGTCGAACTCTGGGAACCGAATCTGCTGTACAGTGCATTGTAACGGCTGTTTTCGTTTGTCAGGCCCACATTAGCTGTGAGGGAAAGACCTCTGACAGGAGTGAGGACCACACCCCATTTGCCTGAAAAGAAGTCCGAGTAGTTCTGTCTGCGGTTGACTTCGTTGTCCCTGACGGCGTTGCCTACGAATGCCGGACGTACGAAGTTGGTCTGGTTCGAGTCATATACCTTCATCCCATTCGCATACATGATCTTTCCGGATGCATCACGTACATAAAGAGGATAGATCGGAGCCATCATGTTTGTAATGTAGAATATGTTTCCTGACGATCCGTATGTTGAAGAATATGAAGCTGTCTTTGAGTCGGAATGGGCATAGCTCATGCTGGTGCTGACCTTCATCCATGGTCTGGCCTGCCAGTCCACATTGATTCTCGCCGTATATCTCTCGAATCCTGAATTGTCAACGATTCCTCGGTCGTTCAGATATCCCACGCTGCCGTAATAATTAAGTCTGTCCCTGCCGCCGCTTACTGAAAGATTATATTCCTGTCGGAAAGAACTGTGAAAGGCTTCGGAGTACCAGTCGTCCGGAATGTAGTAGTACTCTCCGTCTGTATATCCCAACGTCGCCTTCGGATTGATACGGAAATCCCTTCCGATGAACTTCTCTCCTGCCGGTACGGTGAATACCTGATATCCCAGACCTCCGTTGTTCTGGTCGAACAGGTAGGTGTCAGCATATGCATAGGCCTCTTCGGGAGATTTACCGGCATATATCTGCGAGTTGTACATCATCCTGTAATGGGTCTCATAATACTGAGCAGGGTCTGATATCACATCATACTGTGGGATGAGACGTGAGTTTGAACCCCATTTTGCATCGAACCTTATCTTGGCGGCGGAGCTGCCTGCGGCTCGCTTTGTCGTGATGAGCACGACTCCGTTCGCTCCACGTGCTCCATAGATTGCAGATGCCGAAGCATCCTTCAGCACTGACATCGATTCCACATCATTAGGGTTGATGTCAGAAATGGAACCGTCGAAAGGCATTCCGTCCACAACATAGAGAGGGGAGTTGCTCGCACTCATCGATCCGATTCCGCGGATGCGGATCGTCGCGGCCCCCGATGCCGGGTCGCCCGACGATGAAATGACCTGCACTCCCGGAGTCGTTCCGGCGAGTGCACTGGTCACATTCGTGCTCACTCGTGATTCAATCGTACTCGCATCCACCATCGCGGCAGATCCTGTAAAGGAACTCTTTGTCGCAGTACCGTATGCGATCACGATTGTTTCCTCAAGACTTTCGGTGTCTGGTTCGAGGGAAACGTTCAGAACCGCCTGTCCGTCTGTGTTCACTTCCTTGCTTCTGTAACCGATTGAAGAGAAAATAAGTGCTCCGTTTTCAGGAATGGTGATGACATACTCGCCTTCGGCGTCTGTACTTACTCCGACCATGGTGCCTTCAAGATGTACCGAGGCAAAAGGAACGGGTTCATCAGTGGATGCATCCGTAACCTGTCCCCTTATCGTGAGGGAACCGTTCTGCGCGGATGCCGCAATTGCCGTCAAGGCAGTCAGAAATGTTAAGATCAATCTCATCTTGACAATCATTAATGGTAATACATATAACGTCAGTATGATTGTCAATAAGGGTCAGACCCCTCCCATGGCATTTTTTGTGCCAATAAAAAAACGTTGAAATCATAAAAAAACGGAAAAAATGATAAAAAAAAGAAAAACCTGTCGTTGTTTTAATGTAAAACAACGACGGGTTCATCTATCGTCATTATTTTTGTCGTCTATTGTAATTTAATTATTTTTGTCATGGAGAAGGATTCAGTGAAAAGGATTTCAGTCTGGGAAAAAGTTTCGGACTTTATGATGGACATATCAAAGTATGTTCTGACGGCAGTAATCATCACATCGGCTTTTGAAGAACTTTCGGATGTTGCGTGGATGATGTATTTATGGGGCATTTTAGGAGCAGTACTCCTTTTAACGGTAAGTATATTTATGATACATATAGCTAACAGGTCAAGATGAGAACTACTATTATTTTTATGGGAATCTGCGTGGTGTGTATAGCTATGCTGATTTTTATGTCCACAAAGAAAGGACAGGAATGGATGAAGAAGTTTGATTAAAAAAAGCGGTCGGTTCCTTCGCAGGGACCGGCCGCTTGCCAATATTTATGTAATTAACCAGAAGGGTTTATTCATCTGACGCAAGACCTGTATATCTGTAGCCATGCACCTTGTATACAAATCCATAGTCGTCATCGTCGAACTGCAGAAGGAATTCGATAGCATCTGCAGGCTTTCCTGCAGGAGTTGTCGCACCACCATATGTGATCTTTCCTGCTGAAATCTGCACATTGCTCTCATATATGAGGTTAGGTGCCATTCCGTCTGTAGCAAATGTCTTTGCCGCAGGGTCTGCCTTGACCTGGACCTGGAACTCCCAGAAGTTCATATTGTCGTACACGAACATCTCTTCAGCCTTGTCAGATGCTGTATTGAATGTGCTTATTATGAATCTGCCCATTCCGTATGGGTCTTCCATAACTACCTCTCCTGTCTCGTCTACGACATCGACAGTAACATACCACTCGCCTGCCATGCCGACAGTTGCAGTGTTTTCAATCGGATCCTTTGCGCATGAAGCAAAAAGAACGACTGATGCCAACATTAAGTATAATATCTTTTTCATGAGCGCAAATTATTTAACGATTGGATATAAGTTCACATAAAAGTTCGGTTTGCCACTGAAGCACAGCACCCAGTAGAAGCCACCTGTCTGAGCATCATAATAGCCATCTTCCATTGTGCTAGGATCTTCAGGATCGCCGAAATACCAGTCAAAAGCATCTCCGATCTGAGTAAGGCTGCCGTCATCTTCAATCTTGAAGGTAACCTCGGCATTGAAGTCATAAGGATAGCCCGGATAGCGGTAATATGAGTAGTATCCACCGCAAAGGTCGCTTGCAGTATAAGTACCGTCTCCGTTATCGATGATGGAAACAGTACCGCCGTCGTACGTGTCTTGAACTACCGAAAGATAAAGATTTTCGATGGAATTCTCCTTTACGACGTACACCGGTCTTGTTGCGCTGGCAGAAAAGCCCTGCTCATTGGTAGCTGTATAGCTGACTGTATAGGCACCGATCTGCTGATAGTTGATATTGTCTGTAACGACCACCTTGTCTGTAATATCCTCGCCGTTCATTACTGCAGTACATCCTGGGTCATCATAAGATGTCTCGCCAATATATACGACACCGGCATCTCCGTTGACTGTGATCACCGGATAATAGGTGATTCCAGTAAGCCCCTCTGTCGTCTTCTCGCAGGAAGAGGCGAGAAGAGCGAAAGCCATAAGACTAAATAATATCTTTTTCATATTCTTGTCAATTTAAGGTTAATGCTATTTTGCCCAGAACATAGCGGCGCCGTCTCCCTTATAGTCAGGGGTATTCTCATTGCGGCTGGCAGAGCTGTCAGCGAACGGGAATCTCTGGAGCACCTTCTTCGCTCCGAGGTTAGCGTTTACGGTAATAGGGGTATACAAAGTTCCCGGAATATATGAAGTCACATCATAATCGCCGCTCTGGACATTGTAGAAGTCCGAACCATTCTGGTCGCTGAATGCAGGATAGCCTGTACGGCGAAGCTCGCACCAAGCCTCAAAATTGTTTGTTCCTGAAAGGGCGATCCATTTCTGGATTCCGATGATCTCCATATAAGAGTCAGCATCCCATGCGTAAGGCGCGCCGGCACCATATACCGCATCAGCTCCTGTCACTCCTGCTGAAGCGAATGAAGCGTCTACAGCAGCCTTGTAATGCGCCTCTGCTTCTGAAGATCCCTTCTTCGCATAGTACTCTGCAAGGAAGAATTCAATCTCTGCAACAGTCATGAGGTAAACCGGAGTATTGAACTTGACTGCCGGACGGCACCAGTATCCTGCTCCGTGCTCTGACGCGCTTACAGAATAGTTTGTTCCTGAGATTGCACCGGTATATGCTCCTGAAGAGTTAGGCTCGAAGAAAGCCGCAAGTCTGGCATCATCATAGTCAGCCATGGTTCCCTGAAGAGCAAGGTTGAGGTTCACATTCTTCTGAACTGATGTATATGTGCCGAACTCTTCCGAGAAGTAAGGGTTAGCCTTGCCGGCCTCGTCGGCCCAGCATCCTGCCCATGCAATGTCCGATTCAGGGAAATCTGCCTGAGCAACAAGGGCATCAAGCTGCGTGCCGACATTCTCGACGCCACTGATCCTCATAAGCATCTTGAGCTTGAGAGCATTGGCGAACTTCACCCATTCCGCGGCAGTAGCTGAAGGGAAGAGGAAGTTTGTGCATACGATCTCGCCGCCGTTGACTTTTGCGAGAGCGGCATCGATCTCGCCGATAACGCCCTTATAGACATCTATTCCCTCATCATAAGCAGGAGAAGGATAAGCGATGTCGAGAGCCTGCGTATAAGGAGTCTGCTCATAGCAGTCCACAAGCACCTGGAAAGTGAATCCGCGAAGAACAGTTGCGGCAAGATATGTGCCCCACTGCTCATTGGCCTCAGCATAGTCACGGATGATCTCAAGATTGCCGAGAACACGGGAATTCAGCTGCGTATATGTGCCGCTTGATCGTGTTGCAGACATATTGAACTGACTGTAGTCAAGGTAGTTCGATGTACCTGTCAGCTGCGAATACTGCTGCGAGAAATAGCCTCCGACGATTCTCAGATAGTCGCCGTAGCTGGTAGCAAGGTTCATCTCTGCCGCCGGGAACATCATGTCCGGAGTCATATTCTCGGCAGAAGGCGAATTCGGATCCTTGTTGATGTCAAGATATCCCTGGCAGGAAACAGCCAGACCAGCCGCCACAATAAGCATTAATGTAAATATCTTTTTCATTGCTTTGCCTCCTAATTAGAATTTGATGTTAACGTTGAATCCCCAGATGCGGCAAGAAGGGTTGGTGTAAAGCTCACCGAATGCACCGCCAAGGTCAGTTCCTTCTGTTGTAGTTTCAGGATCCACATAATAGTTGTCGCTGGTTGTCCAGACAAAAGCATTGTTTACAAATGCCGATACGCCCAAGCCTGCAAGTCCTGCCTTTCTGATCCACTTCCTAGGAACATCCCAGCTGATGCTTACATTGCGAAGCTTTGCAAATGAGCGGTCAAGGAGGTATGCCTGTCCGCCATTGCCCCATCCGTAAAGATTGAAGTAATCCTGGTAGCTTCCGTCTGTCTGCTGGATAGGAGTTGTGTTAGGTACGTATGTGCCGTCACCTGCATCCACTACTGAATTAGGAATGATGAACGGACGGCGGTCGTTGTATGCTGTCACAACGCTGTTTCCGGTAAACTGCATGAGGTTCTTTGTTCTCGAGAACATTGTACCTCCTACGCGTGCATCGAGAGTTGCGCTGAGGGTGACGCCATAGAAAGTGAATGAAGTAGTGATACCGCCTGTCCACTTATGGTTTACATCAAGTCCTGTAAATTCAACCTCGTCTCCGAGAACAGGCTGTCCGTGAGCATCTACGATCTGGCTGCCATAATATGGGCTGTTCTCGTCTGTCACATACTTTGGAAGATATGTGTAGAGGACGCCAAGAGGCTTGCCTACTTCTGCGTACATGTACACAGCGTCATCGCCGGCAGAGAATCCGTTGATTGTAACCTTGCCGCCTTCAAGGCTTTCAGGCATAGAAAGCACCTTGTTCCTGTTGATAGCGAAGTTCACATCGAGATCCCAACGGAAGTTGCGTGTATGTACAGGAGTTGTGCTGAGGAGGAGCTCGAAACCTCTGTTGCGCACGCTTCCGAAGTTTGTAACCATTGAAGAATAACCGGTAGCAGGGTCTACAGGGAGAGAGAATATCTGGTCTGTAGTGGTCCTGTTGTAATATGCAGCATCAATGCCGAAGCGTCCGTCAAAGAACTGGAGGTTTACTCCGGCTTCGAACTCAGATGTCATTTCCGGTCTGAGGGATGCACTTCCTACTGTCGAGCTAGCCTGGAATGCGTTGGTGCTGTTCATAGGGAAGCTGATGATCGGCGCCTGATAGTAGCCGTTCGCAAAGCCCTGAGTGAAGTTTGCGCTTGTCTTGTAGACAGGAGCGTCATTACCGGTCTTTCCGTAAGCCAGACGTGCCTTACCGAATGTAAGAACATCATTAGGGAAGAGCTCGGTGAATACCCAGCTGAGTGTAGCACCTGGATAGAAATAGTCATTATTGCCCATAGGAAGGGTCGAAGACCAGTCGTTGCGCGCTGTAAGGTTAAGGAAAATCATGTTGTCCCATCCTACAGTTACGTCTCCGAACAGACCGATAAGCCTGCGCTTGCTCTGAGATTCAGAGATCACATCCTTTGTAGAACCGTTGCTCAGATCCCAGAAGCCTGTATGGAAGGTAAGGTCGAGAGTCGATCCGTCCATATAGGTGCTTGCTCTTTCCCACATGTTCACGCCTGCAATGACATTGACATCGAGCTTATCAGCAAATGTCTTGTTGAAATTCACCATGAAGTCATGGTTAAGGTCGTATGAACGCGAATATCTGTTGTACACAGAACCGTTTCCATTCATTTCTGACGGAGCATATCCGTAGTCTTCATTTATAAGGGCATCGTCGAGTTCGATCTGAGGAGTTCCGTTCTTGTAGTCGAAATCCATATAATCGAAACCGAACCTGTATGTGAATGTAAGGAAGTCGAACGGCTTGAAGTCAGCCTGAACCTTTCCGAACAGCTGCTTGCTGTCTGTGTGGTTGTAGTTGTTGGCAATCGCCCAATATGGGTTTGTGATACCGTAAGGCGTAAGATATGCCTCAGGCGTGTTGAACGGATCCGAAAGGTCCTTGAGGTCAACTATAGACATGTCTCTAGGCATCTCCATGAGTCCGTCAATCACTGAAGTACCCTGATATGATCCGACTACATCTGTCGATGAGTTTGCGAAATTGAAAGACGAGCTTACCTTGAGCCACTTAGCGGCATCGAAGCTGTTCCTCATGCTGATGGTGTTTCTCTTGTAGGTATCAGCATCTGTAGGAATGATACCGTTGTCCGAAGTATGCGAATAAGAGATGAAATATGTCATGCTCTGATCCTTCGAAACTCCGCTGAGCGATACATTATGGTTATGCGAGATGCCAAGGTCGAAGAAGTCCTTTACATTGTTAACCTTTGAATCATATGTATGATACTTCTGAGAATTGTTCCAGATAGGTCCGTAAACCTGGAGAGATCCGTCGAATGCAGGACCCCATGATCCGTTCTCGATGTATGTCTGGGCTCCGTTCCATCCCTGTCCCCACTTGTTCTGCATGTCCGGGAGAAGAGACACCTGACGTATCTGCATGCCGCCGTTATATGAGAGCGTGAAGTTCTTTCCGCCTTCGCGCGAACCAGACTTGGTTGTGATGACGATCACACCGTTGGATGCACGGCTTCCGTAAAGAGCAGTCGCGGCCGCTCCCTTGAGGACTGTCATCGACTCGATGTCATCCGGTGCGATATTGGCAACACCTCCGGTTGAAATGGTATGTCCCTGAGTGGTCAGTGCGCCATTCTGCAGAGGAACTCCATCCACCACATAAAGAGGCTGGTTGCTGCTGTTGATCGAGCTGAAGCCTCGTATTGTAACTGAATTTGCCGAACCAGGGTCAGAAGAGGTCGCCTGAATTGTAAGACCTGCCACCTTTCCTGAAAGCGCATCAAGAGCATTTGCATTTCTGCTTGCCGCGATATCGTCGCCGTCAACCTTAGTTGCAGCATAGCCGATAGCTTTCTCAGAGCGGGAAATGCCGAGAGCTGTTACGATTGTACCTTCCAGAACCGTAACGTCCTGATGCATTCTGATAGTCATCGGAGCTTTTGAAATCTCTACAGCTTCAGTGCTCATTCCCAGCAATGAGACAACAAGCTGCTTGGCATCTGCCGGCACTCCGGAAATCGAGAAGTGTCCATCCACGTCTGTCATAGCACCAAGAGTTGTTCCGCTGACAACCGCATAGGCACCGACGATAGGAGTTCCATCCTCGTCAGCTACGACTGTTCCAGTAACTGTGAACGACTGAGCCGTAGCAAGACCGATACTCGCAAAGAGCAGGGTCATCATCAACAGTAAGTTCCTTTTCATAGTGTTGATTTTAGTTGTTAGACATAAATATTGATACTGATTATTCTTACAAGAACACTACACTTTCACTTGCACTAATAATCGG